>JBGTBV010000068.1:0-43264 GCA_041749185.1 Daejeonella sp. | reverse complement strand
ATAGCCAATTGGCCGCTGGAGAAACCGAACCCGGTGAGGAACTGGAGACTTTTAACCTCTACAAATTGATGCGTGTATATGAAGGCGTGCTGGCTCGGCGCCGAAAGCGAAGTGAGGCTCCGGTGCATACGGTAATTCAATACCCATACAGTATAGAAAATCAAAAAGCACTTATCTTGAATCTGATCAACATCAACAACAATTTAAATTTTAACTCACTCTTGAAACTCTCGGATAACAAAGTTCACTTCGTATACAACTTTTTGGCGATGCTTGAATTGCTGCAGCAAGAACTGGTTTCCATCCAAACCGGATTGGGTTTTAACAATTTTTCCGTTCAGCCTAAAAACTCATGAAAATGGCTGATATTACGTAAGTTTGCTATAAATTATCGCGTTAGCCGATGCCCTTTAATGAATAAAAAAGATATAAATGAAGAGAGATAAACTTGTATTTAAGCTGATAGACGAAGAGGTGGAGCGCCAGGAAACGGGTATTGAACTTATTGCGTCAGAAAACTTTGTAAGCAGGCAGGTGATGGAAGCCGCCGGCTCTGCATTAACCAACAAATACGCAGAAGGCCTGCCGGGCAAACGCTATTACGGTGGCTGCGAGGTGGTGGATGAAATTGAGACTATTGCGATTGAGCGGGCAAAACAACTCTTTAACGCTGCCTGGGCCAACGTTCAACCGCACTCGGGCGCTCAGGCCAACGCAGCCGTGTTTTTGGCATTGCTTAACGCGGGCGATAAAATATTGGGGTTCGACCTATCGCACGGCGGACACTTAACCCACGGTTCGCCGGTTAATTTTTCGGGCAAACTTTATAGGCCGTTTTTTTACGGCGTTGATCGCGAAAGCGGACTTATTGATTATAAGAAACTGGAAGAAGTAGCCCTTGCCCAAAAGCCTAAGGTTATTATTTGCGGAGCATCGGCTTATTCCCGGGATTGGGATTATAAATTTATAAGGGAAGTTGCCGACCAGGTTGGAGCGCTGGTAGTTGCCGATATCTCACACCCGGCCGGTTTAATTGCCCGAGGATTATTGAACGATCCGCTTCCGCACTGCCAGGTGGTAACCACTACCACGCACAAAACTTTACGCGGGCCACGTGGCGGAATGATACTTATGGGAAAAGATTTCGAGAATCCTTACGGACTCAAAACTCCAAAAGGAGAATTGCGCATGATGTCCGCTTTGCTGGATAGCGGGGTTTTCCCCGGTACCCAGGGTGGTCCGCTTGAGCACATCATCGCCGCAAAGGCAGTTGCTTTTGGCGAAGCTTTAAGCGAAGAGTACATGAAATACATTATCCAGGTAAAGAAAAATGCGGCGGCAATGGCCAAAGCCCTGGTAGACCGGGGGTACAATTTAATTTCGGGCGGCACAGATAATCATCTGATGCTGATTGATCTGCGCAATAAAAATATTACCGGAAAGCTGGCCGAAAAGGTTTTGGAAGATGCCGGTATAACTGTTAACAAGAACATGGTCCCATTTGACGATAAGTCGCCGTTTGTAACTTCCGGAATTCGTGTGGGTACCGCCGCAATTACTACCCGCGGTTTGAAAGAAAAGCACATGGAAAAAATTGTGGAGCTGATAGATGAAGTTATTTGCGATGCGGAGAATGAACCTAATCTGAAAAAAATACGTAAGAGGATTGAAGAGATGATGGAGAAGCACCCCTTATACAAATAGTTTACCTCCGAGCTTCCTGAAGAATATATGAGCGCAAACGGGCCTAACGTAATAGAAGAACAGAGATTAAAGGCGCTTCTGGATTATCGCATTTTAGATACGCTTCCCGAACAGGAGTTTGATTCTATAGCCCGCTTAGCAGCTTACATCTGTAAAACCCCGTTCGCACTCATCACCTTTATTGATGACCAGCGCCAGTGGGTAAAATCATCAGTGGGTATCAAGCTGAATCAGGTGATGTTGTACGAAGCCGTATGCACCTACACCATTGAAAGAGATGAGGTACTCCAGATAAAGGATGCCCTGCTTGATGAGCGTTTTAGTGATAACGAACTGGTTAACCATGCGCCTTATATCCGCTTTTATGCCGGAGCTCCGCTGATTAATCCGGAAGGATACCGTATTGGTTCTCTCTGCGTATTAGATACCGAGCCGGGCGAACTTGATGCCCAGCAACAAGATTCGCTTAGAATCCTTGCGGCCGAAGTTATTTCGCGTCTGGAAATGCGCAAAAGCAATCGGGAAATTAAAGACACGCTGAACAAATACCAGCAAATCTATAGCATGTTTGATAGTTCGCCGGAGCTACACTGTGTAATGGACCGGCAAACAAACATCCTGATGGTTAACCGCTCGGTTGAGAAAATTTTGGGATATACGGTTGCGGAATCTATTGGCCATCCGATCTGGCATTTTCTTCCCGAAGAAGACACATACGCTTTAATACCGGTCATCGAGGATAAACTGCGCAAAGGCGTGAAGTTTTTCGAGGTAGAAACCCGGGTGTTAACAAAATCTGGAGGGCATAAATGGGTTGGCTGGTCTGTTGCATTTAATGACGGGAAATGGTACGCCAACGGACGCGACATTACCTACCAGAAAAAAGTGGTTGCAGACCTGGAGATGCTATCACTTGCCGCCAGCAAAGTTGATAATGGCGTAATCATCAGCAACTGCGATAATAACGTGATATGGGCCAATGAAGCCGTAGAGCGAATTACCGGTTATAACATTGCCGATTTAAAAGGAAATAAGCTGGGCGACATCCTGAAAGGCGAGGAGACCGATTTGAATACGCTGGAGCGAGCCCGGCAGCTCACAAAAAAGAAAAAATCATTTGAAGTTGATCTGCTTTGCTACCGCAAAGACGGACAGCCGATCTGGGTTTCTATCTTCAACTCCATCATTCTGGATAAAAATGGTGACGTTGAAAAAGAAGTAGAAATTATTGTTGACATAACCGAACGCAAAAAGGCCGAGGAGCAGCTAACCTTACTTTCGCTGGTAGCCAGTAAAACGGTTAACGGGGTGGTTATAAGTGATAACCTCGGGAAGATTAGATGGGTAAATGAGGCTTTTGAGCTGCTTACCGGATATACATTACCGGAAATAAAAGGCCAGCGCCCCGGCGACTTTCTGGCCGGTGCAGAAACGGATATCACCCGGATTGAGTGGTCCCGTAAGCAATCTGTTGAACTAAAACCATCAACGGTGGAAGTGCTTTCTTACAAGAAAGACCAAACGCCCATTTGGCTTTCTATATCCAACACGCCAACGTTTAACGCCGACGGGAGCTTTGAGCAGCAACTGGAAATTGTAAATGACATTACCGAACGCAAACTGATTGAACAGGAACTGATTAAAACCCGCGAAGAAGCCCTGCAACTGAGCAAGGCAAAAGAAGCGTTCCTTTCGGTGATGAGTCATGAAATACGCACGCCCTTAAATGCCGTGATCGGGATGACGCATGTGCTGATGGAAGATGACCCCACCGAATCTCAGGTGGAGAATCTGAAAATATTGAATTTTTCTGCCCAGAACCTGCTTACGCTAATCAATGACGTGCTCGATTTTACAAAAATTGAGACCGGGAACATGGTTCTTGAAAAAGCAGACCTCAATCTTAAAGAGCTGGTATCTCAAACGCTCAATACCCTACAATTTAAGGCGGTAGAGAAGGGTATTATTTTGAAATCTGAAATAGACCACCGTATCCCCTTGCTTGTAAAAGGCGACCACACCCGTCTCTATCAAATTTTGATTAACCTGCTGGGCAACGCAGTGAAGTTTACCGATGCGGGCGAAATTAAACTCAAACTGGACCTGATAAGCGACTCTGGCGTTGGGATTGCCGTACGATTTGAAGTTTCAGACACAGGAATAGGCATCGCACCGGATAAAATAGATTACATTTTTAACACCTACACTCAGGCCAGTTCAGATACTACACGTAAATACGGAGGAACAGGTTTAGGCCTGGCAATTACCAAAAGTCTGGTGGAACTTCACGATTCTGCAATTTTCGTTCAGAGCGAAATAGGAAAAGGTTCTGCGTTTAGCTTTACCATCAATTTTGAGAAGTCAAATCAAAGTCAGTTTGTCGCATCAGGAACAACAAAGAATTTAAAACTAAACTCCTCAATCCTGGTGGTCGACGATAATTACATTAATCGGATACTCGCAGAAAAAGTGTTGAGTAAATGGGGCGTAACCGTAGATTTTGCCGAAAACGGACAGATAGCGCTTGAGAAAGTAAAGAAACTTCCGTACGATTTAATTTTGATGGACCTGCAAATGCCCGTAATGGACGGCTTGGAAGCAACCCGGGAAATTAGAAAGTTAAGCGGAGATTATTACCGCAAACTCCCAATCATCGCCTTAACGGCATCTATTGTAACCAACGAGCGGGCAAAAATATTTGACAGCGGGATGAATGATTACATTATGAAGCCATTTGTTCCGGCCATCCTGTATGAAAAAATAAAATCGCATTTAAATTAAGAACTGATTGGCTTCACCGGTGCAACCTCAAACACCTATTTCACTTCTTCGTAATCTACAAAGTCGCCCGCTTTATCTAATTTTTCACCGTTCTGTTTCGGCGGCATGTAATCAACACGTATTTTTCCGTCGGCACGGGGTTGCTGGTAACGTTGGTTTGCCTGGTCCTGGGCCTTGTTCACCATCTTTTGAAACAGCATGGGCAACAAAATACGGGCTACCATTTTAAGCAACCACAACACAGAAATGATAATGAAAAGATATTTTAATAGCTGCATAGCGTACAAATATAAACGTTAATTTTTTTTAAATGGTTTGCTGCTTTCCTTTCGGGATTGATTTATGATCTGTGAATGACCTTTAACTGAGATTCTAATTGCGCCTGCTTTTCACCCAAACCGCTTAATTAAAACCATCCGAAACTGCATAAATTGTGTGCAGGAGTGTCTTTTTGTTGATGACGGATTCTTCAAGCTTTAGCTTTCAAAAAATAAAACTTTCACTTATTTGGTGTTGGTTTGTTTTTTATGGATTTTACATCCTCAAACTGATAATCGGATATGGCTTTTGAAATCAAGAAAAAAGGCGGATTGTATGATGTATGCATCGTAGGTTCGGGCGCAGGCGGCGGCATGGCGGCAAAAATGCTCACCGAAGCGGGCTTGAAAGTTGCCCTGCTGGAAGCTGGTCCCGACTACGACCCGGCAAACCCCGAGCAGATGACCCAGCTAAAATGGCCATATCAATCGCCTCGGCGAGGTGCTGGCACCACGCGTGCCTTTGGCGATTTTGATGCCGCCTACGGCGGATGGGAAATTGAAGGCGAGCCTTACACCCGCGTTAAAGGTACCGAGTTCGACTGGTTCCGGTCGCGGATGCTGGGCGGGCGCACCAACCACTGGGGCAGAATTTCATTGCGCTTTGGGCCCAATGATTTTAAGCACAAAGACGTAGATGGCCTTGGTGATAACTGGCCCATCAGTTACGATGATGTAAAACCATATTATGACCGGGTTGACAAAATGATCGGCGTATTTGGAACCAAAGAAGGGATTTACAACGAGCCCGATGGGTTTTTTCTTCCGCCCCCAAAACCGCGGTTACACGAACTGATGATCAAAAAGGCCGCTGAGAAAATAGATATTCCGGTTATACCTTCAAGGCTTTCTATTTTAACACGGCCCGTAAACAAAGATCGTGGATCCTGTTTTTTCTGTAATCAATGCAACCGCGGCTGCTCGGTGCATGCAGATTTCTCATCTTCAACGGTGTTGATCAAACCGGTGCGGAAAATGGGAAATATGGATTTGTACGTAAACGCGATGGTTCGCGAAGTACTTACAGACGATAGCGGCAAGGCTACCGGCATTTCTTTTGTAGACAAAAGTGATCTTCAGGAATATGAACTGAACGCCAAAGTTGTGGTGTTGGCTGCCAGCGCATGCGAATCAGCCCGGTTGCTGCTGAATTCTAAATCAAAGAACCACCAAAACGGCCTGGCCAACTCCAGCGGTATGGTGGGCAAATACCTTCACGATTCTACGGGCGCCTCACGCGGAGCGTTCATCCCGAGCCTGATGGATCGTAAAATGTATAATGAAGACGGCGTGGGCGGCTTGCATCTGTACATCCCCTGGTGGAAAGACAACAAGAAGCTGGATTTTCCGCGGGGTTATCATATTGAATTTTGGGGCGGACTGAACATGCCATCCTACGGTTTTGGTTTCGGGATTGAGCGCTCGTACAGCACGTATCCATCCGCGGCAGCGAAAGTAAAACACACGGGCTACGGTGCTTCCCTAAAAAATGACTACCGCCGCTACTACGGTTCTACAGTTGGTTTTGCCGGACGCGGCGAGTGTATTGCCCGGGAAGATAATTATTGCGAAATAGATCCCAACGTAGTAGACAAATATGGCATTCCGGTGCTGCGCTTTAACTACACATGGAGCGATCATGAAATAAAGCAGGACAAACACATGCAGGATACCTTTGAGGATATTATTACGCAAATGGGCGGTATTGCGCTGGGCGATAAACCGGGAGCCGATCGAAAATTTGGTATCGAAGCGCCTGGCCGCATTATTCACGAAGTGGGAACTACCCGCATGGGCGATGACCCCAAACGATCGGTGCTGAACAAGTACAATCAGGCGCATGATTGCCGGAACCTGTTTGTGGTTGATGGCGGCGCTTTTGTATCGCAGGCTGATAAAAACCCCACCTGGACGATTCTTGCACTTTCCATGCGGGCATCTGAATATATTATTGACGAGTTGAAGAAACAAAATATCTGACCGATTAACTATAAAACCATGGACAGAAGAAAATCTCTTAAAGTAATTGCTGTTGGTTCATTAAGCGTCGGAACCATTTTGGCCGCAGGCTGCGCCGACGATAAAGCTGCTGATCAAAAGTCAACGGCTGCCGCCGACGAATACGGACGCACACCCGAGGAAGAAAAACGCGATGCCGAACTGCGGGAAGAAAAGTTTTTTACCGATGCCGAATTGGCAACCATAGCCGTGCTCGCGAACATTATTATTCCGGCTGATGAAGTTTCTGGCAGCGCAACCGATGCGGAGGTGCCTGCGTTTATTGAGTTTATAGTGAAAGATCAGCCTCACTATCAGGTACCGATGCGTGGAGGTTTGCGCTGGATGGATCTGAAATCGGTTAAATTGTTTGATAAGCCTTTCGCCGAAGCGACTAAAGCGCAACAGATTGAATTGGTAGAAAAAATTGCGTATCCCGCCACGGAAGACCCGGAAATGAGTCAGGGTGTTTCATTTTTCAAAACTATGCGTGACTTAACCGCCACCGGATTTTTTACCAGTAAAGTGGGTTTGGAAGATTTGAAATACCAGGGCAACCGGCCAAACGCCTGGGACGGTGTGCCCGCCGATGTGCTAAAACAATATGGGTTGGAGTACGATGAAAAAACGCTGGCGCAATGCCTGAAGATGGAAGACCGGGGGAAAATTATGACCTGGGAAGGTTGATCGCGGGGATGTCCCCAGGCCGGAAACCCTTTTATTCCTCTATAATTTCAACCACGCGGCCAACCTGCCCGTCTTCCAGGCGCACTTTAATACCCCGTGAATGGAATGCCGAACTGGTTAGTAGCGCCTGCACAATGCCACGGGTGCGGGTACCGGTGCGCTGATCTTTTTTTAAGATAATTTCTACCTCCAATCCTGGGAAAATGTCTTTTCTGTTCTGTCCGCTCATTTTGCTGCGCTGATTTGAATAGGTTAATTTAACACTTACTGGGATCTTTAATGATGGGCAATGGCCGGGTTTGCTTCCGGAAGTTTATAACTGAGGTTTGCTGCGTGTAATTGCGTTTGTAACGGCTATATCAAATAGCCGCGATTAAGGGCTCGAACTTCTTGCAACCATGGTTAATGTCTGCGAAAGTTTTGAAGATTTTCTGGTAGGTTGCGGAGATACTATGTCTGCTTCCATCTGAATCCTCAAACCACAAAAATGACGACTAAAAAAGCATAATAAAATTAAATCTCTGTGAAATTTTAGTTTTGTGTTGTTGACAGTATTTTTGAGCTGACATGAAAAACATAGATAAACAAAGTTTGGAAAACGCTTATCGCTTATTTGAAACTGGCGACATAGACAAAATTAAAGTTGGCACAACCGAAGGATTGCAAATGATACACAAATATCTGTTTGACGGGCTGTATGATTTTTCAGGACAAATACGCACAGTGAACATAGCAAAAGGTGGTTTTAGATTTGCAAACACTTTGTATTTGAAAGAGATTCTGGTAAAAATTGAACAAATGCCCGAAAATACGTTTGAAGAAATTATTGCCAAATATGTGGAAATGAATATTGCCCACCCCTTTATGGAAGGCAACGGCAGAACGATGCGAATATGGTTGGATATGATCTTAAAACTGAAATTGAAAAAATTAGTAAACTGGCAGTTTATAAGCAAAGCACTTTATTTGCAAGCAATGGAACGAAGCCCTATTAACGATTTGGAATTAAGAACGTTGCTCGGTGCTAATTTAACAAACGAAATAGATAATAGGGAAATCATCTTTAAGGGCATAGAACAATCCTATTATTATGAAGGATATGACAAAGGAAACGAAGATGAGCAAACTTAGGTCAGCAGGCCTGAAGAAAAGTCAGAGGCGTGCACATTCTACGTATTACCTGACAACTTTGGCTCTCATCGCTCCGTTTCGGAAAATGAAGTTAAGCCATTGATAAATGACGGAGATTTTTTAAAACTTTAACAATGTTTTCGTTACTCATACGAAACTTAATCTTCACGGTTTTACAACCCGGTATAGTAGCTGGCCTAATACCGTATTTGATTTTGGCCGACAAATTAAATGACAACTTTTTTCAACCCTTGAAATTTTATCATTATTCAGGAGGAATAGTATTTGTAACTGGTTTTATAACAATGCTCACCTGCATCATAAGTTTTGCAGTTCAGGGCCGGGGGACTTTATCACCAGCCGACCCTACAAAGAAGTTAGTGATAACCGGTCTCTATAAATTTTCGCGTAATCCAATGTATATTGGTGTAACACTGATATTAATTGGCGAAACAATCATTTTTCAATCAATTGAATTATCCCTTTATTCGCTCTTTATCTTTATTGCTTTCCACATTTTTACAATTCTGGGCGAAGAACCTCGTTTGAGAAAACATTTTGGCGAGGAGTATATTAGGTACAGCAAAAAAGTGAGAAGATGGATTTAATTTTTGGGACAAAAGACGAAATAACGAAAAAGCATGAAGCCATCGGGGTAACCTAAACAATCAAAACTGAAAGCAGAAAAAAGTAACAATTCAAACAAAAGTATGAGCAGATAGAAACTCGGTTTGGGAGCATTAAGCCTTGCCAAATTACGAAATGGAACTTTGCCGCCGACAGCTGGGTCTGCCCAAGCAAGTAAAGATATGCAGATAGGCGGAAAATATTCTGGCGGAAAGGAATTTAAAGAATGGGGTAAACTTCAAGGAGCTGAACGGGCATAAAACGGTTATACCAACACTTGCTAATTTTAAAAATATGCGAAAACGGCATAAGTTGCCGTGATCACGGCTGAGCATTTTCTGCAATTAACTAAACCGCTCTTCCATTACTTTCTCCAGCGCAAACATTTCATCACGCAGTTTGGCAGCCTGTAAAAAGTCCATTTCCTTTGCGGCGGTCACCATTTCCTTCTTGGTTTTTTCTATTGATTTTTGGAGCTCGGGCTTGCTCATGTATTGAACTATCGGGTCTGCGGCCAGGCTGTCGGTCATTTCTTTCTCCACGTAGGCTTTTTGAACACCGCCTTTGAAATCCATTACGGATGTTTGCTCCAGAATCGCTTCACGCGATTTGCCGATCGTTTTAGGCACAATGCCGTGTTCGGTGTTGTACGCAATTTGCTTATCCCGTCGCCGGTCTGTCTCTTCAATAGTCACCCGCATACTTTCGGTTACGGTATCGGCATACATAATTACCCGGCCCCGATCATTACGGGCCGCCCGGCCAATGGTTTGGATCAGCGATTTTTCCGAACGTAAAAAGCCTTCCTTATCAGCATCTAAAATCGCTACCAGCGAAACTTCCGGCAAATCCAATCCTTCGCGTAGCAGATTGATCCCGATCAAAACATCAAACTCGCCCAAACGCAAGCCACGCAGAATTTCCACACGTTCAAGTGTCTTCACTTCAGAGTGAATATAACGCACTTTTATCCCCAGGCGGTCCATGTATTTGGTCAGCTCCTCAGACATTCTTTTGGTTAGGGTGGTTACCAGAACCCGGTCGCCAAGTTTAATGGTTTTGTCTATTTCATCCAATAAATCATCCACCTGGTTAACCACCGGGCGGATTTCAATGGTTGGGTCCAGCAAGCCGGTTGGCCTGATTACCTGTTCTACAAAAACACCTTCGGTTTTCTCCAGTTCATAATCGCCCGGCGTGGCACTTACATAAAGCGTTTGAGGGGCCAGTTTTTCAAACTCGTTAAAATTGAGCGGCCGGTTATCCAGTGCTGCCGGCAAACGGAAGCCATAATCAACCAAAGCCATTTTGCGGGATCGGTCGCCGCCATACATGGCCCGTATCTGCGGCACGGTTACATGGCTTTCGTCAATTACCATCAGGTAATCGTTGGGAAAATAATCAAGCAAACAAAAAGGCCGCATGCCGGGCATGCGTCCATCAAAAAAACGCGAATAATTTTCGATGCCGCTGCAATAGCCCAGCTCACGTATCATCTCCAGATCGTAATTTACCCGCTCCTCCAGCCGCTTAGCCTCTAAGAAGCGTTTTTCATTTATAAACTGCTGCTTTCGCGATTCCAGTTCTTCCTGAATAGACCAGATAGATTGCGTAAAGCGGTCTTTAGGAGTAATGAATAAATTGGCCGGAAAAATGGCCAGGTGCGTCATCTTTTCAATGGTTTTGCCCGATGCCGGATCAATTGCTGTAAGCTCTTCAATGTCATCACCAAAAAAGGAAACCCGGTACGCAAAATCCATATAGGCCGGGTAAATATCCACCGTGTCGCCCTTAACCCGAAAAGTTCCCCGTTTAAAATCGGCTGTGGTTCGGGAGTATAAAATCTCTACCAGCCGGTGAAGAAAAGCATTCCTGCTAATTTTCGTGCCTATGGCGAACCGGAATATCGAATTTGAAAAATCCTCGGGGTTTCCCATTCCGTAAATGCATGATATGGATGAAACCACAATTACGTCCCGGCGGCCAGACATTAAGGAAGAGGTGGTTCGTAAACGCAGTTTTTCTATTTCTTCATTAATCTGCAGATCTTTTTCTATATAAGTGTTGGTGGTGGCGATGTATGCTTCCGGCTGATAATAATCATAATAGGAAACGAAATAGTTGACTGAATTTTCCGGAAAAAATTGCTTGAATTCGCCGTATAGCTGCGCCGCCAAAGTTTTATTATGACTGAGTACCAGCGTGGGTTTTTGGGTTTGTTGAATTACATTGGCTACCGTAAATGTTTTGCCCGAACCGGTAACACCCAGCAAAGTTTGGTAATTGTCATTATTCTCTACGCCCTGCACCAACTGGCGTATGGCTTCCGGCTGATCTCCGGTAGGATAATATTGAGAAGTGAGCTTGAATTCCATGGATTGCCAAAGATAAAAAACTTAGCGGAGTGCTTTTTAGATAAGCACATAACCTTTGCCGCTAAAAAATGTTGTAAAAAACAAGGGAGTTGCTGTTTAGCAACTCCCCCGAATCAAACCTTATTTATGAACATCCATGTAAACGTTCGATATAATTACGTTGCCAAAGGGGATTTAGTTTGCAGGATGATCATTACCAGGGAAGATTTGCGATTTATGACAAAATCAGGATAATTGAAGGTAACAGAACCTTTAACAATTTCTTTTTGGCCATTTTAAATAGAGTAATACTTTTATATTAACCTCAACAAGCTGCTAAACCTTAAGCCTATGGATTTTTTATTAAGCAATACTTCATCAATCGGCAACCATTTCATCGCCGAGCTACGCGATGCCCAGCTACAGCAGGATTCCATGCGCTTCCGCCGAAACATGGAGCGGCTGGGGGAAATTTTTGCTTACGAGATCAGCAAGACAATGGCTTATACCGATACAGATTTTGAAACCACTTTGGGAACCGCCACCGTGCCTGTTTTGAATGAAATGCCGGTACTGGCTACTATCCTGCGGGCAGGCGTTCCCTTTCATCAGGGCTTTTTAAATTACTTTGACCGGGCGGATTCGGCCTTTATTTCTGCCTTCCGCAAAGTTACCAAAGGCGGTAACTTTGTAATAGAAATGGAATATATCTCTACACCGGCCCTAAATGATAAAGTGGTAATTGTAGCCGACCCCATGCTGGCAACGGGCATGAGCATGGTTCTGTGCTGCAAAGAATTGATGCGCCAGTACAAAATAAAAGAGCTTCACATCGCCGCTGTAATTGCCAGTTCAGAAGGCCTGGCTCATGTTCGGGCCAACCTCCCCGATGCGCACTTGTGGCTGGGAGCAATTGATGAGGAAATGACCACCAAAGCCTATATTGTGCCGGGGTTGGGCGATGCCGGCGATTTGGCTTACGGCATAAAGGAATAAAAATAGGTTGAGGCCTTTCAAAATTATCACATTAGCAAATTACCACATTAGTAAACTATCACATTAGCACCTAGCAAATTGTCAGATTATCAATTTATCACATTTAGCATATTACCAAATTGACAAAGCATATATTTTTTGACCTGGACCACACCATCTGGGATTTTGACCGTAACGCAGAAGAAACCCTTCACGAATTGTATCATATGCACTCCTTAAAAGAGCTTGGTCTTCAATCGGCTGATCGGTTTATCGAAACATACACAAAAAACAATCACGCACTTTGGGCAAATTATCATTTAGGGATGATTACCAAAGAAGTTTTACGCGACACCCGTTTCTCTAAAACCTTTATAGAACTGGGTGTTGACGCCAGCCAGGTTCCCGCCGGTTTTGAAGAAGATTATGTGCGTATTTGCCCAACTAAAACCAACCTCTTTCCGCAGGCGCATGAAACTTTAGCGTATCTTTCCCGGAAGTATACGTTGCATCTTATCTCCAACGGTTTTCAGGAATCAACAGAGATGAAAATTGAGCGTACCAATTTGGCCAACTATTTCAACAGCATCGTAATTTCTGAATGTGTGGGTTGCAATAAGCCGGATAAGGCGATATTTGAATTCGCTTTAAACGGCGCAGATGCCACAAAAGAGGAAAGTTTAATGGTGGGCGACAGTATAGAGGCCGATATTCGCGGAGCCCAGGCTTTTGGAATAAAAGCGATTTATTTTAATCCCGAACGGAAAGAAAAGCCTGCCGACGTAGAACAGGAAATCTATAATTTGCACGAACTAATGAATATTCTATGAGCATTGCATCGCAACAGCGGGCTATCTTAAAATCGGTTGATGCGTACGACCGCTTTCTGCGATCAATAAGCAGCGAAGAAGAATTTCTGAGATGTCCGGCAGAAGGAGTTTGGTCTTACGCCGAAGTTTATTCTCATATTTTTCAGGCTAACTTATACTCTTTAAAGGCGGTGTCAACCTGTGTTGCCGACAAAGCCGAACATAGAACCAAAAAAATCCATTGGTTAGCGGGTTTGATCCTCTTTGCCGGCCGGTTTCCGCCGGGTAAACTCAAAGTGCCCGCCCGGTTAGAAGCAATGGTGAAAAAAATATCCCGCCAGGAAGCCGCCGAACTCATCAGCGCTTTCAGAAGTAGGTTAGCCGAAATTACACCGCAAATTGGCAGAGCTTCTTCGTCGCAAAAAGCAAAGCATCCCCGTCTTGGTTTTTTAAACGCCAGGCAGTGGCTACGGTTTGTTCAAATTCATACTTCACATCATCAAAGGCAGTTAATCCGCATTCAAAAAATGCTCAGCCAGCCCGCCCAATAAGTTTATACTGGCTTAACACGGCCGTTACACCCATTAATTACTTTTACGTGCGGAAGCAAACTTGCATCCGTAGCAAATGGCGAATGTCTAAAAGAGATGTAGAGATTGTTATCATTTCTGATGTACACCTGGGCACATACGGTTGCCACGCCCGGGAACTGCTCAACTATCTGAAAAGTATAAAACCAAAAATGCTCATTCTGAATGGCGATATTATTGATATCTGGCAGTTCAGCAAATCGTATTGGCCGGATACGCATATGAAAGTGCTGCGGCGTATTATGAAATTTGTTACCGAAGGCGTGCCGGTTTATTATCTTACCGGCAATCATGATGAAATGATGCGCAAGTTTGCCGATCTCAGCATCGGTTCATTTTCGCTCAGCAATAAATTGCTTATTAATATTGGAGCAGAAAAGGCCTGGATATTTCACGGGGATGTTTTTGATGTAACCATGCAATATTCTAAAGGGCTTGCCAAACTGGGAGCTGTAGGGTATGATTCATTAATTTTGATGAACAGTTTTGTAAACTGGTGTCTCAAAGCCTGCGGCCGGGAGAAAATGAGTTTCTCCAGAAAGATTAAAGCGCATTTTAAAAACGCCGTGAAGTTTATAAACAATTTTGAGCAAACAGCCGCGGATCTGGCTATAGAAAAAGGTTATAAATTTGTTATTTGCGGTCACATACACCAGCCCGAAATTCGAACTATTAGTAATGAACATGGCAGCGTTACGTATCTGAACAGCGGCGATTGGGTTGAGAATTTAACATCACTGGAGTATGCGAACGGAAACTGGTCCGTTTACAGATATGAGCCCAACCAGTTTGGTGATGATTATGTTGAAGCAGACCTGAGTGATTTGGAAGATTTGCGGGCAAAACTAAATATTCAAAGTTTGCTTACGCTGATGAAATCAGAAGCGCATGGTCATTTATAATAAAAAAACAAGATATTAGGCCTGATACTTCAGCGGGCTTAAACTGCTGAAACATTTGATTGAAGCGCCAAATCGGTACATGAATATTTTATTTGCCATACAGGGAACCGGGAATGGGCATATCAGCAGGGCAAGGGAAATTATCCCGCATTTACAAAACCACGGAACGGTTGACTTGCTGATAAGCGGAACGCAGGCCGATGTTGCTTTAAATCAGTCGGTAGCCTACCGGCTGCACGGGTTCAGCTTTATATTCGGCAAGCGGGGAAGCGTGAATCATTGGAAAACCTTCCGGAGTATGAATCTTTTTCGGCTGCAAAAAGATATCTCATCCTTACCATTGCGTAAATATGATCTGATTATTAATGATTTTGAGCCTGTAACCGCCTGGGCCTGTAAGTTGCAACACCGGCCAAGTGTTTCGCTCAGTCATCAGGCTTCCTTTATTTCGCCTAAAACCCCCCGGCCTGCAACTAAATACAATTGGGCCGAATTGATATTTACCTATTACGCCCCTACCACTCATCACATCGGTTTTCACTTTAAATCTTATGATAGCTTTATTCATACGCCGGTTATACGCAGAGAAATTCGTGAGCAGCAACCTACAGACTGCGGGCATATCACCGTTTATCTGCCCTCTTTTGATGATAAGCTGCTGCTTCCTTTTTTTACACAGTTCCCGGATGTAAAGTGGGAAGTGTTTTCCAAGCATTCTAAAATAAGCTACCGCGATAAAAATGTTTCGGTCAATCCGGTTTCGAATGAGGCATTCAATCAAAGTCTGCTACAATCTCACGGCTTACTTACCGGCGGGGGATTTGAAGGCCCGGCCGAAGCACTTTTTCTTGGAAAAAAGGTGATGATGATTCCGATGAAAAACCAGTTTGAACAGCAATGCAATGCCGCTGCGGCAGCGCAATTGGGCGTTCCGGTCATTCACAATTTGAATTCTGCATTTATCAGCGCTCTTCATCAGTGGATAGAGCGGCCTTTCGAAGTGAAAGTTGATTTTAAAGATGAGACCCAATTGATTGTTGATAATCTAATTGCGGGGCATCAGAAAGGAGCTCCATTTTTATCATCCGGCCTTTTATCTTAATATTGCGGCCAGAAGTTGCACTTCTTTTCATAGCATGATCGAGCAGTTCCGGAGCTTAAACCCGTTAAATATTTTTTTGCTGATTGTTGTAGCGGTTATTCTGAGACTCGGAGTTTTAATTGATCTGCCCGATCAGTTTAACCTGGATTTTGTTGAGCCTTTCGCCCGCTTCCTGATCCGCATCCCTCTTGAAAATTCCCTTTCACCATTCGCAAATATTTTGGCGGCACTCCTTATCGCCATTGTGCAGGCATTTATCTTTAATAAAATCATCAATCAATATAATCTGCTGGGCAAGCCTACGTTTTTGCCGGCATTAATGTACATATCAGCAACAAGCCTGTTTGCCCCGTTCATTCTACTTAGCCCCGCACTCATTTGTAATTTCATCTTATTGTGGATGACGGAAAAGCTTTTGAGTATTTACCGCCGGACCGAGTTGCGCCCTGTGATGTTTGATATCGGGATGATGATTGCCGCAGGAACCCTGATCTATTTTCCATTTATCGCCATGGCGCCTTTACTGTGGATCAGCCTCTTAATTTTCAGGCCTTTTAACTGGCGGGAATGGATTGCCGGAATTATCGGCTTTGTTACCATTTACTTTTTCCTCGCCGTATATTATTATTGGAATGATTCTCTGGACCAATTCTACTCTATCTGGCTTCCCTTAACTTCCCGCTTTCCAGTCAATTTCAATATCAACTGGTATGATTATTTAGTGCTTATCCCGGTTGCGCTGATACTGGTTATGGGAATTTTGCAGTTGCAAAACAGCTTTTTTAGAAGTTTTGTTCAAACCCGAAAATCCTTTCAACTGCTGTTCTTCATGTTTGTATTGGCTTTGGTTTCCTTTTATCTCAAAACCGATTATAAGATTTACCATTTTGTACTTTGCGTACCTCCTGCTGCGGTTTTGATGGCTTACTACTTCGCGAAAGCGGGGAAAAAAAGATGGATTTATGAGGGCCTTTTTCTCATACTGGCAGGCTCAATCATCTACTTTCAAATTTTTTAACAGGGTTTATTTAATGGTTAAACTTAATTTTTACTGATGGTTAACTCCTGGTTATTGGTTCCTTTAACTTCCATCGTAAGCGGATTTTCTTTTGTGAATTTACCTGTGTAGCGTACGCCTTTCTCATTTCCCTCAGTTATGGTAAATTCAATGTCGTAGTTGTTGAACGTACCTTCAAAATCATTAAATCCGTTTTCTTCGGTGCCGGTAAATTCGCCCTTGCTCACGTTTGTAGTCGTCGGGTTAAACTGAAAAGTAGTATTGCGGGAACTGAACCACAGGTTTGAAAAGTTGGGGATAAATAAGCCGGCAATGCCGCCATCCTTACCACAACCTGCCATAAGTAATAGAAACAGGCAGGCGTTGATCATCAATTTTGCTTTCATGGCTATTATATTTAATAAAAGAATTTTTTTGCCGATGCTAAAACCCGCTTAATTTGTCGAGCTTACGTTATTGTTCAGCAGGGTATTATATCCGGCAACCCGCTCGCCCAAAATGTTTAAGCGGCGGGCCAATGCTGCCGAATGCCGGGCAATATCAGCTTCCAGCAATGCTCCAATTTGTTTTTTGCGGCCTTTATTCGCTTCCTGATTGTATTGGTAAATGCGGTCTAAAAAAGTGAAATTAATTTCCAAAAGATAAGGTCTGTGTATTTCGTCAATGGCGAAATCAACTACGTTAGAAAATTTGATGGCTAACTCTTTACTTTTCCAATAGGTATTTATGGCCTGCTCATACGTGCTTTTATTGCCATTGAGCAATTCAAAAATAGCGTTATAGCTAATAATCGCATCTGCAAACTGTTTAAAAGCCGCCTCGTTGTCGAGCGAATTTCTCAAAGCTAAAAATGCGTCATTGGCGTCTTTTGCTTCATTTAAATACTGGTTAAGTGTACTCGAAACCAGGGGCAAGAATTCCATTCGCCCCGCAGCCAGCGCTTCTTCGTCTGGCTGGCTTCGGCGGCTCAGCAGTACTACGATAGAGTCATAACCGCGTCGGCTCTCCTCCTGTAATTTCTTCAGAAGAAGTGCATCGCTGCCGGCGTTTGCCCTGGTAATCTCCCGCACCGCCCTTCTCAGCATGTCCGGCTCGGGTTTTGCCACATATATATCTACAAACACCGTGTTGTCTTTGGGCAAATTAGCACGCCCTTCCGGCGGATATTGGATAGTATATTGCTTCAAATCTGCGCTGCCAATATTGGCGAAGGTGATTTGATTTGGTATACTCAGGCTGATAATTCCCTGCGGATCAGTGGTTAACTGCTGACCGTTTATTAAAAATGTGCTGTTGGCCAGGGCAGCGTAATTCCCGTACCGGATACGGAACTTATAAGCTGTGGTTTGGGCAATCGCCGGCCAGGTTAATAAGCCGCAGAAAATCATCATACCGCCCACAACAATTTTCTTAATTTGCTGATATTCTGAGAAAATCATTTTCATCCAGCGTTCTTAAACTATTGTATATTTCTTTATTTCCTACGCTTACAACAATGCGTAACTCTGTGCCCGATTTAAAGGGCAAAACTGCCGAAAAATCTCCCAGGCTATCTGTAAAATAAGCTTTCCGAACTCCTTCAAACCGCAACCTTGCTCCTGCAATCCCGGTTTTTTCGAGTAAACGGATCACGTTTCCGGATATTGCCACCGAGTCGGGCTGCTTCTCCAGTCTGATGGTTAAATTGGTGTAACTGGCAGAATCACTTAAATTGAAACCGGTGGTATCAACTACCCGGTACCCCGGCACCCGGGCATTCAGATCTATTTTTAAACCCTTATAATCAGGGTTGATGCCGGTAAAAACCGCGGTTGCTTCGTTATCAATTTTTTTAATGCTGCTGTATTGCGCTATACGCACACGCACCTGTCCGGAACTGATGGAAGTTTCAGAACCGGGCACACCGGTGAACAAAACCGATAAACTGAGGGGTATATTTTCTTTGACAGTTTCTGGCCGATACCGGTATCCCAAATAAATAATAATGAAAAAGATAACGGCCGGGCCGGATAAATATAAATTCCGATTTTGGGAACCAACCTGATATCTCGCTACCGATTTCATAGCACCCGATAAAAACGCTGTGCAAATTAAAGCGATAATCACTACCAGAAAAAAGTAAAGCGGGGTGGTTAAATTAATCCGATCACTATAATTTATCAGGAAATAAAAAAAGGCAATAAACAGTATAAACCCTGCCAGCGAGATAATTATCCAACCAAGGGTTGATGACTTTTGCATTGCGTCAGAATGGTGAACTGTAAATCTGATTGCAGGGTAGCGTTCTGGGCTAAATGTTGAGTACGGGAAGGAAGAATCCAGGGAAATATGAACGCAGATGAAATTTACGAAAAACTATTTATAAAAGCGTCCGCTTTCTGGAGTTGGCTCTTCAGGACATTTTATCGGAATTATAAAAGCGGCAGATCATTAGCAGGTCTTTCGGGCAACTACCGGTCATTATTTACTTCAATCCAGTAGCCGTCTGGATCCTGAAAGTAAATTTGTTTCACCCCATCAACACGCACAGTTGGCGCCTTGTTGTTGCCGGCCCAGTTGGTATAATCAATTTTGCGCTGGTCAAGCCGGAATATGAAATCTTCAATAGAGCTTACGCTAAAGCACAAATGCGAGTTTTTGTCAAGCAATGTTTTTTGGTTTGCACCTGATATAAGGTGCAGTTGCCCGGCATTTCCCAAAGTAAACCAAGTGTGCCGGCCATCTTTAAACGGTTCGGGAATTTCTTCCAAACCGATAACATCTTTGTAAAAAGCGGTGCTGTTTTGCAAATTAACCACGTAAACCGCAATATGGTTCAGCACTGGTTTAGGGTTATTTTGGGCAATGCATGCGGCAGGCATCAATGCCAGCGACGAGCTAAAAAATAGGAAATACGTGAGTTTGCGGAGCATCTTAAATTTTTCAATTATTGTTTACCTTCTAAATATTCGGCCAGGTTTGTGCCAATAATTTCGGCCCAGCCGGCAACAAAATTAGCCGGGGCAAAATCAGGATTATCGTTGGGAAAAGTTTCAACGCCGGTATGGGTTAACCGCAGCACAGTTTGCTCTCCCGCAGGGAAGAGCTCAAAACTAACGAGGCTGCTGCCTTTAAAATTCTGGTATTCCCAGGTGTAGCTAAGCTTTTTTTTTTGCACAACTTCAGTAACGGTGCACAAATGGAGGTAAGTGTTTTTTTCTGTACCGCCGGTAAACCGAAACTTAAACCCTTCAACGGCTTCAAAAGCATCCATCTTAAAATACCAGTTTTGCATTTCAGTATGCTCTGAAATAGCCGCCCATACTTGTTGGTCAGGGGCGGTGAAAGTTTTTTCAAATACAATAGGTTCCGCTTCCATTTTTTTTTATCGTTATTATCGCTCTAAATAGTGGAGCATTTCTAATTTTTGCCCCGTATGCTCAACTGCCGGCCCGGCCATGAACGTTTATGCTTACCACGCTGGAATGCGGCATACCTAACGTTTGGCCCGGTTTTATGTCCAATAGATTCTGTAAATATACGTTGATAATTCCCTTCATTACCCGAGTTTTAGACACTACAAATTCCGGCATGATGTAGACATTTGAGTTTTTAAAATGCATTTTACCTCTGGAATCTACTATTGCTTTAAAAGAATAATTGAAATCTTTGTAGGCCGGCTTTATAGTAATATTAAATTCCGGAAGAATGTAATTATCAGACAATTGATCGCCAGACAAGAAATCTGGTTCAATATCAACTTTCTCAACTTTTAAGATCGGGCTTTTGCTTATAATCTTCACCGGATTGCGGGCGGCAAATGCGTTGTTCCAATTTTTAGACGCATTTTTTATAAGGCTTTCCACAAATAAGGTGTCTTTTCTTTTCGGCGCTCTCAAGGAATGAATATTTGTTTTCAATTCATTTCTGATGTATCTCCCCGAATAGAATGTCATAAAAATATTGGATCTTTCTGCCGAAACAGCCTTCCCCTCTACTTGTAAAAGTTGAAAGCGAAGACTATCAGCAGTTACCTTTTTTACCCGAAACCAAACGCGGGCCACGTTTATCACCGAATCATGGTCATAATGAATATGAAAGTTGTAATATTTGTTTTCCAGCGGGTTATAAATTCTGGCCGTATCGGCCGATAAAAACCGCATGCGCCAGGCGGGCTCTAACTGAAACCCCTGTTTGTTGAATGCGAGTCCATTGGCAAACTCCCGCCTGATTTCTGTAAACTCAGTACCTTGCACATTTTCGAAAAATGGTTTTGAAGTGAAACCAGGCCCGGTTTTTTCTTTGCACGATACAAGTTCTATAAATATTAAAAGGATGATGGCTCCGATAATGTGCTTCATGTAAAAACTAAACAAAAGGAAGGTGCGAGATCGTTTCAAAACTCTGCTGCTTCTTCTCAAACGATTCTGTGGCCAAATTTAAATTTATTTAATTCATCCGGTTCATGCTATGGATGGCATAGGCCGGTGCGGTTAACCATTTACTTTATATTAGGTGAGATGTTGAGATAAAATCCATATAATTGCAACAAAATAACGACGCCAACCAGCATTTTCCATTCGGGCCATCGTTTTTATCGGGATAAAAATATTTACCTATATTTAGCAGAGGTTCAACGAAACACAACATGGATAAACGCATTTTAATTTGCGATGATGATTCGGATATTCTTTCAATTTGTACCTACATTCTTGAGGAACAGGGATGGGAAGTACATACCCGTACTCACTGTAACAACATTCTGGATGTAATTGGCGAAGTGAAGCCGAAAGTGATTTTGATGGATAACTGGATCCCGGAAACGGGTGGGATTAAGGCCACGCAAACTATTAAAGCGGTAGATGATTATAAAAATATTCCGGTAATTTACTTTTCTGCCAATAATGATATTAAAAGTTTGGCCGAGCAGGCCGGGGCCGATACGTATCTGGCCAAACCTTTCGATATTGATGAGCTGGAGCGGGTAATCAAAAGTGTTTCTCAATAGTTTTTAAGTTATTCTACGGTTATCAATGGCCGGCACCCATTCTTTTCTCTTACAAACCGGGCAGCTCGCAGATTTGGCAGAAATAGTTAATGTTTCACCGCAGAATGCGCAAGAATACATCCCTTCCGTTTTTATAACTTTATTTTTCTGCGCAAAAGCGTCAGGCAGCAATGGTAAGCCTGGTTTTACTTGTTCATCTTCATAGAAAAACAAACTGATCTCTCCGGTAGGCTCAATAAAGCCAATTCGTATCTGGCCTAAATGCTCCACGTTTTGCTGCCTTAGTTCTGAGAAAAATTCGTTTTGGGCCAAATCTTCTTTCTCAAAATTTTCAATGGAAAACCTTCCGTTTTTTATCAGACAAACCGGATCGCCTTCTAAAAAGTGTTCAACCTTTTTATTCTTGCCGGATAGCCAGGTAGTTAGGCGATACATAACAATAATGACTATAAAAACGGTAATGGCCGGGATCAAACCAACATCTTCGTAAAACATCGGGTCGCCGGCGGCGGAGCCCAGCCCGATAATCAAAACAAGCTCGTAAACCGACAGTTGCTTAACCCCTCGTTTCCCCGAAAGGCGCAAGGCCACCAGAATGACAAGGTACATGATGATAGCCCGAACAACTACCTCTATCAGGAACACAGCGGGCAGGTCATTAAAAAGAAAGCGGTTCCACTCAAATATTTTATCCATGGTTTTGATTAAGAGCACTCCAGGCCGTTAAGCACATAACGCAGAACACATCTTTTAGGGTGTTGTTTGCTTGATAATTTGTGGATAACCTAAAATACTGAAAGGCAAGAGCTTTGCCTCAGCATAGCGGCATTGCTGTTTTGTTTTCCACAAATGCTCGTATATTAGGTTTAAAATAAAGAAATATGGCAGCAGAAGTAAACATTCCCCGTCTTGATCTGAACGATTACACCCAGGGAACTCCCGAACAGAAGAAGCAGTTTTCTAACGATATCGGCAAAGCATTTAATGATACTGGTTTTGTAACCATCGCCAACCACGGTATGACTGCCCAACTCATGGAATCGTTGTATGCCGAAGTTCGAAAGTTTTTTATGATGCCCGAGGCAGAAAAGCTTAAGTACGAAAAAGCAGAACTTGCCGGACAGCGGGGTTATACCAGCAAAGGAAAAGAAAAGGCGAAAGATTCAAAAACACCCGATCTGAAAGAATTTTGGCAAAGCGGCCAAGTAGTTACTGATGGCGACGAGGTTAAGAAGGAGTATCCGGATAATGTGATGGTAGACGAGTTGCCTGAGTTTAATGAGGTAACCCGGGAAGTATACAAACGCCTTGAAAACGCGGGTAAACACCTGCTGCGGGCAATTGCCGTTTATTTGAACCTGCCCGAAAATTTCTTTGAGGATAAAGTGCACAATGGAAATTCCATTCTGCGGGCTATTCATTACTTTCCGATAGAGAACCCCGATGCGTTGCCCGAGGAAGCGGTGCGTGCCGGCGCCCACGAGGATATTAACCTGATTACTTTGCTGATTGGCGCCAGTGCCGACGGTCTGGAAGTTTTAACCCGGGATGGGCAGTGGTTTCCGGTTAAAGCCAATGCTGAAGATATAGTAGTTAATGTAGGCGATATGCTGCAGCGGTTAACAAACAACAAACTCAAATCTACCACTCATCGGGTGGTTAACCCGCCCCGGGAGCTGATGCGATCGTCCCGGTTTTCGGTACCGTTTTTTCTCCACCCCCGCTCTGGTATGGATTTGAGTTGCCTGGAATCATGCGTGGATGATGAAAATAAAAAATCTTACGATGATATTACAGCGGGCGACTATTTAGATGAGCGCTTACGCGAAATTGGGTTAAAGAAGTAAAAATTGCAAAGAAAGCCGCCCGGCGGCTTTTTTGCTTTAAAACGCGGGCTTCCCCGGCAACGCAGACGCACCGGAATGCATGGCCACCTTTATTTTCTTTTCGAATTCTTCTGGGCAATGCGTGCCGATGATGTAATTCAGGCCATCGCGGTCGGTAAGTTTTACGGCATCTTTCCCACCCGCGTAAAAGCGGATAGTGCCTTTTTTGTGCAGGTTATAAACCGGATTGTTCAGCATGAATGAACTGTAAGCAATCCGCTCCACTTGGGTGATGTTGTGCAACTCAATGCGAACGCGGGAGGAAGTCCACAATCCTTCAAGAATAATTGTTCCGTTTTGTATGGTGGTTTGGTAATGAAGCAAAAACATCATAATAATGGAGACAATTAAAATACTGCATCCCACAACCAAAAAGAGGTCGGCGTTTTGCTCACGCCTTTCAGTAATATAGTAAGCGGCAAAGCAAAACAGCGCCATCACCATGCGGATGCTGATACGCCCGTAATCCCGCCCTAAATATTGCTTTTCTACAAATAGTGGTTTATGATCCATGCCCTGATAACTGTTCTAATTTAAAAATATTTTTGCTGCCCGGTATGATTTTATAACGGTCATCCATCCGGTAACCTGCAACCCATAGAATATCTCCATTTCCATTTTGTAACACCGGGATTTGCTCTTTACGCGGCAGCGGAATCTTTTGTTCAATAAAGTAGTCGCTTAATTTTTTTCGTCCTTTCATTCCGAGCGGATAAAAATAATCGCCACTGCGCCAGCCTCGCAAAATAAGCGGAAACGCCAGTAAATCCATATTTAGATGAGCTACGCTTTTAGAGGCAGTCATTTCAAAACCCGGTGCATTCATTCTACCTGCTTCGAAATTAAAACCGTTCCAGCAGGCGCTGAAAGTTTCTGGGTTAATGAGTATGTCGGCTTTCGGATATGGGCGATTTTCGGATAAAAGCAATCTATCCCGGTCTATAAAAATCTGGTGAGATGCTGATTTAAAAACTTTCCCCGGCTGGCTATCTAAACTACAAACCAGATTTTTCAAAACAGACTGCCTGAACCCGAAAGGCTGCATGAGTCCGAACAACAGCGTATTTAGCGGGTTCAGTTTTTTCAATTCGCTGATGGAAATCTCGTATCCTGCATCGGTTTTTAAAAATATCCGCTTAGTTAAATTTTCAATTACAGCTTCAAGCAAAACCTCCAGCTCGGCAAAGCGGGCCGCGTTATCTGCAAATGTTTTTTCTAACTGCGGATTGAGTTGTTTCAATACCGGGATCACTTTAAGCCTGATTTTGTTGCGGGCGTATTTTGCCGATTTGTTAGAGCTGTCTTCGCGATAAGCAAGTTCGGCTTTTAAAACAATTTCATCAATCTCTGTCCGGTTGAGAAAAAGTAGCGGACGCAGAAGTTTATTTCGTTTGGGCACTATTCCATGGAGGCCGGATATGCCCGTTCCCCGGACTAAATTTAACAGTATAGTTTCTGTGCTGTCATTTTGATGATGCGCCAATGCTATATACTCGTAACTATGAGCCTTTCTGATTTCTTCCAGCCATTGGTAACGCAAATCACGGGCGGCCATTTGGATAGAAATGTGGTTTGACGCGGCTACGTTTGCGGTATCAAAAGCAGTTGCATAGAATGGTACATCCAATTCTGCTGCAAGGTCAAGGCAAAATTGCTCATCGTCATCAGCTTCGCGGCCACGCAGTTTAAAATTGCAATGGGCAATACCAAATTTAAAATTGCATTGTTTAAAATAGCGGGCCATGAGTACCGAATCGCGGCCGGCACTTACGGCAAGCAATACCTGCTGCGCAGGCGAAAACAAGCTGTGCTGATCAATAAACCGGAGAAAGCCTGATGTTTCCAGCATTTTTAAGCGTTGACATGCAATATTACAAAGGAAAGGGAAACAATTGGCAGACGTACAACTAAACATTATTTTGAAATTATTATTTAACCACTGTCTCAAAAACTAAAAAACTAATTTTGCATGGTGAAAAATGTTCTTCTGTACATATACTTTTCTTTGATTGGCTGTGCCGCTTTTGCGCAGACGCCGAAAGAAATTAAATTGATATCGTCTCAGGTTTCTAAAGGCTTTACCGATAAAGGCTTAATTCGAATAATTAAGCCGGTTTTTTCTCATGATGGCTCTACGCTTGCCGCGGATAGCGCCAACGTTGATCAAAAAAGAAATACGTTTGATGCTTTTGGAAACGTTGTGATTACGCAGCCCAACGGCACGGCAGTATATTCTGATGTGCTGAACTACGATGGCAACACCAAACTGGCCATTTTAACCCGAAACGTGCGCTTTGTTGATGGCGATGCCACCTTAACCACAGACAAGCTTATCTATAACCTCGGTACCAAAGTAGGCACATACCTTGGCGGCGGAAAAATTGTGAACGGAGAAAACGTACTCACCAGCACCCGCGGTTATTATTTCGCCAATTCAAGAGATGCTTACTTTCGCAACAAAGTGGTGCTCACCACGCCCGATGCGCTGATTAAATCAGATACGCTGAGATACAACACCACCAGTAAAATCGCCTATTTTTATGGGCCTACCAATATTTATGGCAGTGACGATACTTTGTATACCGAAAACGGAAACTACAACACCATAACGGATCAGGCCCGTTTTGGCCGCAAAAATTTGTACACGCAGGGAGCAAAGTCTTTGAAAGGAGATAGTTTGTTCTATGACCGTAAGGCGGGTTATGGCCGGGCAATTGGCAATATCACTTTCGTGGATGCCGTAGAAAAAATTACTTTCAAAGGCGAGGCCGGTGTTTACCGCAAAGCCGACGAAAGTATTTTAGCCACAAAAAACGCCTATGTAATTCTCACCACTCAGTCTGACTCCGCAAAAACAGATTCGATTTACATGACCGCCGATACGCTTTTCAGCAAAATGGTTTTAAATCGGAAGATAGCTCCCTTCCGCAAAGACGAATTGCAAAAAGACGCGGAACTTAAAAACGAGGTTCCGGGCGATAAGCCGGGGCGAAATCCCAATGCGTCTGAACGGCCACAAAAAGCAGCAGCCGAGCCGGGCGAAAAGCGTAAAGAACGGATTAAAAGAAAAGCCAAAAAGCAGGACGAAAAAAAATTGGAGGATGCGATGGCCGACTCACTTCCGCCGGTGGATTCTTCGGCTTTAGCCAGAAGAGATTCTATGAACGTAGTGTTATCTGCAGATACCGCAAAAGTTTTAAAAGTTGACACCGCGGCTGCGGAAAAAACAGGTAGCAAAAAAGAAGCATCCGCCACAGCGAAAACACCCGCCTTGCCGATGGCCGAGGCTGCCAATGCGGATACAGCAAAAACCAGGGTGATTATGGCTTACCACCAGGCCAAAATATTTAAATCAGATTTGCAAGCCCGCGGCGATTCCATGTTTTTTAGTTATGGCGATTCTACCTTGCGCTTTTATGTTAAACCCATGATCTGGACGCAGGGCTCGCAGCTTTCTGCCGATACGGTATATCTTCAACTGAAAAATAAAAAACTGGATAACATGTTGCTGCAGCATAATGGCTTTATTGTGAATACCGATGGCGATGACTCGGTGCATTTCAACCAGGTAAAAGGCAAGGTGATAACCGGTTTTTTTAACGATGGCAAGCTTGACCGGATGTTTGTAGACGGCAATGCAGAAAGCATTTATTATGTGAAAGACGATAGCACTTACAGCGGTTTAAACCGAATGCTCAGCAGCCGGATAAAAGTGGTGTTTGCAGACGGCAAGCTTCAAGATATTGTTTCTATTTTAAAGCCTGAGGGGAATTATTATCCGATAGATGAGGTGCCCAAAGACGAAGAAATTTTGAAAGGTTTTATTTGGAAACCCAAAGACAGGCCTCGTTCTAAAGAGGAGATTATTCCGGCAACCACTCCTAAAAAACCGGCGAAAGTATTGGTCAGATCGGCAGCAAAAGCTGCTGATAAACGTTAATCAGTACGGCTTGTCAGAAAATCTACCAATTGCTGCAAAGCTTTCGCCCGGTGGCTGATTTTGTTTTTTTCGGCGCTGCCCATTTCGGCAAATGTAATGGTATAGCCTTCGGGCTTAAAAACCGGGTCGTAGCCAAAACCGGTGTTTCCCGACTGCGTGGCGCTGATCTCACCTTCCACCGCCCCTTCAAACAATTTTTCTTCGCCATTGATAATCAGTGACAGCACCGTTCTAAAACGGGCTTTCCGGTTTTGCTGTCCATCCATATTTTGAAGCAACAGTCGCAGGTTGGTTTCCATGTCGCGGCTTCCGCTGTAGCGGGCAGAAAAAACCCCCGGTGCCCCGTCCAGGGCCTCAACCTCTAAGCCAGAGTCGTCGCCGAAGCAATTTAACTGATAGCGGTCATAAATAAATCTGCTTTTCAAGCTGGCGTTTTCGGCAAACGTAATTCCCGTTTCCGGGATGTCATCGGTACAGCCAATCTCACGCAAGCCTTTAATTTTAATCAGGTTGCCGGTAAGCGCTTGTACCTCGGCTAATTTATGTTCGTTGTTTGTTGCGAAGATCAGCTCCATCAGAATTTTTTCATTACGTTCCAAAACTCTCGTTTTTTGTCGGCATTGTTGCGCATTTCCTCCAGACTATAGGTAGCCAGCATTTTAACTCCGCTTGTTTGATGCGGTTTGTTGAGATCGAAAGGAACCAGGCCGAGTTGTGCAGGCACAACGCCGAAAAGTACCAAGCTGGAGCAGTTTAGAGCGCTTTTCAAATCGTTTAAATCGGCGCTGTGGTAGCGGGCGATGTTTACAACCGCCAGATCTGCGAGCTCCATATTCTTAGCGGTCATTACTTTTAAAAGCATTTCCTGATGCGCCGGATTCATTAGCGTATGAATTTTATCGTCTATTAAAATCAGAAAGTTTTTACCGTTACCGCCAAGAAATTTAAAGGGGATGCTGTCTGCAATTGGAGGTTCATCTGGCTGAGGTTTTTTTTCAGGTGGGGGATTTTCTAAACCCGCAGTTGCCCCGGAATCAATAAAGTAAAGATCTTCGGTAAACAGAAATGGAAGGGCTGCGGCGTTGTCAATTAAAAGACCAGACATATTTAGCGCAAAAATTTGTGGTGAGCATCAAAGGTAATAAACCAAATGTGTTGTTTACTACCGGGCACATTTCTGTTAAATTTCGTTAAAAGGCCTTTGTACGAAAGGTAAAATATTAACTTAGGCCCTCAGCCGGAATAATGGTCGAAACGCTATGCGTTGCTCATTTGAAAATGGCTTTGAAAATACCCGATTAATAAATATATCTGATACTTTTGCGGAAAATGTACCGGCCGTATACTTGCGTTCTTCATAAAATATCGCCGGAGAGCGAAATATTACGGCTCATTGTATACTAAAAAATGAAAAAAACCTCAGGGATAGTTGTTGCAGTATTACTTTTTTTCGGAGCCCCGGTTTTGGCCCAGGTGCAATCGCTTGACAAAATTGCCGCTGTAGTTGGCGGTACCATTGTTCTGCAATCAGACATTGAAATGCAGTATGCTCAATATCTGGCGCAGGGCAACCCGGAAGATTTGGATGTTAAATGCACCATTTTGCAACAGATATTATCGCAGAAATTGTTAGCGCAGCAGGCGGTTATTGATTCGGTAGCGGTTACCGAAGATCAGATTGATTCTGAGATTGACAGGCGTTTACGTGCTATGACCGCCAGGGCCGGTGGGCAGGAACGGCTGGAACAATTCTTAAACCGCTCGCTGCTTCAGTATAAAAATGAAATCCGTACCGACATTAGAGAAAGCCTTGTAGCCAATAAAATGGAAGGCATCATTACCGAAAATATAGGAATTACCCCTTTAGAAGTACGCCGCTATTTTGATGCAATCCCCAAGGATAGCTTGCCCTCGTTTAATACCGAAGTAGAAATTGGCGAAATTGTGGTTTTTCCAACATTAACAAAAGAAGAGAAAGAACAATTTAGAGATAAGGCGGAGTCGTTAAGGTTGCGGGTAAAAGGAGGTGAAGATTTCGCTACGCTGGCCACCTTGTATTCGCAAGATCCGGGCTCGGCGGTAGAAGGCGGCGATTTGGGTTTCCAGGATCGTTCCACCTTTGTAAAAGAATTTTCGGCAATGGCCTTTAAACTAAAACCCGGCGAACTTTCTCCGGTTTTTGAAACCGAGTTTGGTTTTCACGTGCTTCAGGTGATGGACCGGCGTGGAGAGCAGGTAAACGTGCGTCATATTTTGATCAAAACAGAGCCCACTAACGCCAGTTTAGCTCGTTCTAAAGCTCATATAGACAGTATTTACCAGCGTGTGGTTGAGAAAAAACTGGATTTCGCCACAGCGGCTTCACTATATTCTGATAATACAGAAACCAAATACAATGGTGGCATGCTGTTAAACGCAGAGAATGTACAGAACAGAAGTACTTATATCCCAACAGATAAGCTGGAAGCGCAGGTTTTTTTAACCGTAGACAGTATGCAGGTAGGAAGTTATTCTCAACCCGATATTTTTACCTCTCCCGCAGGGAAGCAGGGCTATCGGTTTTTGTATCTCAAATCAAAAACAGGCCCGCATGTAGCCAGCCTTCAACAGGATTATCCAAAAATAAAAGAAGCAGCTTTTCAGGATAAAATAAACCGGACTATAAGCCAATGGTTTGAAAAGCGCAGAAAGACAACGTACATTAAAATTGACGAGGATTTCCAGACATGCAGGTTGCTGAAAGACTGGATAACCGCCCCGGTGCAATAAAAAGGTCGCATTTGAAAAGGGAATTGACAAAACCCCTAAATTGGTTCAGATCAGCAATAACTTACACACATAAACCACTGCCATACAATGTATAAAGACGACGTGGAAGCCGTTGATGCCTTAAGTAGTTCTTACCGGGATATCCGGAATGAAATCGGGCGAATTATTGTTGGGCAGGATGAGGTGGTTAGGTCCGTATTGATATCAATCTTCAGTAACGGGCATTGTTTGTTAGTGGGCGTGCCCGGTCTGGCTAAAACCTTACTTGTTCAAACCGTAGCCCGCGTGCTGCACCTGAGTTACAACCGCATACAATTTACGCCGGATCTGATGCCTTCAGATATTCTGGGATCTGAAATATTAGGCGAAGACCGAACCTTTAAGTTTATTAAAGGCCCCGTGTTTTCTAACATCATCCTGGCCGATGAGATTAACCGTACTCCTCCAAAAACGCAGGCAGCGTTGCTGGAGGCCATGCAGGAGAAGGAAGTTACCATAGGCGGGCACACGCATTTTCTGCCTAAACCGTTTTTTGTGCTGGCAACGCAAAACCCCATTGAACAGGAGGGAACCTATCCGCTACCCGAAGCACAGTTAGACCGCTTTATGTTCAACGTGCTGCTTACTTATCCAAGCATGGAGGAAGAACTTTTGGTGGTAAAAAATACAACGACTAACCGTAAGGTAGAACTCAACAAAATTTTAAGCGCCGAGCAGATTTTATATTTCCAGCAATTGGTTCGAAATATACCGGTAACTGATAACGTGTTGGAATACGCAGTCTCCCTGGCTGCCAAAACCCGCCCTGGCACGCAGACGGCAACAGATGAAGTGAACAAATTTTTAAGCTGGGGTGCGGGCCCCCGGGCTTCGCAGTTTTTGGTTTTGGGTGCCAAGTGCCACGCGGCTATTTCCGGAAAATATTCTCCCGATCGGGAAGATGTGCAGGCCGTAGCAGAATCTATTCTCCGGCATCGCATTGTGCGAAACTATAAAGCCGAAGCTGAGGGAATTACCACCGAGCAGTTGATCAAAAATTTGTTCTGATCAGTACTCGTTAATTCGTTGCCGGAGAAAATATCTCTAAAATCACATTCCATTTATGGCCGTCCTGCACTTCCCAAATTCGCAGGTAATGATATGCCGACATCTGGCCGCTTTGCGTGATGTTTGCTGTCCCGTAGGTGTAGGCCAAATCGCTTCCGTTTGCCCGATCGGCTTCAACAACTTCAGTCTGTATATCAATATCACGGGTTCGAAAAAATTCAGCAATCATTTTTTTACCGATAACAGGTTGATATCCTGGAAACAGCAAGCGGGAATTTTCTGACAGAAAGACATTATAGGCCAGGCTGCTGTAATTGGCAAGCGTTTTGGAGAATAGCCGGTCGCTGGTTAACACTATATCTTCGCGCTGCTTTTGCCGGGCTTTAGACCGTTGCCGGAAATATTTGGTGCTTTTCGGATCGAGATAGCTCAACGCAGGTTCAGTTAACGGCTTCTCATGGCTTATTCCTAAATCAACGGCCAACTTCCAAACGCCCTTATCGTTTGTTTTCCACACTGACACGTAATCGCCAAACGCAATTTCGCCATCGGCGGTGTACTGGTACGGCCCGGTGGTAAAACCCCAGTCGCCGCTTTTTGAGATTTTTGCAAGCGCCGGCTGCCAGGTAAGTTCCGCACTGCTTTTTTTCTGTTTCTCATAAAAATCTGTAGCCCGCAACGGCCCCGGTTTAAACACAATAGTTTGGTCATCACTAACCGTCAAAAATGCTTTGTTAATACCTTTTTCATTAATTATTCCCGCGAAATAATTCTCGGCAGCCACCAGAGAAGCCACGGTTCCGTTAGATGTTTGGCCAGAAGCCGAACTAAAAACGTTTAAAAAAAGCAATAAACTAAGAGTGCTGAACTTCATAAGGAGGAGCGGTAGGCGGCAAAGATTATTAGTTAAAACTTCAGGCGAAAAATAAATGTACCCGGAGACTCTTCTCTGTACACATCAATTGTGCCATTGTAGGGGGCTAATATTTGCCGGCAAAAATAGAGGTCAATATTTTCGGGAAATTCTTTTCGTCTGTCTTTAACGGCCAGCCTGTCTGGTGTAAACAACGATTCTAAATTTTCCGCCGCTAATTCTTTACTATCAAATTTTAAACAAATTACTGCTCCTTCAGCATTTTCTGAAACCGAAATTTCTAATTGCTGATCCCGGTCTGCAAGATATAAGACATGGTTGAGTAAAGCCGTTAAGATCACAGTTGCCACAGGTTCTTTGCTTAGCGCAGAAAAGCCCGCAGGAATATTCAGAAGTGGAGCCAGGTTTCTATCAGTTAATGCAGCAGCCTTCTCTGCCGACCATTTCTGCACTATTTCTGCGATGTTTATTGGTTCGGAGTCTGATTGCTGGTATAAATTGGGGCGCATTAAAAGCAATAAAGTAGTTATCATCTCCAACTCCCGGCGGGCAGATTGCTCAACCATCTCAAAGTATTTCGCCGATTCGGGCTCTTCTTCACGCCCTTTCAAATAGCTGGCAAGCAGAACAATGCTGCTTAGCGGGCTTCGTAAATCATGCGAAAGCACGCTGGCAAAGTATTGTTTTTCACTTTTCAACTTTGTTAACTCTGCATAATCAACTTCCCGCCCGGGAGCATTTTCTCCATGCAAAAGCGGCCGGTTTTGCCGGCTTGCGCCGACTAGCATTGCTGCCGCTAAGAGCATAATAAATGCCTGGACAATGATTGAAAGCATAATCAATATAAAAATCCATGTTATCTCAGTGGCCGCAAACAGAAAAATTTGTAAGATGATGGTAAAACCTGCTCCCGCAATTGAATATTTTAGAAACGCAGGCGTTAGTTTGGAGAAGTTATTTGAATATTCAGGAATAGTTTTAGTTTTGTTTATAGTCATACCTGATAAAATTATGGAAAAATCGTCATTTAAGCTATTAACCCTGCTGGCCTTCAGCGTACTTTCAGTGAGTCTGAAAGCGCAGAACCTGAATAACATTACGGATGTTTCGGGAAAACCCTTGTTTGAAACCAAGTACACCGATGTGCAGGGAACTCCCTTTTTAACAGATTACTGGGCAAACGGGATGGTAAAACTAGACAACGGAAAAACGTACACCGATATAAAACTTAGATACGATCTGGTTGAAGACCAACTTCTGTTTCGAAATAAAGATGGCCAGAGCCTTGCGTTTGTAGATGGAGTGCAGGAATTTAAACTGGATCTGGCCGGTGATGAGCAGAAAAGTCTGTATTTCAAAAATGGCTTTAAACCCGTTGACGGCGCTACAGAAAAAACCTATTATCAGGTCTTATCGGGCGGGGAAACCACGCTTCTAAAACGTACCTCTAAGCATGTGTTGGAAAGCAAAGCCTATAATTCTGCCACAACTACCAAAACGTTTGATGAGGTGAGCAGTCTTTACGTGATTAAAGACGGGCAGCCGATAAAGCTTAAAAAGGATAAAAAATCTGTGCTTGCCGCTTTTGACGGCTACACTGCGCAATTAGATGCGTTTATAAAAGACAATAAGCTAAACTTAAAATCAGATCAGGATCTTGTAAAACTTGCTGAGTTTTATAATAGTCAGAAGTAAATTTAAACCGGCATCGGCCTCTTAAATATTGGTGGCTGATGCCGGTTTTTTTTAAATTCTGCTCCAGGCCGTTTCCTCTTTATTATCGGTTAGCCGGATGCCGATCTGCTGTAAAGCATTTCTTATTTTATCTGATGCAGCATAGTCTTTGCTTGCTTTAGCTTCGTTTCGCAGATTAATAACCAGTTCCATCAATTCCTGCAGATCACTACTTTGGTTACTTTCCTCTTTTAATCCGAGTACTTCAAATACAAAATCCTGCATCAGCTTGCGCAGGTTCTGCAAATCGGCAGCGTTAACGGATGCATTCCCGTCGTAAACGCTGTTTATAAAGCGACTCGCCTCAAAAAGTTCGGCTAACAAAACCGGAGTGTTAAAATCATCATCCATCGCTTTATAACAGCGCTCTGAAAAATCTTTCACGTGAATATCTGATGGCTTGCTTTCTGTAGTTTTTAATTTTTTAAGGGTGTCTATGGATGCCATTAACCGTCTGAAACCCTTTTCTGCAGCTTCAAGAGCATCATTAGAAAAATCCAGGGTGCTGCGGTAATGCGCCTGGAGCATGAAAAAACGAACTGCCATGGGCGAATACCCGTGATCTAACAGCGGATGCTCACCGGTAAAAAGTTCGCCGGGCAAAAATCCATTCCCTTTTGATTTAGACATGCGTGTGCCATTTACCGTGAGCATATTGGTGTGCATCCAATATTTAACGGGGCTTGTATGGTTGCAGGCTTTCGATTGCGCAATCTCATTGGTATGATGTGTTGCTGCCAAATCCATCCCTCCGCCATGAATATCAAATTGATCACCCAAATACTTACTACTCATGGCCGAGCATTCAATGTGCCAACCGGGGAAGCCAACACTCCAGGGAGAGGGCCAGTGCATAATGTGTTCTGACTTGGCTTTAATCCAAAGCGCAAAATCAAGGCGCCCACGCTTTTCATCCTGCCCGCCCAATGGCCGTGTATTTTCAAGCAGGTCATCTAATTGCCGGTTGGTTAAAATGGTATAATTATGCTCGCGGCTATATTTTTCCACATCAAAATATACCGTTCCGCCCGCCTCGTATGCATACCCGTTTTTGATGATCTGATTGATCATTTCTATCTGCTCAGAAATATGGCCAGTCGCGGTGGGCTCAATTCCGGGGGGCAGCGTATTAAAAAGGCGCATCACATCGTGGAAGCCCAACGTGTACTTTTGCACAATTTCCATCGGTTCCAATTGTTCTAATCGGGCCTTCTTGGCGAATTTATCATCGCCTTCGTCGCGGTCCCCTTCCAAATGTCCGGCATCAGTAATGTTGCGCACATACCTTACTTTATAACCCAGGTGCAAGAGATACCGGTAAATTACATCGAAAGAAACGAACGTGCGGCAATTGCCCAGATGAACATCGCTGTATACCGTTGGCCCGCAAACATATAAGCCTACAAAGGGCGGGTTTATAGGTTCAAACTTTTCTTTGGTACGGGTTAGGGTATTGTATATAACCAGATTGTTATTCATATTTAAATAATGTTTATGCGGCTTAACGATGTGAATATTAAGCTGCCAATACTGTATTTGGGCGTGTCCCTGCTCACGCAAAACGGCCTCTGCTGTTTAATATCTGTTCATTAATTTTTAGCCTGCTCGGGTAACTCCACATCACTCCTTACCGGATAATGATCTGATAATTTCTTATCAATAACCAGATAATTTTTCACGTCAAACTCTTTAGAAGTTAATATATAATCTATCTGAAAGTTGGGGAAATCGCCGTTATAGGTAATCCCCAATCCGCTTCCTTTTTTTCTGAAACTATTCTTTAACCCCTCAGCCATGGTGTTAACGGTGTAAGAAACCGGCGTGTCGTTAAAATCGCCTGCCACCACGTACGGAATTTTGCATTCCCGGGTATGCGCTTTTACCAGCTCAACCTGGTCGCTCCGCTTCAAAAATGCCTGTTTAAGGCGACTGCCTATGCGCCTTGAAGACTGAACATCGGTATCAATCTCTTTGGTCACCTCTTTTAAGTAACGGTAATCTTCGGGTTGAAACCGGATGGATTGATAATGCACATTGTAAATTCGTAAAGATTTATTCTTAAACTCAACGTCAATAAAAAGTGCTTCATTGCCGGTTGACTCTTTAAATGGTATCCGCCCTTTATCAATGATGGGGAGTTTTGAGAAAATGGCCATACCAATCGCTTCATAATCATTAGCCGAGTTCGGCACAAAGTAAAAATATTCAGTTTCCATAATCTCCGAAATCAATTTCCTGAAATTATACTCGCCTTTCTGCCGGGAAAAAAACTCCTGGAAACAGAGTACGTCGGGCTGTTCTTTGCGGATGATGTCTAAAATCTGATCCTTTGTAAAAGCATCATTCTTATCGCCAAACTGCTTAAAGTTATGTACGTTATAAGTCATCACCCTGATAAAATTTTGAGATGATTTAGGAACCGAAATGGCCGTTGTTTCTCTGAAGCCGATGGAGCCTGTAAGAAATTTATATCCCGAAAGGATACAAATAAAGGAGATGAGCGCATATTTGGGCGATCTGAAAAGCCAGTAAACCAGAAAAAGCAAATTCAACAGCAGGAATAAAGGGTAGGCCAGGCCGAAAAAAGCGATCGGCCAAAAAGTACGCGGATCTGTAAATGAAGCCAGATAGCTGATGAGTAGCAGGGCGGCCACCAGCAGATTGGCGTAGAAAACCGCTTTACTGAAAAAGCTGAAGCCCGTTTTTTTTCTTCGCCTCATTCCTTACTGCTCGCCTTAAATAATTGCTCTTTCTCACGTTTAGTCAGGCTTTCGTAGCCAGATTTTGAAATTTTATCCAGTATTTCGTCAATCACTTCCTGATCGGGAAGCTTGTTTACTGTTACCCGTGAGGGCCGCTTATCTTGCTGAACAATTTTGAGCTTGCTTTTTTTGCGGAACAGCTTGCTCCAGTCGTTGCCACTCTGAAGCTGTTTGATAAAGAAAAATCCCAGAAGGGCCCCGCCAATGTGCGCAATACTTCCGCCGGGGTTGCCGCTTGCGATGCCTATCAGATCTAAAACAAAGTAAATGAGCGCCAGATACTTTAATCTTACCGGCCCAACCAGCAATAAGGTGATGGTGTAATCTGGAAGAAGTGTTGCCGTTGCCGCGATTACCGCCATTACACTGGCAGAAGAGCCGATTAATACAGACAGCGGTACGTCCGCTTTAAATACCGGGAACCCGTTGTAAACCAGCAGGAACAATGCGGCTCCGGCCAAACCACCAGCCAGGTAGGTAAAAATAAATTGCCGCGGGTTTAAAAAGTCTAAGAAGATCTTCCCCAGCCAATACAGCCAGAGCATATTAAACAGAATATGAAAAATGCCATCGTGACCAAACATGTACGTAATGATGGTCCAGGGCTTTTCAAGCAAACCGGGCAGATAGGCGGGCATAGATAGCTGCAGCGATATCCAGTCTGAAGCCACCACACCTTCGCCAGACAAAAACCCGAAAACGGCAACCAGTTGGATGATGAGGAAGACCAGCACATTGATGCCGATAAACAGGAAAAGGGGGTTTCCCGACCGGAAAACCTTTGTATATAATTCGCTGAAAATAGATTTATTCATAAAAATTTCGCGGACGCTTTATATCCCACAGTTTCACCAGGATAAAACCAAATAAGGCGCCGCCCAGATGGGCAAAGTGCGCAATAGAATCGCCGGCAAACTGGGCAACACCCAAAAATAACTCTAAAATAATATAAACGGGAATGATGAATTTAGCTTTTACCGGTACCGGAATAAATAAAATAAAAAGCTCTGCATTCGGGAACAACATTCCAAAAGCGATAAGCAAACCAAATATTGCGCCGGACGCTCCAACCATGGGTCCGTAATAAATTTCGCTCAAAGTTTGTATGGCCTCGTTACTGCCAGAGCGGTAAGTAAGCGGATCAATGGTGATGCCGCCCGTGATGCCGTAAATCTCGATAGCTTGGACCACCATTTGCAAGGCCAGCGCACCGAGCCCGGTTATCAAATAAAAATTCAAAAACCGTTTGGAACCCATAATGTACTCAACAGACGAGCCGAAGGTGAACAAGGCGAACATATTAAACAGGATATGGGCAAACCCGCCATGCATAAACATATAGCTGATAATTTGCCACACGCTGAACTTTGGCGAATCAAAATAATAGACTCCGAGGAACTCAATTAGCGGAATTCCTTTGCTTTGAAATATCGCGGTAGCGATAAAAAAAAGGATATTAATAATAAGCAGGTTTTTTACTACCGGCGGGATATTTGAAAAAGGCGATGTACCTATGGAGTTCATAAAAACGTTCGGGTTTATTTATCAAATTTTTGGATCAGCTCGTCCATCGTAATGGTTGCAATAACGGTTTTTCCGCTAAGCGACACGTTCGGCATACTGCAGGCGAACAGCTCATCAATCATCCGGTTCATTTCCATTGGCCGTAAAGGCGTTCCGGTTTTAACGGCTGCATTTTTTGCCAAAGCCCGTGCCAGATTATCCCGGCGACTGAGTTTTAAGGCCGACGAATTGTTTTTAAATCCTTCGATCAAATGTTCAAGCATCGCTACTTCGCTGATGTTCTCGCCAAGGTCTGCGGGTATGCCTTCTACTATCAGCGTATTTTTTCCAAATTCACGTATCTGGAAACCCAAAGCCCGAATATCTGGCAGCAATTCTTTAACCAGCTCAAAATCGGGGCCGCTAAGGGAAACAGTTTGCGGGAATAAACTCTGCTGACTGGCGCCTTGCCGGTTTTCAAGCTGTTGCAGAAAACGTTCGTACAAAATACGCTCGTGGGCGCATTGCTGATCAATCAGCATAAAACCAGATTTAATCTGAGAGATGATAAAGCGGTTATGCAGTTGGAAAATCTGCCTTTCGCCAAGCTTTTGCAACGGCTTGCTCGCAAGTTCTATTTCCGTGTTCCCCGATAAGGAAAATTGTTCCTGCCGGTCATTTTGGGGTTTTACAATTTCGTAAAGCGTTCCCCAGTTTTGCGTGTCTGTTTGTCGGCTTTCGCCGGAATTTCTTAAAAACGGAATTTCCCGGGTCGGTTTCAAATCTGTGGTAAACGGGTTAAAGTCCGGGTTAAAAGCTATCCGGGGGGGCACAATATCTTCAGGAGCTTTGGGTGTTATCATTTGACTGAAGCCCGTTTCCTGATTAAAATCAAGCGTGGGAGAAATATTGTATTTCCCTAATGAGCGTTTTACCGCCGAGCGGATAATGGCGTAAATTGATTTTTCGTCCTGATACTTAATCTCGGTTTTAGTAGGATGCACATTTATATCAATATTTGCCGGATCAATCTCAATAAATAGCACATACAGCGGAAAACTATCCGGTGGTAAAACCTCCTGAAAGGCAGACATTACCGCATGGTTAAGGTAAGCGTCTTTAACAAAGCGCTTATTAACAAAGAAAAACTGCTCGCCCCGCGTTTTCCGGGCAAATTCGGGTTTACCCACGTATCCTTTAACTTGTATAATGCTTGTATCCTCTTCTACCGGAACAAGTTTTTGGTTGTAAGCATTCCCGAAAAGGTGGATAATGCGCTGTTTTAAACTGCCTTTCGGGAGATGAAACACCTCGTTCCCATCATGGTGCAACGTGAAAAAAATTTCTGGATTTGCCAGGGCAACCCGCTGAAATTCGTCTATAATATGGCGCATCTCAACCGAATTGCCTTTCAGGAAATTTCTTCGTGCGGGGGTATTGTAAAACAGGTTTTTTACGCTGATGCTGGTGCCGGCCGTAGTGGAAACAGGTTCCTGGCTTAGCACTTCAGACGCTTCTATGCGGATGCGATGCCCCAACTCGTCTTCGTGCCTGCGGCTTTTTAACTCAACCTGTGCGATGGCAGCTATAGAAGCCATGGCCTCGCCCCGGAAACCCATCGTGCGGATAGCAAATAAATCTTCGGCCTTGCGTATTTTTGAAGTTGCGTGTCGTTCAAAACACATCCGGGAATCGGTAACACTCATCCCACAGCCGTTATCAATTACTTGTATAAGGGTTTTGCCTGCATCCTTTATCAATATCTGGATTCTATCCGCCCCGGAATCTATCGCGTTTTCTGTAAGTTCTTTTACTGCCGAAGAAGGCCTTTGCACAACTTCTCCCGCGGCAATCTGGTTGGCAACATCATCAGGTAAAAGCTGGATTATATCAGACATATTGCCGCAAAAATAGCTAAATTTTCTGTCACGCCCTGTCGCCACCAGGGCTTTAGCAAAGCTTTACCTCCTCATTATTTTGCCCGGCAATCGCCTATTAAAAATCAGGATGATATCTTTACCACCTTGACTTGATTGTTTAAAGAATCGTTAATCTGCAAAATGATGTGGAAATATTTAAAATTTGCCGTTCAAACTCCGTTGTTAAATTCATCAAATCAACCTCCATCCCGCCTGAGGGGAGACAAACCGAAAGAAACAAGCGAGCTCTTGAACGCAGTTAACAACAAACAAAACGCAAGAAATGAACAAAACTAAAAAGCACACTGAAGCTTCATGGCCGATGAAAAACAAATTTATACTGATGAAGAAATTAGCGCTGATTTTCGCCTTCGCGGTGCTTACATCCTGCGCTTCAAAGAAGCCTGCCGATTTAATTGTGTATAACGCCAGGGTTTACACGGTTGACGATCAATTTTCTGTAGCAGAAGCATTTGCTGTAAAAGACGGCAAGATACTCGAAGCTGGGAAGTCGGCGTCTATTCTGAAAAAATACAATTCTTCTCAGCAAACCAACGCCGAAGGCAAACCGGTTTACCCCGGTTTTATTGACGGGCATGCGCACTTTTACGCATATGGCGAAGGTTTGCAGCAGGTAAACCTGGTAGGAACGCAAAGCTGGCAGGAAATTATTGATCGGTTAAATGCTTTTGCAAGCGAAAACCCGGATGGCTGGCTGATCGGTCGTGGCTGGGACCAAAACGACTGGGCCATAAAGGAATATCCCAGCAACGATAAATTGAATGAGCTTTTCCCCGATCGGCCTGTTTTGTTAACACGGGTTGACGGCCATGCTGCAATTGTGAATCAGGCAGCGTTTGACCGGGCAGGGGTAAAAGCTGGCCAGACTTTGACCGGCGGCGATGTGGAAACTACAAACGGCAAATTAACCGGTATATTAATTGATAACGCGGTTGACCTCATATCAGCCAAAATACCCGCCGCCACAACGGCGCAGCAGCGTGAAGCATTGTTAGACGCTCAGAAAAATTGCTTTGCGGTTGGTCTGACTTCTATTGTAGACTGCGGTTTAAACCATCCGACGGTTGACTTTATTAATAATCTTCAGAAAGAAAACCAGTTGAAGATGCGGATGTATGTGATGCTTTCTGATAATCCGGCGAATTATAATTATCTGTTTGCTAATGGAGCAGTGAAAACCGAACGGCTGAGTGTACGATCGTTTAAAGTGTACGCCGATGGGGCTCTGGGTTCGCGGGGCGCCTGCCTGATTCAACCCTATGCTGATCGGCCTGGCCAGACCGGTTTTTTGTTAAGCGATAAAAATCACTTCGCGGAAACCGCGGCAAAAATTGCGGAACGTGGGTTTCAGATGAACACGCACGCCATTGGCGACTCGGCCAACCGCGAAATGCTGAATGTCTACGCCGGCGTGCTAAAGGGCAAAAACGATATGCGCTGGCGGATAGAACATGCGCAGGTAATTAATCCGGCAGATTTTAAAAAGTTCGGCCAAAACAACATCATTCCTTCAGTGCAGAGCACTCATGCAACTTCTGATATGTATTGGGCAGCCGAACGTTTAGGCCCCGAACGTGTGAAAGGAGCATACGCGTACAAGCAATTGCTGGAAGAGAACGGCTGGCTTATTCTGGGAACAGATTTTCCGGTTGAAGACATTAACCCGATGTTAACTTTTTACGCGGCTGTGGTACGCAAGGATGCCAGCGGTTTCCCCGCAGGCGGCTACCAGATAGAAAACGCATTAAGCAGGGAAGAAACCCTTCGCGGGATGACGATCTGGGCGGCTAAAGGAAGTTTTGAAGAAAAGGAAAAAGGTAGTATTGAGAAAGGAAAATTTGCCGATTTCGTTATCCTTGATCAGGATATTATGAACGTTGAGCCTTCGGCTCTTTTGAAAACCAAAGTGATAAACACTTATGTAAACGGCGAAAAGGTGTACGGTAAATAACTTAAAATCCGTCCGGTCAATAAGAGAAAATAATGAAAAATCAAAAAACAGATAGTCACAGGCTAAGTACAATATTTTTCAAAGCGTTAATTATTTTACTGGTTCACATGGTTTCCCTTAGCGCATGCGCACAACCTGCCCAACATCGCGCTAACCAGAACCGGCTGCAGGATGACAAGATGGTGGCACGTGCCACGGTGCTGCTCAATAACCAGCTGCAGATCATTCCGTTAGGTAATTTGGCCGAACGAAAAATTGCCAGCGTAAATATGGGTTCGGCTTACGCCGGAGCTTTTGACAGTTTGTTGAATAAATATGCGCAGGTTACCAGTTTTTCTGCGGGCAATTATAGCTCAGGCTCACTTGATCTGAATGATTTGAGTGATGACCTGAAGTTTTTTAACACCGTAATTATTCAGGTGACAGACCAGATGATGAGCGATCCAAAAACCATTGGCTTCCTTCTGGATAATCAACGCAACAAACAAATAGTTGTTAACCTGAGCGGCGATGTTCGGAGCTTAAAATTGCTTGAGGGAATAAGCGCTCCTATTGTATGGACAGAAACTAAATCTGTACGGTCGGCCGAATTTTCAGCCCAGCTTATTTTTGGGGGCATTGCCGCAACATCGCGTTTAACGCAAACGGTAACTGAAAAATACGCCCGCGATTACGGTTTTAGCACGGTTGCTAACCGACTAAAATATTCGGTACCGGAAGAGGTTGGGATCAACTCTGCCGACCTGACCCATATTGATGAAATAGCAGCAGAAGCAATTCGCGAGCGGGCAGCCCCCGGCTCGGTGGTGATGGTTATCAAAGACGGCGTTGTGATTTTCAACAAATCGTATGGAAGCCATACCTACGATAAACTGA
>JBGTBV010000067.1:0-28147 GCA_041749185.1 Daejeonella sp. | reverse complement strand
TCGGCGATGCGGCAGCCATTTTCATGGAAATAATTCACCCGCGATTGCAGGGCAGACAGCAAGCTGCTGATATCAGAAATGCTTGTTCCCGATGCTTTTTCCAGTTTATCAAGATATGGAAACCATGCCTCAGGATCAGCAATGTTAAAGATCTTATCCGGACGGAAAGAGGGCAGAACCTTAAACCGCTTTTCCTCGTTTGCGAGCTTCCGATGGTTTTCAAGGCTGTCGCATGGATCGTCTGTAGTACCGGCCATTTTTACCTTAAAATTAGTCAACAAGGACCGGGTAGAGAAACTGTCTTGCTGAAGCATTTGATTGCAACGGCTATAAATTTCGCTGGCCGAATCTTTGTTTAGATACTGGTCAATGCCAAACGGCTTTAATAATTCCATTTGGGTCCAGTGAAAAAGAGGATTTCGGACGGTTCGCGGAACCACGGCCGCCCATGCCAGGAATTTTTCTTCGTCGGTCCGCTGCCCGGTGATGTATTCTTCAGAAATTCCCAAACCCCGCATAGCCCGCCACTTATAATGATCACCTTTCAGCCATATTTCGCTGAGGTTAGAAAATTTTTTATCGGTAGCAATTTCATCCGGAGGCAAATGATTATGGTAATCGATAATTGGAAGGTCTTTTGCATAATTGTGGTACAAGGCTTTCGCCTGATCGGAGTATAGCAGGAAGTCGGGGTTCAAGAATGTTGAATTATCTTGTTTCATTGCTCATACCCTCCGGCTATTCCCATTTCTAATCCCCTAAGTTCGGCAAGTCCTTTCAGACGGCCGATGGCAGAATATCCGGGGTTGGTGGTTTTATTTAAATCGTCAAGCATTTGATGGCCATGATCCGGCCGCATCGGGATTGCTGTTTTTCTTTGAATCATGATGTGAACGATCTCCTTTACAACGTGGTACATACCCGCGTCGCCTTCCAGGTGATTGTCTTCATAAAAATCGCCCAGCTCGTTTCTTTTGGTACTTCTTAAATGCAGAAAATGAATCCGATGGGCAAATTGCCTGATCATTTCCGGCAGGTTATTATCCGGCCTTACGCCGAAAGAACCTGTACAAAAGCACAAGCCATTATTTAAGGAGGGAACCGCCTCAACAATCTTTTCGAGATCGGCGGCGGTGCTCACCACTCGCGGTAACCCGAAAATCCCGTAAGGGGGGTCATCCGGGTGAACGGCCATTTTTACCTGGCATTCATCCGCAACGGGCATCACCCGCTCAAGGAAATGAATCAGGTTATCCCTCAGTTGCGATGCTTCAATTCCGTCGTATTTACCTAAAGCTTGCCTGAACTGCTCGACCGTAAACGATTCTTCACTGCCGGGCAAGCCCGCTATAATGGTACGCTGTAATGTTATGCGGTCACCCGCCGACATAGACTGATATCTTAATTTACCGCGTTCAATTTCTTCATCAGTATAGTCGTCAGCCGCCTTTTCCCTTTTCAGGATGTGCATATCGAAGGCGATCAAGGCGGCTTTTTCAAACCTCAGTGCTTTAGAGCGATCAGCAAGCTTATAGGCTAAATCTGTCCGAGTCCAGTCTAAAACCGGCATAAAGTTGTAGGTGACGATAAAAATGCCGCATTGGGCAAGGTTCCGGATGGTTGTCTGGTAATTATCAATATAAATCTTGTAGTTGCCCGAGCGGGTTTTAATATCCTCATGCACGGGGACACTTTCCACTACGTTCCATATCAGGCCGGCGTTCTCAATGGCCTGCTGATGTTTTTTTATCTCCTCCCTGGTCCATATTTCGCCGTTTGGAATATGGTGCAGAGCAGAAACCACGCCGCTGCAGCCGGCCTGGCGTATATCCCATAAACTTACCGGGTCTTTCGGGCCATACCAGCGCATCGTCTGTATCATTTTGTGTTCTCCGCTGATCGCGATTTTTTCTGTCATCTTAAACCCCTCCGTAAACTGAAAAACCGCCATCCACACAAATCATCGCCCCGGTCACAAATTTTGAGGCATCGCTTAACAACCAGACAAGAGCGCCCTTTAATTCATCCGGATGACCGAAACGCTTAAAAGGTGTTTGATTAATAACCAGCTCGCCCCTTTCGGTGAAACCGCCATCCGGTTTGGTAAGCAAACCGCGATTTTGTTCGGTGAGAAAAAACCCCGGTGCCAGCGCATTCATGCGGATCTTGTCGCCATAACGGCGGGCAAGTTCTACCGCGAACCACTGGTTGTAACAATCGATGGCTGCTTTGCCCATATTATAGCCGAGTACCCTGGTGATAGCACGTTTTGAATTCATAGAGGAGATGTTGACGATACTGCCGCGGCCTGCTGTTTGCGCAATGGCCTGGCCGAAAACCTGCGTGGGTTTGAGTGTTCCCCAAATGTTCAGTTCCATGATCTGTTTCATCCCATCCAGGTTCATCTCAAAAATATTTTGGTCGGGAAGTAGTACGCCTTGCGGCCCGTTGCCGCCCGCGGCATTCACCAGACCATCAATATGTCCGAATTCCTTCAGCATCAAATCCTTTGCCCTGATCAATTGATCCTGCTCCATTACATCAGCAACTAAAGCCAGGGCATGGCCGCCGTTACGGTTAATCCGTTCGGCACGTTCCCCGGCAACCTGCTCATTCCTTCCTAAGATGCCTACGGCCGCACCCGCTTCTACAATTCCATTGATGAACGATTGACCGAGGATACCGGTGCCTCCGGTAACAATAATCACTTTCCCTTTTAATGAAAATTCGTCTTGCATTGTTTTATACTTTATTCAGATCTGATCAGGCCAGACAAAAACGTATTTAATCGCGTGGTTGCGTAAATTGCCCGTCGGCGGTAATACTCAAGTGCTTTTTAGTTTGATTGGAATTGGTTGTCCTTATCAGCCGTAAATTGAGAAAAAAAAAGAAGTGAGCGACTGTAATTAAAGAGTTTATTTACGGAAACGTTGCCGGACATTTTAACAAAACGTAGTTTAGAAAACCATAAAATTGAATTTTAGCAAAATATGAGTAGTGTAAACCTGAAAAAACTGGCTGAAGAATTGGGTGTTTCTGTCTCAACAGTTTCGAGGGCTTTACGCGACAGTTACGAAATTAGCCCGGAGACCAAACAGAAGGTTTTGGCGCTGGCCGAAAAACTCAATTATCAGCCCAATCCATATGCAAGCAGTCTTCGGAATCAGAAAAGCTTAACGATCGCCGTGGTTGTTCCGGAGATTGCTAACAATTTTTTCTCCCTGGCCATAAACGGTATTGAAGAAATAGCTCATTTAAACGGCTATCACGTGCTGATTTATCTTACCCACGAAGATTATAACAAAGAAGTTTCTATCCTGCGGCACCTGGCTAACGGGAGGGTAGACGGGGTGTTGATGTCGGTATCGAGTGAGACAAATGACATTTCTCATGTGAAAGAATTAATAGCCAACGAAATACCGGTTGTGTTTTTCGACCGGGTTTGCGAAAGTATTTCTACCGCTAAAGTAACCAATGACGATTACGAAAGCGGTTTTATAGCGACAGAACATCTGCTGAAACAAGGGTGCAGCCGGATTGGCTACCTGGCAGTGTCCAGGCATCTTTCCATCAGCAAGAACCGGATGCAAGGGTATCAGGATGCGCTCTCTGCAAGTTCCGTCCCCTGCGATGCGTCGTTGATTGTGCATTGCGGTATTGATCAGGAGGAAAATACTCTCCTGGTAAAAAGTTTACTTCAATCTGAGAACAGACCTGATGGGATATTCGCTTCTGTTGAAAAGCTGGCCCTCACCACCTACTATGTCTGCAATGACCTTGCTTTAAAAATACCGGAAGATGTGATGGTTGTTGGTTTTTCAAATCTGGAATCGGCAAACCTGCTAAATCCGCCGCTGACGGTGATCCGCCAAAATGCCTTTGAGATCGGGAAACAAGCTTCGACCATTTTGTTTAAGGCGCTCAATCAGGTGAATTTTGTTTTGGAAGATGCGTCTATTGTTCTGAAAGCGGAGCTGGTAGAAAGGGGGTCTACGGCCTCAAATCAATCCTATTGAAATAATTCTGAATCAGCCAATTGGAAAATTCCAGGAAGATGGGTACGCGTGGTTCAATAAACTCCAGCGCTACATCTGGAAGTTCTGATCACCTCGTTTGTTGTTTCACTTAGTCTTTCAAGTCCTATCGGCTTAAGAACTGCGTAAAACAACAAAACCTTTCCTGCTTTCGCAGAAAAGGCTTTCTTTTGTCGGGATGGCAGGATTCGAACCTGCGACCTCCTGGTCCCAAACCAGGCGCGATACCGGGCTACGCTACATCCCGAACTTTTAAAACCCGGCGCAACAAGTGCTGCTTTGGCTTTAGGGTCTGCAAAAATAGGATTTTTGTCAGCATCGGCAAACATATTTAGAAATATATTTACGAGGGTGTTTGGGCTTCAGAACAATTGCTGATCTCAATATGTAACAACGCGGTTCGGGGAAAATTCAGACGACTAAACAACCGCGAAAAGCCCGGCCGGCATAATAAGATTGGGCACCGTTATGATACACGAAAACCTGTCCGTAGCGGAAATCAGCAAATATAGCTCCGCCCAGTTTTCTAATTTCGGGAGGAGTTTTCAACCAACTGGATGTTTTACTATCGAATATACCAACCTTTTGCAGTTGGTGATATTGCCCTTCTGTTAACAGGTTGATGCCCATCGCGGCGGCCATATCAATCGCATTATTTTCTGGCGGATAGTCTTTTCGGGATTCAAGTCCCTGGCGGTCGTAACAAATACTTCGCCGGCCTTTCGGACTTTCGGCAGAACAATCGTAAAAGATATATTCGTTTTCCTGGAAATCACCAGTAACAATATCGGGCTCACCGCCCGTTCTTTCCATCTCATTCAGCGACCAAATTTTTTTGGTGTTTGATTGTATTCTCGGTTCTATTACCTCCCATTTAATGCCCGGATGGCGGTGCATGTTCTTTTCAAAACGGGTTTTTAAGGCCTTGAGTAAATGCTGTATCTGCTCAACCGAAAGTTCCGGATGTTCCATAAACTTGATAAGATTTGATAGTAAATTCAATCTGGCACTACTCCTTATACATAAACCATTTTGCCAGCTCTTTATAGCTGGTTTTTTTGCCGTACATCAAAATACCTACGCGGTAAATTCGGGCGGCAACCCAGGTGGTAAAAAGAAAACCGCCGATCAGCAAGGTCATTGACAAGGCGAGTTCCCAGGCTGGTACACCGAACGGAATGCGGATCATCATAGCAATGGGGGAGGTGAACGGCACCATTGAAAGCCAGAAAGACAGCGGACTATCCGGATTATTAACAATGAAATTCATTCCGATAATAAACGTAAAGATAAGCGGCAGCGTAATGGGCAACATAAATTGCTGCGTTTCTGTTTCATTATCAACCGCCGAACCCACCGCTGCGAAAAGGGCGCTGTAGATCAGATATCCGCCCAGAAAGTAGAATAAGAATGTGCCCAGAATATATGGGAAATCAACCGTAGTGGCTGCCTTGGAAAAGTTGTTGAACATTTCGGAATCTGAGTTGCCGGCCCCGGGGGCTGCCGCTGCGGCCCGGTCTTTACCCATTTGCTCTACTTTGGTTTGCGTTTCGTCATCGTTAATCAGCAGGGTTCCGGCCAGGGTTGCCAGTCCCGCTGATAGAATAATCCAGAGCAGAAATTGTGTTAAACCCACCATGCCAATTCCTAATATTTTGCCCAGCATTAGCTGGAATGGCTTAACTGATGATACGATCACTTCAATGATGCGGGTGGTTTTCTCTTCAATAACCCCCCGCATAACTTGTGTGCCGTAAATAAAAAGGGAGATATAAATTAAAAACGCGGCCACAAAACCAACAACAAATGATGCGCCCACGCTGGCATCTTTTTCGCCCTCGTCTGTAATTTGTCTCGCGTTAATGTTAAGCTGCGGTTTTGCCTGGTTGATTACGGCGGTATCAATTCCTGCCTGTATTAGGCGCTTATCCAGAAGCACGGTTTCTAACTGGTCTTCAATATCGCCAACTATATTCAAGCCTGGCTTTTTCTCTGATACGATTTCGATATTGCTGGAACTTTCAAAATTTGCGGGCACAAATAGTAAAAAATCCGTTTCAGATGATAGCATCTCTTTTTTGGCGTTTTCATAGCTGCCATTAATAAATTGAAAATCGAGATTTTTTTTATTGCTGAGTTTATTTGCGAATATCCCTGATTGATCTAAAACTTGTATTTTCTTAACGTTATCATCTCCCTTAATGAAAATGAAAATGACCAGCGCATACATGCCTATAAATAGCAAAGGCACCAAAAACGTCATGAGCAAAAAAGATTTCTTTTTTACACGACTGAAATATTCACGCTGTATAATGAGTAAGGTTTTGTTCATGGCGGCTTAGTTTAACGCGGTTACTTTTTGAATAAATATTTCATTGATGCTTGGCACTACCTCAGTAAGCTGGGTAATATGAACCTGCGGAATTAGCCAGGCAAGCACATCATTGGCGGTTTTTCCGCTTTTTATGGTTACCCGAACCTGGTTTCCTTCTTCTGTTTCCAACTGACTGTTCACATCAAACAATTCGGAATTTTGCTTAAAATCACTCCCGTTCGCATGATATTCAATTTTGAAGGTATTATTTCGATAAGAGTTTTTTATCTCCTTTACACTGCCATCTAATATTTTTTTGGATTTATGGATGAGCGCAATATGATCGCAGAGTTGCTCCACCGACTCCATGCGGTGGGTAGAAAAAATAATGGTGGCCCCTTTTTTATTCAATTCTAAGATTTCCTGGGTGATGATTTCTGCGTTTACGGGGTCAAATCCTGAGAAAGGCTCATCTAAAATAATTAATTTCGGCTCGTGGACAACCGTAGCCACAAATTGCACTTTTTGCTGCATGCCCTTGCTCAGGTCTTCCACCTTTTTGTTCCACCAGGTTTGCATGTCCATTTTCTCAAACCAAAATTTAATTTTTCTGATCGCTTCGTCTTTCCCCATTCCTTTGAGTCTGGCCAGATACAGCATTTGTTCGCCGATTTCCATTTTTTTGTAAAGGCCACGTTCCTCTGGCAGGTAACCGATCTGCGCTATGTGCGAAGGATTCAGCTTTTCCCCGTTAATCCAAACTTCCCCGGAATCGGGCGCAGTAATCTGGTTAATGATGCGGATGAGCGAGGTTTTACCGGCTCCGTTCGGGCCCAAAAGCCCAAAAATTTTCCCCTGTTCTACTTCGATACTCACATCATCTAAAGCCCTGTGGTTGGCATACTGCTTCACAATATTTCTGATACTCAGCATATCTTGTTTTAAGTTAAGATTTGGGTTTAGATGAAAATTATAGGGTTTCGTTACACGCCAGTTCTAACAGAGATTCAGGTTGGTTGAGATTTTGATTGCGATTGACGGACAAAGTCGATATTTTTTGCCGAAAAAGCGGAGTTGATGTTGGATACGGAGTGATACCTAATAATCTTTAGGCAGGAGGTTTTGGTTTGAATCCCTAACGTGGCGTAGGCTTAGAAGCAGTTTACTCTTACGGATGGTTTGATCCCAACGGCTGGTCATACATGATCTGAAAGAGCTGTCTTCTTCTGCCAGCGTGAGGGACAGTAGCGAAAATCCTTTTGTGTAGCCGAAGGCGAGCACAAAAGATTGCAGCGAATGGCCCGACCCGCAGGGGCACGCCCATAAAACGAACGGGCTTTTCTATTTATTCAGATATTTTTACTCAAAATATTCCTTCATCCGGTCAAAAAAGCTTTTCTCATTTTTACCGGGCTGTGGTTTAAAGTTGGGGGAATTTTGAAGTTGCTCCAACAGATCGCGTTCATCTTTATTTAATGCTTTGGGAGTCCAGATGTTTACGTAAATTAACTGATCTCCGCGGTGGTATGAGTTTACTTCGGGCACGCCCTTGGCTTTTAGCCTCAGTATTTTGCCGCCCTGTGTGCCGGGCTCAATTTTTATTTTCGCCTTACCGTCAATTGTAGGAACTTCAACACTTGAACCCAAAGCGGCATCAACAAAGCTGATGTGCAAATCGTAGATTACGTTATTTCCTTCGCGTTTTAAGGTTTCGTGAGCTAACTCTTCAATCAGAATAATGAGGTCGCCGGGTACGCCGCCACGAGGGGCAGCATTACCTTTTCCGCTCATGGATAGCTGCATCCCCTCGCTTACGCCTGCGGGGATATTTATGCTAATGGTTTCTTCACCCCGGGTTAAGCCGTCGCCATGGCATGTGTTACATTTGGCGGTAATTTCGGTGCCTTCGCCGTTGCATACAGGGCAGGTGCTGGTGGTTTGCATCTGACCTAAAATGGTATTGGTAACCCTGCGTACCGAGCCGGCGCCGCCACAGGTATTGCAGGTATGGAATGACGATTTATCTTTTGCCCCGGTGCCGTCGCAGGTTGAACACACAACCTGCTTGCTTACTTTTACCTTTTTTTCGGCACCTTTTGCAATTTCTTCAAGTGTAAGCTTTACCTTGATGCGAAGGTTACTGCCCCGGCTAACCCGCCGACCGCCGCGGCCCTGTTGCTGCCCGCCAAAAAAGCTATCAAACGGACTGCCGCCGCCGCTGCCACCAAAAATATCGCCGAACTGGCTGAAAATATCATCCATGTTCATGCCACCGCCACCGTAGCCGCCTCCGGCAGCGCTACCCGCATTAGCCGCGTGGCCATACTGGTCGTAACGCTTCTTTTTATCGCCGTTGCTTAAAACCTCATACGCAGAAGCTGCTTCTTTAAAATTTTCTTCGGCCTGCTTATCGCCCGGGTTTTTATCCGGATGGTATTTGATGGCCATCTTGCGGTAAGCTTTTTTTATCTCATCCGCATTCGCGTTGCGCTCTACACCCAGTATATCGTAATAATCTCTTTTAGCCATTTTTTAATTCAATACTATGAAACTCTCGTAAAGCCCGTTTTCAAAGGCAATATTCAATTTTCAATTCATTCGCCTGCACATTGGCACAGTTGCTTATGCGCCTATAATCACTTTCGCGAAGCGGATCACTTTATCATTTAAATAATATCCCTTTTCCACTTCGTCAAGAATCTTACCCTTCAAATCATCGGCAGGAGCCGGAATATTCGTTATTCCTTCGTGCAAATCAGCGTCGAAGGTGGTGCCTTTGGCTTCCATTTCTTTCAGCCCTTTTTGGTTTAGGATGTTCTTAATTTTGGTTTGTATTAAACTTACACCTTCCTTAACCGCATTAATATCCGCTGCGGTTTCCATGGCTTTCATCGCCCGGTCCAGATCGTCTAAAACCGGCAACAGGTCAACTATTACGTCTTTCCCGGCGGTTTGTTGCAATTCTATGCGTTCTTTAATCGTCCGCCGTTTGTAGTTATCAAATTCAGCGTAGAGCCGCAAATACTTGTTGTTCGCTTCAGCTAATTCGGCTTTGAATTTATCCTGTTCGGCCTGGGCTTGTTCTTCTTCTGTAGCAGCCTCATCCAAATCGTTCTTATGATATTGATGGGCTTCGTTTACGTACTTTATCTCTTCGGCAATTTCCTGTTGTTCCTGATTTTCAGGATTTTGAGTATCTTCCGGAGCTTTCTTTTTCTTCAACATATCTGAAAAATTCATTAGTAGATTTTAATCGTGAAAACGAACGCATTTACACTCATCTATTTACGATGATGTAAACTTCGTACGGCATTAGCGTTCGACAATTCTTTTGCCAAGGTTTATAAACCGTCAAGCTGTCAGCCGATTATTTATAAAAATGCCATCATTTTAACTTTTGGCTTAGATTTGTGACAGAATTTGTCTGGGGTTTTTTCGTTAAACGATGCTGGCATCTTCATGCACTTTCCCGCCTTCGCACTTTATAATTCTGGAAGGGAAGGTGCGGATGATATGGTAATCATGCGATGCCATCAGAACGGCAGTACCATTCTGGCTGATCTGTTTGAGCAGGATAACGATTTCTTCTGAGGTATCCGGATCGAGATTCCCTGTAGGCTCATCGGCCAGTATAATTTCTGGGTCGTTTAAGAGAGCCCTGGCTATAACGATGCGCTGTTGTTCTCCGCCAGAAATCTCGTGCGGCATCTTTTTGATCTTAGACCGCAGGCCTACTTTATCCAGAACGTCTAAAATCCGGTCATTGATTAGTTTTTTATCTTTCCAGCCGGTTGCCTTCATCACAAAAATCAAATTATCCTCTATGCTCCGGTCGGTTAGTAATTGAAAATCCTGGAACACAATTCCCAGTTTTCTGCGCAAAAACGGAACATCTTTTTCCGACAGCTTTTTCAAGTCAAATCCCGCGGCATGTCCTTCTCCGGCAGAGATGTGCAGATCTCCGTAGATAATTTTTAATAAACTGCTTTTGCCCGAACCGGTTTGGCCGATGAGAAACACAAATTCGCCGTTGTCAATCTGTAGGTTTACGTTGTTAAGCACCAGGTGTTTTTGCTGATACACATCAACGCCGCTTAATTTAATGATAGAATTGCCGATCATATTTTTAGAGTTCTAACCTGAGCACCTTACCAAAAGGCAGCTCGTTTACCGTTTTCATAATGTACGCTTCGTGCTCGCCTAACCCGGCTTTCAGCAGCGCCTTTTCTGGTCGGTCTACCCGGAAATAGGCAAGGAGCGTAAACTGATCATCACGCAGCTGAACGTAATCTGGAATTTTGGCCACGCCCTTCACTTTGATGATGTACATGAGGTGCAAAGTTATTGTTTTATGTAAGAAAGTGTTGCGTGTTTGTAATTGTTAGCCGAAGTTTTGCTTCACAGTTCTTTCAGAAATTGCATGGTGTTAACGCGGTCTGCGTAATCCCATAACTTGGGTTGCTGGCTGTCGCCGAACGCAACACCGGCCGATTTTAAAGGAAAAATATGATTTGAAATTACGCACTGAACCGCGTCCGAAATTAGCGAAACGGTGTTTTCCAAATTGGGCAAAGTTGTATATTCTTCATAATAAAGGACGGCCAGTGGCGATGCAAGCTGTGTACTTTCTTTGAGAAGCAGAAAACCGTTGTCAAGATGCTTATCCTGGTTTACCAGAAAAATAGATTTGTTGTAATCGTAATTATTATTGTATTTGTGATGGTTAGCAACCGGGTTGAAATCCTCCACTGCTTCAAAAAATTCCCGGAAGTTATAATTTCTGGGCACGTAAAGTTTCGAAACGTTCCGGCATCCGAGGCCAAAATAATCAAATATGTCCTTCCCAAGTAATTTGAGCTCGTTTGCGGATTCTTTGCCGGTAAGTATGGCTATGCTGTTACGGTTTTTGCGGATGATGTGTGGAACGTTTTTAAAATAGTAATCAAAATACCGGGAGGTATTGCCGCTGCCGGTGGCGATAACTGCATCAAATCCAGCCAGCCGATCTGTAAATTCAAAACGGGCTTTCAATGCGGGAAGTAGTTCAACAAGCTTTTCTAATAGAAACGGTATTAGTTTTTGATCCTGAGAAGAAAGTTTAACCATGGCTTTATTGCCCGAAACCAGCACACATAGAATATCGTGAAAACCCACCAGCGGGATGTTTCCGGCCAGCACCAGGCCTATGCTTTTTGGCGGCCCCGCCATATGATCCGCTAAGCCTTCGCGGGCTATCCAGCTTTCGAGATCATGTTGATTTAGCATTTTACCAATGGCCCGCACAGCCATACGCGTATTTTGCGGGGTAAACCAGGGGTTTTGCATGGGCGAAGAGCCGATGATTTCCCCTAATTTTTCATCCTGCGAAAGCAGAAAACTTCCTAATAACGCCAAAGCGTTTGTTATTTGTTTACGTGTCAAATTCTTGATCTCAAAACTTTAATGCTTCAAATAATGTTATATTTGTGCGTTTTTGGACGTGTAAACGTACTTAAGCAAGCAAAATTAACTTTTGGATTAGAATTAATACAAACATGGCCATAAAAATCACCGATGAGTGTATAAACTGTGGGGCTTGCGAACCTGAATGCCCAAACAATGCAATTTACGATGCGGGCGCCGCCTGGCGGTATGCTGACGGCACCAGTTTACGAGGGCTGATCAATTTTCCAGACGGCACAGCGCAGGATACTGAGGAAGCTCGTCCGGCAGTATCAGACGAAGTTTATTTCATAGTTTCAGATAAGTGCACCGAGTGTGTAGGATTTCATGACGAGCCGCAATGTGCCGCCGTTTGTCCGGTAGACTGCTGTGTAGACGATGAGGACATCCGGGAAACCGAAGAAGAATTGTTGGCGAAAAAAGCCTTTCTGCATATAGAAGGTTAAACTGCCCGGCTAATCAGATTAATGGGGCGCTGCTTTTAACGGCGCCTTTTTTTGCGCCTATTTTTCTGTCCGCTCATTTGGGTTATCCTTGTTCGGAATTATTAATACCGGGCATTTAGACTTGCGGGCTACGCTTTCTGCCACACTTCCCGAAATGAAATGATCAAAACCGGTGCGGCCGTGGGTTCCCAAAATAATCAGATCTGCGTTACATTCATCGGCAACAGCCAGTATTTCGGTTCTTGGCGTTCCAATTTTGGTATAGGTAAACAACACCAGATCATCTCCGGCCTGTTCTTTTATCCGGTCAAATAATACACTGCTTGCATCATCCTGCATAGAGATCATTTCGGGCATGATGTATGAGGTTTCATTTAACATGGGGTCGGCGATGTAGGGCGTTGATGCCGGAATTTCATTGACATGAACCAGCGCAACCGCCGCGTTTAGCTTCCGGGCCAGAGACAGGCCATAACTTACAGCGTTGTCAGAATAAATACTGTCTTCTACCGCAATCAGTATCTTTTTTAGGTGCTCAAAGTGTTTCATGGTCTGTGAAGGATTAGAAGAAAATCCGACAATCGAATTTCTTTTAATGCTAAATGTAATCGTTTATACAACCTAAATTTACTTTATTTGCTAATATGAATCAAATTTACGGTGTATGCACTCTGTCTTTAATACCCTTAAGGGCCGAGCCGTCTGACCGGAGCGAAATGATTTCGCAGCTCCTTTTTGGCGATCATTTTGAGATTGTGGAAGAACTTGAAAAATGGGTTCGGGTGAGAACTGCATACGACGAATATCAGGGCTGGATAGATTCAAAACAGTTTGTGACAATAGATCAGTTAACCTTTGATGGGATGAATTCTTGCAGCACCATGTCCGGACTGGCTGTGTACCATCCCGTAAAAAATACGGTTACCGATGAGACATTAAACCTGGTGTCTGGCAGTTATTTCCCCGAATATGCCAACGGAAGGTTTTCGATCGGCAGTTTAAATTTCGTGGTTTTGCATCCGCCGGTGAAGCCCGATGGTATTTCCTTTGATGAGAAGATCGGCGATGCGGCTAAATTTTATTTGAATACGCCTTATATGTGGGGTGGACGGTCAATTTTCGGTATTGATTGCTCCGGATTCTGTCAGATGGTTTTTAAACAATTCGGCATTAAGCTAAAACGCGATGCCTGGCAGCAAGCATTACAGGGAATTTCTGTTGATTTTTTGCAGGAAGCAAAACCCGGTGATCTGGCTTTTTTTGATAATCCCGACGGTAAAATTACCCACGTGGGCCTAATGCTGAGCAATAGTCAGATCATCCATGCATCCGGTAAGGTAAGAATTGATACGATTGATACCGAAGGAATTTTCAACGCCGACCTGAAAAGATATACGCACAAGTTGCGGATCATCAAGCGCTATCAGTAAAGGATTTCTGCGTCCCGATCATCTCATGGGATGTCGGGTCGGATGTCCCAAATCATTACCAGTTTGTCATCACCAACAGAGATAAGTTGGTTTTTCTGAGGTTCCCAAATAATTCTATTTACAGAAAGCCGGTGCATGGGATAGCCTTTATCTGTGCTCAGCGTTTTTAATAATTTGAAATCGGCATTCCAAACTTTAATAGTCTTATCGCGACTCGCTGTAGCAAAAATTGGTAGCTCCGGATGCCAGGCTATGCCGTAAATAGCGAATAAGTGCGCCGGTATACTGGTGTGCAAAGTGTAGTCGCTGGTGTTCCAAATGTTAATCTGAGCGTCCCGTCCGCCCGAAAGTAAAAACCGCCCGTCAGGCGAATATTGAGTAGCAGACACCGAAAGTTTATGGGCTTCAAAATCGTGCAGGCCCGTAAAATCCTCCAGATTAAATATTCGTATCCGATGGTCTTTACAACCAAAGGCAACTGTTTTCTCATCCGGACTGATACTGATTGACCTTACCGTTTGCCCGGATACTTTGAATTTATGCAGCAATTGGTGCCGATTTTTTGCGCCGGGTGTATGTTTCAAATCCCAGACAGACACATAGCCGTCTTCTGATGCAACCAGTAGCTCTTGTTTGGAGTTTACCGATTTAATGTCGAAAATCGGGAGTTTATGAAATTCCAGCAACGCACTCACCTTCTGCTCTTCAAAGTTAAACAAGCTAACCTTGCCGCTGCGCTCGCCTGCTGCTAATATTGGAACAAAGTTGGGGCCGTGCAGCGCATATACCGAGGTTTGAACGGGCATTAACACTTTAATAAACCTGTTGGAATCAATATCCCATTCAACCACGCCGGTGTCATTTCCGGCGGTAAAAAGAATCCCCGGTTTTTGAGAGGCTTCTACAGCGTAAATCGGGTTTTGATGCCCGCGAAGCTCAGCCAGCTTTGTAGCCGTAATATTCATAACGCCAGTTTATTCAGACCGCTTTAAGTGGCGCTGCTCCAGATTTGCCGATACCGTTTTCAAATCAAGATTTTTCTCTTTCAGGAGCACCAGCAAGTGAAATATCAGATCAGATGCTTCATTAACAAGATCGGTTTCCGACTCTGCTAACGCGGCGATAACCGTTTCAACCCCTTCTTCGCCTACTTTCTGCGCTATTTTGTTGAGCCCCTTGTTGCGGAGTTTATTAATGTACGAGGTTTCTTCGGGTTCGGCATAACGTTCTGCAATGATCTGCTCTAAGCGGAAAATGAAGTTCTGGTTGTAGTCTGACTTAAAGCAGCTTCGGGAACCGGTATGGCAGGTCGGGCCCTCAGCTTTAGCCATTATCAGCAGCGTGTCCCCGTCGCAATCAATGTGAATACTTTTAACATGCAAAAAATTTCCGCTCCCTTCGCCCTTGGTCCACAGGCGGTTTTTTGAACGCGAAAAAAAAGTCACTTTATTTTCAGCAACAGTTTTAGAATATGCTTCCAGATTCATAAAACCAAGCATCAAAACTTCTAAAGTTTGTTCTTCCTGGATTATAACAGGTACCAGGCCATCCCCCTTTGTAAAATCTATTGTCATGTGTTTATTACTGTAGTTAGATAGGGAGGGTAGTTGACGGTGAACAATCTTTTGATCATTTGCTGATTTTCAACTTTCATCCTCAAACCTTAATTCTTAATTCTCAATTCCCGTACAGGGATATTTTTTTCTTTTAAAATTTGCTTTAGCTGTGGAATCCTTATTTCGCCAAAATGAAAAACGGAAGCCGCCAACGCTGCGTCTACCCGGCTGATGTTGAAAACATCTGTAAAATGATCTGCATTGCCGGCACCGCCGGAAGCGATAACCGGAATGCTTAGTAAATTATTTATCGTTTTTAAATACTGGCAGTCAAAGCCGGCCTTGGTTCCGTCATGATCCATTGATGTTAAGAGAATTTCGCCTGCACCGCGTTCCTGGGCTTCGTACACCCAATCTTCGGTTTGCAGGGTGGTTGCTATCCGGCCTCCGTTTAAATGAACGATGTTTTTTCCGTTTATCCGCTTAGTATCTACGGCTACCACCACAAACTGTTTGCCGAAGGCATTTGCAAGCTGATTGATAAGCTGCGGATTTTTAACCGCGGCAGAGTTTACCGATATTTTATCGGCCCCCGAGTTTAATAAAATATCGGCATCGGCTATTTCATTAATGCCGCCGCCAATGGTAAAAGGAATGTTTATTTGCCTCGCAACAGATTTAACGAGTCCGGCCATGGTTTTTCGTTTTTCATGGGTGGCCGTTATATCTAAAAATACCAACTCATCAGCTCCCTGCAATGAATATTGCCAGGCGAGTTCAACCGGATCGCCGGCATCGGTGAGATCAACAAAATTTACACCCTTAACAGTGCGCCCGTTTTTAACATCTAAACACGGAATAATACGTTTGGCTAACTGAGAGTAAGCGGCGGGAGTTTCAATCAAGATGCTCGTTCTTTTGATTTGACTTAAAACGAAATGAGTGCTTTTAGATTCCAGTCTTTAATCTGGTCTATACTGATGCGATTTTCATAAATGGCCTTTCCAACCACGCATGACTCTACTTTGATTTGCTGCAGTTCGCGAATATCATCCATTGAGCTGATGCCGCCTGAGGCGATAAGTTTGATAAAAGGAGAATGGCTGAGTAATTTTCGGTAAAGATCAACCGCCGAGCCGCCCAGCTTACCGTCTTTGTTAATGTCTGTGCATAAAAAGCGGAAAAACCCAAGATTAAGGCATCGGTTTATATATTCGGTTAGCTTAACTGGCGAACTTTCCATCCAGCCGGAGTATTTGATTACTTCATCCAGCACGTCTATGGCAATAACCACCTGATCAGAACATTGATCTTTTCCGCAAATTTCCTTGCTCAGCTCGGGCAAAAAATCGGGGTTGGTAATGGCCTGGGTTCCAACTATAACACGGTGCACGCCATAATCAATCAGTTCTTTTACTTTGTCAATACTGCGCACCCCACCTCCGTACTGAACCTTAATATCGGTTTTGTTCAACACATCAAACAGAAATTTCTGGTTGCTAAAATCGCCCTTTGCTCCATTTAAATCGATAATGTGAATAAATTCTGTGCCCTTCGACTGATATTTCTCAATCATTTCCTCGAGGGTAACGTCGTAAAAGGTGGCTTGTTCATAATCTCCTTCGCGGAGGCGTACCACTTTGCCGTTCAAAATATCAATTGCGGGAATAATGTACATGATCTAAGCTAAGCGTGAGAAATTTGTTAATAATTGTTCGCCCGCTAACCCTGATTTTTCGGGGTGAAACTGCACACCATAGAAATTGTTTTTTTGCATTACTGCTGAGAATTTAATTCCGTATTCGGCTGAGGCGATCGTAAATTTAGGATTAAATTCGATAAAAAAGGAGTGCACAAAGTAAAAGTAATCCCCGGCCTGTATATCCTTAAATAGTGGATTTTCATCAAGGGGGTTCACCATATTCCAGCCTGTATGCGGCACTTTAAGGGCAATGCGCTCCTGGAAGTGCAAAGTTTTTAAAGGGAAAATTCCGGTTAGCTGCGAATTGCCCTCTTCAGAATAAGCCGTTAGCAACTGCATGCCTACGCAAATTCCCAGCACAGGTTTAGTGATGCGGGCAATACATCCGGATAATCCGCTTTTCTCCAGCTTATCCATTGCTGCACCGGCATGGCCTACCCCGGGAATGATAAAGCGATCGTAGTTTTCCAAATCTTTCGGATTGTTAACCATCCCGAAAGGGATGTGCAACCGGTCTAAAGCCGCTGTTAGCGAAAAAATATTGCCCGCCCCGTAGTTGATGATGCCTGTCATTTTTTGTGTTCTGGTTATTATATAATGCCACCTGCCAAATTGAAGGTTGCCTGAACGCTTTCTTTACAACACCCCTTTAGTGCTGGGAAGTTCTGTGCCCGTTACCGCAATAGCCTGCCTGATACACTTGGCAAGGGCTTTAAAACCAGCTTCAATCATATGATGGGTGTTTTTCCCGTCAATTATTTTGAGGTTTAAGTTCAGACCTGCATGTTCAGAAAACGATTTCATCCAATGCTCAAACATTTCGGTGGGAAAATCGCCAACGTATTCCCGATCAAACTTACCTTCGAAAATAAACCAGGCCCGGTCAGAAAAATCAATAGCGCATTGTACCAGAGCCTCATCCATAGGTAACAGAAAGCCGTAGCGTTCAATTCCTTTTTTATCGCCCAGGGCTTGTTTAAAGGCTTTTCCCAACGCAATGGCGCTGTCTTCTATCGTATGATGCTCATCTATCTCCAAATCGCCCTTCATGGTTAACATAAGATCAACACCAGAATGTTTTGCCAATTGGTCAAGCATGTGGTCGTAAAACTTTAAACCGGTGCTTATTTCATGTTTGCCCGTTCCGTCCAGATTAAGGTCTAACGAGATGCTTGTTTCGTTTGTGTTCCGCGTAAGCGTACATTTCCGCTGAGTGCCGGTAGTTAGGAACCGGGTTATTTCCTGCCAGTTATCAGACCAGAAAGTTGCTTTACTGCTAGTGGCAGCGGAGTAATAAATGGATTTGCAGCCCAGATTTTCTGCCAGTTCAATATCGGTTTCCCGATCGCCAATAGTGTATGAATTCAACAGATCAATGGGATTGCGCTGCAGATACTCCCTAAGCATGCCGGTATCGGGTTTCCGGTTGGTGCTTAAATCATGCGGAAACGAGCTGTCAATAAATATCTCCTTGAATTCAACGCCTTCGTTTTTTAAGGTGAGCAATAGTTTCTGCTGTGGAATCTGGAAGCTTTCTTCGGGGAAACTATGGGTACCGCGGCCATCCTGATTGCTCACCATAATCAGCTCATAGCCAAAATCCTGCAAATGTTTTAAAGATGAGATAGCGTAAGGCAAAAATTCCAGCTTTTCCAAACTATCAATCTGTTCATCTTCAGGTTCGGCAATTAACGTTCCGTCGCGGTCTATAAATAGTACTTTTTTCATTCGGTTATATTCCAGTCTGAGTTGGGTCCGGGCGCAGATAAACCGGGTTTTTAAATTTAAATAGGTTTTTAACAATTTGGCTCCCTGTATTCTGCATCATTAAATCTAACGTTCTGAAGGGTTTTCAGCAATGATTCGTTCTCAGCGGGAGTGCCAATAGTAATTCGCAAACAACCCTCACAAAGTTCCACCTTTGAGCGGTCACGTACAATAATGCCGGTGTTAACCAATATCTGATAGATAAATCGGGGATCGGCAGTTTTTACCAACAGGAAATTAGCGTCAGAGGGGTAAATGTGTTCCACAAAATCTAAAAGGGCGAGAGAAGAAAATAGCTTTTCTCGTTCGGCAACTGTTTGCTTAATCCAGATGTTAACTTGATCAATTTGCGTAAGCGCCTCTAAAACCAGATTTTGTGATGCCTGACTGATGTTATAGGGCGGTTTAATTTTGTTAAAAACGTCAATAATTTCTTCGCTTGAAAATGCCATGCCCACCCTTAAACCTGCAAGCCCCCAGGCTTTAGAGAGCGTTTGCAGCACCACTAAATTTGAAAATTCAGTAAGCTCCTGAATAAACGTCTTTTGCCTGGAATAATTGATATAGGCTTCATCCACCACTACAAGACCTTTAAAATTGGTCAACAATGTTTGAATGTCATCCCGATCTATTGAGTTGCCGGTCGGATTATTAGGTGAACATACAAATATGATCTTTGTGTTGCTGTCTATCGCTTCGGCAATACCTTGCATATCAAGCTGAAAGGCATCATTCAGTTTAACTTTTTGTACCGCAACATCATTAATATTTGCCGACACTTCGTACATTCCGTAAGTTGGCGGAACGGTAATTACATTGTCAACTCCAGGCCTGCAAAACGCCCTGAACAAAATGTCAATCGCTTCATCACTGCCATTGCCGAGGAAAATATTCCCTGCCGGCACGCCTTTGATTTCGCTCAGGCGATGTTTGATTTGCTTTTGAACCGGATCTGGATAGCGATTGTAATTTTGTAGCAGGGGAGAGCCATAGCTGTTTTCATTTGCATCCAAAAAAATGGCCGCTTCGCCGTTAAATTCGTCGCGGGCAGAAGAGTAGGGGATAAGTTTTCTGATATTGTCTCTCAGAATATCGTTCAAAATAAACATGCTGATCGGTTAAGGTTTTATATATTGTAAACGCAGCGCCACTGCATTTTTGTGTGCGTGGAGACCCTCCATTTCGGCGAGTATTTCTACGGTCGGCCCTAAATTTTGAAGTCCCTTTTCGGTGATAAGCTGGAAAGTGATTTTCTTTACAAACGAATCTACAGAAACGCCGGAGTAGGCTTTTGCATAACCTCCGGTTGGCAAAGTATGGTTTGTCCCGGAGGCATAATCCCCGGCACTTTCGGGTGTGTACGGTCCTAAAAATACCGAACCCGCGTTAATGATGCGATCGCTCAACTGCTGCCAGTTTTCGGTAGCCAAAATTAAATGTTCGGGGGCGTATCGGTTGTTGAAATCCATTGCTTCTTCCAGCGTGTTTGCCAATAGGGCAAACGAGTTTTTAAGTGCTTTTTTAACGATCTCCGCCCGGGGTAAGGCCGTCAATTGACTTTCCAACTCCCGTGCAACATCAGCTATCAATTTACTTGAAGTAGAAACCAAAACTACCTGACTATCAGTTCCGTGTTCGGCCTGTGCTGACAAATCGGCAGCGACAAAAATAGGATTTGAATGCTCGTCTGCGATAATCAAAACTTCTGAAGGTCCGGCCGGCATATCAATAGCTGTGGTGGTGGTGGATTGAATAATTTTCTTCGCAGTGGTTACATATTGGTTTCCCGGCCCGAATATTTTATCAACCCGGCTAATAGTTCGCGTTCCGTAAGCCATTGCCGCAACAGCTTGCGCACCGCCGGCCAGAAAGATTCGCTCTACACCCAGCAAGCCGGCACAATAGGCAATACTGGCATTCACTAAACCGTTTTTTTGCGGTGGTGAACAAACAATAAGCTCTTTGCAATTTGCGATTTTCGCAGGGATGCCTAACATCAAAAAAGTACTGGGCAGCACCGCGGTACCGCCCGGAATGTATAGTCCCACTTTTTCAATCGGCCGGCTGTCTCTCCAGCAGGATACGCCGGGCATGGTTTCTATCAGTTCTTCTTTTAATACCTGGCTTAGATGAAAATTATGAATATTGGAGTAGGCGGTGTCCAACGCTTTTTTCTGAAAATCAGGCAGGGTGGCCGCTAATTCCCCGAGCGTCTGGTGGCCAACAAACAAGTCGTTAAGTTCTATTCTATCAAACTGTTCGGCATATTTTCTCAAGGCAGAATCGCCACTGGTTTTAACCTCTTCGATAATCGCTTTCACCGAGTCTTCAATCATTCTGTGTTCATCCTCGTTACGCCTGCAAAGATCGTCAACTTCTGATTCAGATAGATTACGTAAGTTGTAGATAGTTAGCATTTTAAATTATCGTATTAATTATAAGTTAATGGCCTAAAGAATGATTTTCTCAATCGGCATTACCACAATTCCCTGGGCTCCGGCGGTCTTCAGAAGGTTTATCTTTTCCCAAAAATCACGCTCGGGGATGACCGTATGAACAGCAACCCAGCCGGCATCTGCCAGCGGAACAACCGTTGGACTCTTCACTCCGGGCAATAATTTGATGGCCTTTTCCAGGTTGGCTTTCTCAATATTTAACACCACGTATTTGGTTTCTTTAGCTCTGAGAACAGATTGTACCCGCTGCATCAGTTCCTGTACATGCGGCTCTGCTTCCACCCCTTTTCTGCCGATCAGCAGGGCTTGCGAAGTCATTACATCTGCGAAGGGCTTTAAACCATTGCTCTTCAGCGTGCCGCCGGTTGACACGATGTCGAAAATAGCATCGCTCAATCCTAAACCTGGCGAAATTTCAACCGAGCCTGAAATGGTTCGGATATCGGCATTGATTTGGTTATCGTCAAGAAATTTTTTGAGGATTACCGGGTAGGAGGTTGCGATAGATTTTCCTTCCAATTGGCTAACTGACCGAATGTCTGAGTTATGTTGCACGGCCAGTTTCAGCGTACACTTTCCAAAACCAAGTTCCTGCAGCACTGCCACATCCACGCCGGTTTCGGCAATTACATTTTGTCCAACAATGCCAATATCGGCAATGCCATCCTGCACATATTCGGGTATGTCATCGTCTCGCAAAAAAAGAATTTCTAAAGGAAAATTGGATACAGTAGAAATTAATGAGCTTTTGTAGTTCTCAAAGCTCAGACCGCAATTTTTTAGAAGTTCGACGGATTTTTCGTTTAATCTGCCCGATTTTTGGATAGCAATTTTTAAGGTTTTCAAATTGAAAAGATTAGACCAGTAAATAATTTAAAGAATTATGTTTCACACCGGAAACGCACAAGTATTTTTATCGCCGCTGATGGCGATGATGAAAATGTACGTGATGTGAATTAACTTTAACCATCTTGTCTGGCCTATCGCTAAAAATGGAAGGCAGGCAAATATACAGATCGGGATGTATATTCAAAGCTATTTATTTCGTCACGAACAGCTTTCCATTCAGTTTGACACAAGTTTTACGGTTTCAGGTTATTGCCCGGATAAACTTTTAAGTTTGCCACCAGCTTAATTATCATTAATTTTGAGCTGATGAGATTTCTGTTCCCCTCATTTTTGTTTGCCCTGCTGGCTATCGCCATACCCATCATTGTTCATTTATTTAATTTCCGCCGGTTCCGAAAGGTTTATTTCAGCAATGTTCGGTTTTTAAAATCGGTGCAGGAACAAACCGCCTCAAGCAAAAATTTAAAAAATCGCCTTATACTGGCTTCCCGAATATTTGCCATCATTTTTCTGGTGCTCGCATTCGCCCGGCCGTATTTAATTAGCAGCAGTTCCGGGGAGGCTTCACGCCAGAAAATTGTAAGCATCTATATTGATAATTCTTACAGTATGGAAGGCGTAAACCGGCAGGGCACTTTACTTGATGAGGCCCGGCGGCGGGCAAAAGAAGTCGCATCGGCGTACAGCCCGAATGATAGATTTCAGCTTCTTACCAATGATTTTGAGGGCCGGCACCAACGCTTGCTTGATTACGAAAGTTTTGCAAACGCGGTTGATGAAGTCAAGATCAGTGCCGCAGCAAAAGATATCGGGCAAATAGTAGGCCGTCAGCAGGATATTTCTGCATCAGAACCCAATGCTGACAAAGCCGTTTTCTTGATTTCTGATTTTCAAAACAATATGATGCCCGACAACAAAATCCAGATAGACAGTGCAGTCTCTGTACGGCTATTGCGGGTTACAGCCAATGATTTGCCAAACGTTTCGGTAGATTCGGTTTGGTTTGTTGCTGCTGTTAAACGTCCGGGCGAAGCCGGAAAACTGGTTGCCCGGCTGCGCAACAATTCTACTCAGGCAGCCAAAGGCGTTCCGCTAAAGCTATTGATAAACGGCCGGCAACGAGCCATTGGCAATATGGATATAGCCGCTCGCGGCAGCGCAACCGATACGTTATCTTTCAGCGGCCTGGAGGCAGGCCAGCAGTTTGCCGAAATAGTTGTGACAGATTATCCGGTGGTGTTTGATGACCGGTTTTATTTTAGTTTTAACGTGCGGCCTCAACTTAATGTGCTCGTGGTAAATGGCACTAATCCCAACCCGTATATTCAGGCTGTTTACAATTCTGATAGCTATTTCAAACTGAAAAATTCGCCGGCCGGCAATATCAATTACTCAGAAATTTCAACTTACCCTTTGGTTATTTTGGATGAGATGACCGAATTTCCAAGCGGCTTGGTTCAACAATTAAAAGCTTTTGCAGAGCGGGGTGGAAATCTTCTTGTACTTCCCGCTTTAAACGGCAGCAACGCCTCTCTGAACAACTTGCTTAACACCTTACAAACCGATCTTGCGGGGCAAACGCTTGTTGCCGATAAAAAGGTGACGACCATTAATTTGCGGCACCCGGTTTTTCAGGGGGTTTTTGAGATAATTCCGCAGAATATTGATTTGCCGCAGGTAAAAAAGTATTTGAGCTTTACCGCTGCGAGTAATACCAACCGGCAAAATTTACTTGCTCTGCCGGGTGGCGAGGCATTTTTGAGCGAATATAAAGTTGGGAAAGGGCGTGTTTATCTTTCGGCCGTGCCGCTGGACGACAGCGCCGGAAATTTCGCCAGGCATTCTCTTTTTGTCCCGATTATGTACCAATTAGCCTTGTTAAGCTCAAATGATCAGCGTTTGTATTTTACGCTGGGCAAAGATCGGGCTGCCGAAATACCCAACATTACCCTGAACAATTCGCAAACCCTCCGGCTTAAACACAACAGCTTTGAAGCAATACCAGATGTGCGGCAAACCGAAAATACCACGCAGATTTATGTTGAAGATCAACTCAAAGAACCCGGCAACTACCAGTTATTAAAAGGCGACAGCTTGCTAACCTATTTGTCGTTCAATCACCCGGCTGGCGAATCTGACCTTTCTTACGCCAGAGATGAAGCATTGCTGTCTACATTGCCTCCTAAGCAAACAACCTTTATTGATTCAACGGATGGGGCGGTGCAAAGTGCAGTCACCGCTGCCAATGAGGGAATACAATTATGGAAACTTTGTATAATTTTAGCGCTGTTATGCCTTGCGGCCGAAATCTTACTCTTACGATTTCTCTCCGTTCAGGACGGCGGCGGTACAAAGCAATGGCAACCGGCAAAATCCTGAACGGAAATGCGGATAGAAACAATGGATAAATTACTCATTCAAAACGTTACCATACTCAACGGCCAGAAGAACCTTTATCCTGCCGAAGCGGATGTATTAATTGCCGACGGGCTGATAACCGAAGTTGGACAAAGCATCGTTCCGAATTCGTCATATACGGTTTTGAACGGGGAAGGACAGTTTCTTTCTCCCGGATTTTTTGATCTGAACGCAAATTTCGGTGAACCCGGATTTGAGACCCGCGAAGGCATGGAAAGCGGGAGCATGGCCGCTATAGCCGGCGGGTTTACCGGGCTGGCATTAATGCCCAACACGCGGCCACCCGTACACTCCAAAAGTGAAGTGCTTTACCTAATCAACCAGTCAAGAGGCAGCCTGCTGGATGTTTATCCTCTGGGAAGCCTGAGCCATAACCGGGAAGGCCGCGAATTGGCCGAACTATACGATATGAAAATGGCAGGAGCGGTAGCTTTTACCGACGGCGACCGACCGGTAGCCGATGCCGGGTTAATGAGCCGGGCGCTTTTATACAGCAAAGGCTTTAACGGTTTAATTATGGCTTACGCCGAAGATAAAGACATCGCCGGCAAGGGCAAAATGAATGAAGGCGTGATGAGCACATTACTGGGCATGCCGGGCAATCCGGCCCTGGCCGAAGAGCTGATGATCATCCGCGACCTGTATCTGGCCGAGTATAACGAATCACCCATTCACTTTTCAACCATCAGCACCGCAAAAAGCGTTGATCTTATCCGCCAGGCACGTAAAAAAGGCATCAGGGTAACCTGCGATGTGGCGGCGCATCATCTGATCTTTACAGATGAAGCATTGGCCGGTTTTGATAGTAATTTTAAAGTGAAACCGCCCCTTCGCGGCCAGGGCGATACGGCAGCGCTTCTAATGGGTTTGAATGATGGAACCATTGACGCCATCGTATCTCAACACACACCGCTGGAATCAGAATGTAAAAACGTAGAATTTGAGATTGCCGACTATGGCATCATCGGATTGCAAACGGCCTTATCGCTGGCTTTGAAAGCGGGATTATCTCCTGATGTAATTGTAGAGAAAATGGCTCTAAATCCCCGCCGGATATTAGAAATCGAAGTGCCGCAAATAAAAGCGGGCGAGCGGGCAAATCTGGTAATGTTCAACCCCGACGCCGACTGGGAATTTAATCTTACGAACAACTATTCCCGATCCGTAAATTCGCCTTTGCTTGGTCAAAAATTGAAGGGTAAAGTAACCTTCGTAAGTAACAATTGTAAAAACTTCCTATCTTAAACATTAGAATTATGAATGCAAGCGTTCAACAATCATTGAAAGCAGCTCTTTTGCAGTTTTCGCAGGCCGGGCCGGATGGTGGCGCTGCATTTACAGAAAAAGTTGTCAGCGTTTTTAACGCGGAGCTGGATTTTCTGGGCAAAGTATCACTCCTTGACGAGGTGTTTGATGAGCAGCCTTCTTTTGAAGAATTAAGGGAAATTGCTTTTGATCTTTTGCTGATTAATTTTTTTACTGAAGATGTGCAGAAGCTGGAGGAAGATTATTTGGCTTCAGAAGAATGGGAAGATATTGAAGAGGAAACCATAGATCGCGGTACTGAACTTCTGAACCTGTTGCTGTATATAAAGGAGTGTGGCGATGAAGGATTGGAACCTGAGCTGGATGATTTTTTACGCGAGTTTTTGCTGGTTGATGAAGATGAGTTTCAGGATGAGCACCGCATTTACGAAGAAGTGATCGCCAACCAAATACTCATTGAAAGCAGTTTAGAAGAAATATCCCGCGTGGCCGCCACTCTTCCAGAATCTTCAGAGTTGAAAGAGCTTTTCTATCCCATTATGGCTTTTTTTAGAAACCCCGATCCTGATGAGCAGGAAATGGTGGTTTTTAAAACTCACAGTCCGGCTCCCGGATTTGACCCCGCTGTTTACGGGCTCCTTGTTGCTTATAATAAATCAAAATAATTAAACCTAAACTCAAATTTCATGGAATCAAACTTACAGGATCTAAAAAAAATGGCTATCACCAACGGGCTCATTATCGGAGTGCTGGCCTCAGTTTTGGGTATTTTAACCTATTACGTGGCGCCTCAAATGATGGGCTCAATCTTTTTTGGAATTGGGCTGCTAGTGGTGTCGTTGGCTTTGTACATTTATTTTACTCTTGATCTCCGAAAAAAAATAGGAGGTTACTGGAGTTTCAGAACAGCCTTGAAAGGCATTTTCATTATGGCTTTTGTTGCTGGAGTTTTAAGTATGGCATTCAACTATGTTTTTTACAAGGTTATTGAGCCAAATGCTTTCGAAACTATATCAGGGCACATCACAACCGGTCTTACCGAAACTTTTGAAAACATGGGTATGCAGCAGGAGCAAATTGATGAGGCCATTGAGCGGCAGTTGGAAAGTATGCGGGGGCAGTTTGATCCGACTTTGAAAGACCTGGCCAAGAATTTTGGAATAGCCGTGCTTATACAATTTATCATGTCTCTTATTTTCGCGGCTATTTTTAAGAAAGAGCCTCCGGTTTTTATTCAGAACACAGAGGAGTAGATCACCTGAGTTTTTAAACGTGCAGGTTTTATCAATTTTAATGATAAAATTTGCACGTTTTTGTTTTTAATACAATTGCCGTAAGCGCAAAATCCCAGCATCATTATTAGGAAATGGACATTTCTGTAGTTGTACCTTTATTTAACGAGGCCGAATCATTGCCCGAGCTTACCGAATGGATCGGAAGGGTGATGCTTGAGAATGAATTCAGTTATGAAATAGTGTTGGTTGATGATGGCAGCGACGATGGCTCCTGGCAGGTAATTGAAGCGCTGAAAGCGGAAAATCCCGAAATTGTAGGCATTCGGTTTCGCAGGAACTATGGGAAGTCTGCTGCCTTGAACGTTGGTTTTGAAGCTGCTCAGGGTAGCGTAATTATTACCATGGATGCCGATTTGCAAGACAGTCCCGAAGAAATTCCTGAATTATACCGGCGCATCCGCGAGGAAGACCTTGATTTGATATCCGGCTGGAAACAAAAACGCTATGATCCCTTCAGCAAAACCATCCCCACCAAGTTTTTTAATTCGGTTACCCGAAGTATGTCGGGAATTAAAAATCTTCACGATTTTAATTGCGGCCTAAAAGCTTACCGTAAAGAGGTTGTTAAAAGCATTGAAGTGTACGGCGAAATGCACCGTTACATTCCGGTAATTGCGAAATGGGCCGGCTTTAAAAAAATCGGCGAACAAGTGGTAGCGCATCAGCCCCGCAAATACGGAAAAACCAAATTCGGGTTCAGCCGATTTGTTAACGGCTTTTTAGATCTCCTGTCGATATTTTTTGTGGGCAAGTTTGCCAAGCGACCAATGCACTTTTTTGGTACGCTTGGCGTGCTAAGCTTTTTAACGGGAACCGTTATCGCCCTTTGGATCATCGGCGAAAAGCTTTACCACATTGCTTACCACATCAGGTACACCCGGGAAGTAACGGCCCAGCCACTTTTTTACATCGCTCTGGTGGCCATTATTGTGGGTTTTCAATTGTTTTTAACGGGCTTTATCGCCGAGCTGATCTCGCGTAATGCGCCGGAAAGAAACTCCTACCAAATTGAGAAAACAATTTGACAGGATTTGGAAATGCGCAAGTGGGTAAATGTGCAAATGTCTGGCGGTTAAGGGAATGTGCAAATGTGCAAGTGGGTAAATGTGCAGATGCCTGGCGGCTATGGAATGTGCAAATTCGTAAAAGTGCAGGTGCATTGTACGGCTTAG
>JBGTBV010000066.1:0-25034 GCA_041749185.1 Daejeonella sp. | reverse complement strand
CTGAAAAATAAAGGGTACACGGTGGCCAGACTGGCTATTTTTGTTTGCTTCTTTTCGCGGAAGTTATAATCATAATACATGCCGTCGGTTTCGTTCCAGCAGTAGGTATTCAGAAACTGAATGCGCTTTTGCATACTGGCCTGATACATTTCGGCTTTCGCCGGATTTTTGAGCAGAACATACTGATTATGCAAGGTCTGTTCAATTCCATAAAGTAGAGCGTTCAGATCAACGGGGATAATATCAATGGTTTCTATCGTTTTTATCGTCTTGCCGTCTGCAAACCACCTGCTGCTAAAGTCCCAGCCGCTGGCGGCGCCCGCACGAAGGTGCTTGTATATCTCCGCAGAATCACGTTCTGATGCGGCAGCCGTCATCACATCTTCGCGAAAACTTTCCTGCCGGGGCGTTTCCCGCTCATCCCAATACCTGTTTATGGTATATCCCTCAAAGTTTACAACATAACGGTCGGCTAATTTGGATTTCAGATTGGTCGTATCAGCCTGCATCCAATATTGATATTCTTTTTCCATCACCGGCAGGTATTTCCTCAACACACTATCGCCTTTTGATTGCGCTAACAAGCCTACCATTAGTGAAAAAAATGGCGGCTGAGATCTGCTGAGATAATAACTTCGGTTTCCGTTAGGGATATGGCCGTACTCATTTATCAAATAAGCAAAATTGTCGATGATATTTTGCATCACCTGTATTTTACCACTTTGCTGCAGGCCGAGCATGGTGAAATAGGAATCCCAATAATAAATCTCGCGAAAGCGCCCTCCAGGCACTATATATGAATTTGGCAGGGGCAAAAGTGAACTGCCTTCTACAGCCTTATCCGGCTGACGCTGCAACACATCCCACAGCCGCTCAATATGCAGTTTAACACTTTTAGACGTATCTGATTGATAGGCGCCTGCCGTATTTACCGGCACCGAGAAGTTGGTCAAAACAAAGGTCTTCAACGAAAACTTCGGATCGGTTTTTTGTGTATGGTAATCGGTGAGAATTTCTGCTGGATTCCGCTTTGGCACACAGTCAACAAACGTTTTCCCATCTTCAAACACCTTTTGCATTTGAACATTTGTAAACAGCTCACCGTAAATAGCATCGGGTGTTTTTACCGCACGGGTGGTTTGCCCGTTCAAGGTGCCGCACAAAAGCAAACTCAATATTAAACCGGTAAATTTTCTCATGTTATTTTTATTAACTGGGGTAAGATAAAACAAATAATTTACGGCGTGGCTCAGGTGAGATTTAACGTCGGCCAAAATTAATCTGCACCGTCGGCCTTTGCCCTTTCAATAGCTAATTTGGCCACTTTTTCGCCGGTAGCTAATCCCTGTTCGCAATCGGCACGGTAATGTATGCCACCATACAATCTGGAGTTTGAAGCCTCCAAAGCCATTTCTTTAAACTCCTCCGCTTTGGCGGGAAGCAGGAAACCTAAAACACTTGCCGCGGCTCCGCTAAACGATGAATGCCCGGAAATATAGGCCGGAAAATTCGGAAGCCCTGTCAAAGTTTTAATTCTCGGGTCTAACTGCGATGGCCGGGCATTAAAGTAAAAATACTTGGTGTTCCAGCAAACAATTCCTGCATCCATCATGGCGGCATTAAGCAGGGCCAAGTTACGGGCCCAACGCACTTCGCTGTATTGCCCTCGCACAAACTCCTCGCTGGCTATTGCGTTCCAATGTCCGGGCGGGGTATAAGTTCCGGAGCCATCGGCCCACAAATTAACAATTCGCATGCGCTCCCGGGTTTGGTTCTGGCTATAATACAATACTTCATCTAACTGTTCCCGCATAACTTTTCCGTTTGATGCGGGCGGAGGCACGGCCCGCAATGAAGCCATCTGATCAGGCTGGAAAAGCAGCGCCTTTAAATTACCATATTGGCACAGCATGGGCGGCCTCACCGGACTTTCCTGCGACAGCCAGGGGGTTTCGCCCCGGGCCCGGCAATCTGTTTCTAACTGTTTCCAAATAGAAGGGTTGCCATTGGCGGTGGCCATTCCATCGGTCCTGGCTCTCTGGATCACTTTGCGGGCCACCCAACGTCCGAGCGAATCGCCGGCCGCAATATCGCTTTGCACATTAGCCCCGCTCCATAAACGGTAGCTTTTATCCTCATTCGCCATCCGCGTAATAAATTCGATATCAGCCGGGAATAAAAGCTTCAGCAATTCAAAGCTAACCCCGGCAATCACTGCATCTTCAGAAGGATACGAGGGCAGATTGCTTTTAGGTATCGAAACAGTGAGGGTTCCATCGGTTATATACGGAGCCGGGCGGCTAAACTCCGATTTATATTTCCAGGCGAGAATGAGTGCGTCATACTGGGCGGCGCTCACATAGGCGTACGCCCGGGCAGCATACGGCGGGCTGGAAAAGGGGAACTGAGGATAATCAAACGGATTTGCAGCATTTGGAACCGGATAAGTCCCATCTGCCGATTGGTAGGGTGCCAAATTATGCTTTGCCACAAGTTCCCGCATAATTTCATTCCAGCGCAAAACACTGCCCGCCTTCCAGTAATCTATAATTGTCCGTTGTTCTGCCGTTGGGTTGGTTGAGATTGATTTTAGGTCTTTCAATTCAGCCAGATAAATTGCAGAGCTAACATCCGCAGGAGCGGGAAGTGTTAAATCTGCGGCAGCTCCTACAATAAAAGGTTTCCAGTTACCCGCATTTGCATCTAATGCTAAGGGTTGCAGCGCCTGATAGGTTGCGTTAGTCTCAATAATATCTTTGTTGCATGATAAACAAAGCATTAAGAGCACTGTATAAAACGCGTTTATGAGTAATTTCTCCATGGCTGTTTAATTTAAAGTTTTCTTAGATTTTAAATTAACGGTATAAAGTATTCCGGCACCGAAGCCTGTAACCTGGCCGACGTTTCTGCCGTTGATTGTGTGCCATGCGCTTGCATTTAAGCCTAATTGCTGGTTAAAAGGATAGTATTTAGCTTCGATAGCCGCGTTGGTACTATTCATTTTGTTGCTTACAAAGGGCATGTCGTTTTTACGGATATCAAAACCGCCGAAGGTGGTTATGGTCAATAAAGCGGCCTCCGCAACAAGCTTTGGGCTACGAAAGCCGCTGCGCAACTGAAAGCTACCGGCATCGGGCATGTTAACCTCGTTTGAATTTATTTGCCGGGTGGTGTAGTATGCCGGACGATCAATATTGACATTTGAGCGGTGCAGGTAACCTGCCGATAGGGTTGTGAAAAACTTGTTTCGCTGAACATCTGCGATCAATCGTCCGCTCAATACCGAACTGCCTAAGCCAACAGACATGGGCAGGAAGTCAATATTATACTTATTTGTTGGCTTGGAATATCCGCCTACGCCAAAAAAAGAAATATTCTGCTTTCCAACTTTAAGCATTAGCGGGCGCCACTTTACAAAAAAACCCGCATCCTGAAAGCCGTTTAAGCCGCTCAATGTTCCCTGGGAAGCTCGCGTAGAAACATAGGGTAACGAGGCCATGATATTCACGTTTCGCGTAAGCCCGTAGCTGAGCATCAGCGTTGCCGAGCGTGTAGAAACCCGGCCGATATTTTGGTTATCCCTTTTGAAAGATCCTTCCCAATAATTTGTCCAACTACCATAACCGCCTACGCCTGCTATGCACAGGTTTTTCCCGGGCATCAGCAGTGCATCTTGTTCGGTTTGAGAAAATGCGCTTACCGGGATAGTTGCCAGGATGATCCAAATCACCCCAGCAAGTCTGATGTTTATGAACTTTTTCATGATTTAATTTCTTTTGGCGGAGGCCTCAACCGTAGTTGCCACCTTTACAGATTTAGACTCCTCTTTTCTTAATTTTAACCGGGTCATAATTATATCAGCCACTTCTTTACCCTGCTCGGTTCCCTTGATGCAGGAATTGGTAAAATGAATACCACCGTATACTCGCGACATCCCGGCTTCCATTGCCGCCGCCCTGAATGATTTGAAGTCCCGGGGAGCAATTCCAAATTCAGATTCAGAAGTATCGCGAAAAGCGATATTATCGCCGATAGCTGCGGTAAGTATTTCGGCTGTCGCCGATGAGATGACCGCATGCCCGCTGCTGTACTCCGGGAACGGCGGCGTTTGGAGATAGGTGCGCCAATCGGGGTCTAAATTTTTATTGATAACGGTTTCAGGGCGCACGTAATTTGTGGTAAATTTAGTATGCCAGCAACTTATAAAACCGTCAAACAAAGCAATAGATGACTCGGCATAAATGCTAACCGTGCGGTCAAAGTCAGCTTTATCTTTCTCTGTAGCGATGCCCACAATATTCATCCAATGGCCGCCGGGCGAAAACTTCTTGGTTGCGAACATCACATGGCCCACCACATTCAGTTTAAAGGGGTTATCATCCCAAAAATCGGCAATGTGCTTTTGCTCTGCGCTTAGACTATCTACTATGGTTTTTACTTCAATAGTGTTTTTATAAAACTGGCCGTTTTTTTCGGCCATGTTATAAGGGGGCGGCGAGGGCGGAATAATCTGCGATGCAGAGTCTAAAACCATAGGCCTGATTTCCATCCAATGCGGTTCAAGCGCCTGCGAGTACATAGGCGGCGTCGGTATCCAGCGGCCATCTTCCGTTCTGACCGCAAATTTACTTGCCGATCGGGTTTTGGCGTAGTTATCATCCTTGCTCCAGTCTAAAACATGCTTTGACACCTGGGCAGCGTATGCTATCGAATTGTTAAAGACATCAGAAGGCATTCCTGCATCGTCCGCCTTCGTTTTAAGGGATTCTACGTAGGCGTCCATACTCCCTTCCGGAAAAGTCACTGCGTTCCCTACCGTAGAAAAGGCAAGAAGCGAGGCGAAATGAAAATCAATTTCTGTTCCTTCCGAAGGCTGCGGTACTGGTTTAAAGTGCGTTATCTGCCCGGCGAGTGTGTTGTACTTTTCCGGGTTCCCGGCGGCAATTACTTCGTACGCTGCAATATTCGCGTAAGCGTAATTACGCGAGGCAATTACAGGCGGGAAGTTGTTTTCCAGAACAATGTCGTTGAGTTTTTTAACGGTTTGGCGGTACAGCGCCGGGTCTGATGTAAATGATTTATAGTCTGATTTAGTACATGCCGCTAAAAAAAGAAGCATACCCCAAATCATGAGAGTATATCGGTTCATGATTAAAAAGTTAAATTATGAAATAGAAATGGTTCCTTGCGGAGGTTGAAGATCAGGCCAGTTGATCCGGCGGATTTTCAATGAAGGGATGATAGGAAGATGTTTCCAGCAAATTGAGAACAGCACGAGCTGTTTCAATGTTAACCGGATATATATCTGCAGAAAAACTTAAGCTCCTCTGAAAAAAATCATCTTTAGACTGCTTTAACACTTGCTTTTTGGATGTATCGGTATTAAAATCATGCAACTGGCTAAAATATTCGGCTTTGCTTTTCTGAATTTTAGATTTCTCTGAATGGTCTATGCAAAGTAAGATCAGCGTATCGCGAAGAACCTTGCGTTTCACATACTTATAGGTTTCGCCTTTGAAGGTCATCTCGCCGTCTATAGATTCAAATTCCCGCCAATCGGTTTGATAAGGTAAATTGATGGGAATTTTTATCTCGATCAAACGACTGTCAAAGTCAGATATCGTTTGTATTTTTTCGCTTAGACGAATATCTGCCTGCTGCTCCAAATAGAAGAAACAAACTTTATATCCCACGATGTTAAAGAGGAATATTATCAGCAGCGATATGGAACCAGCTTTTTGCAAATCAATTAGCAATGTACGTCTTTTTTTGAACACCAACGCCCGTTATTTTTAATGATTTCCACTGTTTTGGCAGCGTGGTTTTCAATTGAATTATGCCATCTTTGGTAATATCCAGGCCGCCGAAACCCATCAGTACTGCTTGTATTATTCCTCCGGCACCGGTAGCGAAATAGGGGTTTGTACCGCCCTTTGTTTCGGCAATAACGCGGAACGGAGGTAGCAGGTTCGGAATGTAAGCGTCTTTAAAAAAGTGATAGGCCTTTTCTCCGTCGCCAAGGCGGGCATATAGCAGACTAAAAATCGCCTGCGTCATCGCAGGTGTACCTTCATCCGGGACACGGGTTTCGTAATATTCTAAATCTCTGCGGATTTGAGCCGGATCAGTAATGGTTTTTAATGGATAAGGCAGCAAATTCACGTCGCCCTGCTTAATTCCTTCTCCATTGTAAGATGCATGCTCACGCGTTACCCCGTTTTCCATTTTAAGAATCGGAATGTTTTGCGCAACCAAGGCCCAATCAGCATTGGCTTTCATCCCTAAAATTTTCGCTGCCGAAGAGGCATTCTGGAGATTAGCAATTGCGGCGGCATTGGTGAAGGCGTTATTGTCTACATTTTCCGCCCATTCGTCGGCCGCCACCACGTTTTTAATATCATATTTTCCGGGCCCGTTGCGTTCTACCCTGCTGGCCCAAAAATCGGCTGTGGCAGACAAAATGGGCCATCCTTTTTCCCGCAGCCAGTCCTTATCCTGAGTAACCGCGTAATAATTCCAGGCTGCCAGAGCCACACACGCGGTTATATGATGTTCAAATGGACCACTTAAGGCCCAAACGGGAGTTTCTTCCACACCAGTGTCGGCGCTTTCCCAGGGAAACATGGCGCCTTTATAGCCGTGAGAAAATGCGTTTTGCCGTGCGGCCTCCAGTCTTTCAAAACGATATTCTACTAATGATTTGGCAATATCGGGCTGCAACACCAGCAAAGCCGGAAACATCCAAACTTCGGTATCCCAGAACACGTGGCCGTTGTAGCCCAAACCAGAAAGCCCCATCGGGGAGGGTGAAAATGCGCTGCCCGCCCGCGAAAATGAGTACAGGTGATAAAGCATGCTATGCACATCCTGCTGCGACTGGGCATCTCCTTCTATCTGTATATCGCTTTCCCAAAGTTTATCCCAGGCCTGGGCATGAAAATTAACCAATCGCTCACGGCCCTCTAATTTTGCAAATATTGTAAGCCGTTCAGCTTCGTTCAACGGATCGGGATGGTGAGCTGAGGTAATAGACGAACCCACAACCGAGAAGCGATAAGTTTGACCGGCCTTCAGATTTTTAGAAAATTTGGCCAGGTGCATGTTATTGTCCCACATTTCGTGGATCAGCCTGGGTTCAGACTGATGATCTTCTTCGAACATGAACGAGGTGGAAGCACAAAGTTGAAGCTTACCTGTTGGACTGCGGGCAGAAGATGTTAACAGCGCAATATTAACATGCGGCCGGTCTATCTCGTTGTAATAATTCTGAACGTCTTTCAATGCATCAGGCGCTTCCATCACACTTGAGGGCGACAACAGCAAATCCTTTTTTGCAGTAACGCTAACTTCCATCAAAACGGTAAAGGGGAGCTGGCGCAACGAATAATAAGTATAGGTGATGCTGGCTTTATCTTCAAAATCAAAACTTCCGGTAAACGAAGCCTTACGCATATCCAACTGCTGCGTAAGATTTTTAGCAGATTTGGAGTCCATCCGCTTGCCGTCTATGTCTAAATTCATGTTCAGCAGGTTGAAACTGTTTAGAAAATTACTGACCCGACCACGGCCATACTGATCATACGCACCTGCCAAAACAACGTTTTTGACCTTGAATGGCTCCGGAGATGATACAATGCCAATCATCCCGTTAGCAACGGTAACGCCGTAATAGTTTGCGGGATCAATGCTATTCACCGTAAGTTTCCAAGGATCTGGACCTGCCTGAGCAAATATATTTTGAAAAACACCAAGAAGAAGGAAGAAGACAAGTATCTTGAAAGTTTGCATACAAAGAATTTTCTAAAAATAATCAAAAAGACGATACCGCTCCAACCTAAAAAGTATATAAAGACTCTCTGCCTTAAACGATTCTAAAGTGATGCATTTTGTGGGATTGTATAATCCGGCAAAGGCTTCAAGAAATAGAGAACCTCAAAGCCCGAAAAATTAGAAGTGCATTTCCCGGAATTTATTACCCCTGCGGCAACAAATGCCAGCTTGTGAAATTTCGCACCTATGAACCATTTTCTTTTTCGCACTCTTCCAGTTCGGCTTCCTTTATTTTTGCTTCAACACCTTCCTTTTTCATTCCTACCCGCAAAAACCCAAAAAGGCTCATATAAATATTGGCTATCCACACAATTGAAAAAAATGCTACCAACGAGCCACGCCAATCCTGATAAAGGAGCTGGTAACCCGTAATGAGCAAAAAAAAGAAGGTGATATAATGGCTAAAGCAATACTCGCAGGTAAAGAGGTAAAAAAATTTGCGCTGCACCAGGCTGCGGCATTCTTTTGATTTGCGTTCGCAAAAGTCCCGCGGTTCTCTAAAAACTTCTTCGTGCGTTACCGTCCAGGCAATGCAAGCTACAGGGAGCGCAATAATAAACAGGTAGATAATTTGAGTGTTTAAAGACAGCGGCATACAGCGAAGATAATAATCCAAAATCCCCTTTGCGCATTCACCGAGAAAATTAGGTGTTTTACCGAGTACTTAAACACTATTGCCAGTTAGCTTTTGCTGAATGCATACCTACCACTTACATTTGGTTAAAAGAAACGAACATGAAGAACGATCTGAATCCAAATAATAAATCGGGGAAAACGATAATCGGCTTTATCCTCTTAGCTGTGGGCTGTGTTTTCCTGCTACAATCACTCGACCTGTTTTTTGTACCACGGTATTTTTTCAGCTTCCCCATGTTGCTGATCGTGATCGGACTTTACATCGGCGCCCGCAAGGGCTATCAAAAACCGGTGCCCTTTATTTTAATACTGCTCGGCATTCTATTTCTTTCAGACAAAATTATTGATGGCGTTGATATGAGCCGCTTTGTGTGGCCGATGGCCATTATCGGGCTGGGATTATGGATTATACTAAAGCCAAAAAAAGTTCCTTTCGGCCAAAATCAACCCGAGTGGGATAAACGTGTAGACCCCGTTACCGGCGAAGAAAGCTATTCTGAAAGACCGTTTGACGCTAACGCCCGCGAGAGTAGTCATGCAACGTCCGACGATTATCTGAACTCAACCTCTGTGTTTGGCGGGGTTAAAAAAAATGTGGTCTCAAAAGATTTTAAAGGCGGGGAGATCATCTGCTTTTTCGGCGGATCAGAAATAAACCTGATGCAGGCCGACATAACCGGCCGCGTACGAATGGAAGTTACACAGGTTTTTGGGGGGACCAAAATTATTGCCCCGGCAAACTGGACCATTCATTCTGAAATGACGGCTATCTTTGGGGGCATTGAAGACAAACGGTTGCAGGCTAACGATCCTAATCCAGAAAAAGTACTGATCATTGAAGGTACATCAGTGTTCGGGGGGATTGATATCAGAAGTTTTTAACTTTCCATAGCTCTCAGCAAATTCCCTCAAATATAAAACCTACGTTTTGGCAAGCTCTACTATCAAACTAAAGTATTCCTGGGCAATTGTTCGCTATGTAATTTGTGCGATGGTTTTCCAGTTCATTGTGCTGTTCTGGTATGGCTTCAGTTTTAAAACTGCCGCGATAGATAGCGGGGTGAGCATCGGCCTGGTAACCGCAGCGGGTTTGCTGATGGCCAACAACCTAAAATACTATCGCCCGGAGAAAAACAGGTATCTCTACATGCTTATCTGGTGCATGATTCTGGCAACCATCTGGCTGTTTACAAGCCAATGGTGTTTAACGATGTTGGTTAACGATGATGCACATTATGCCGACTTTCTATACATGTCTTTACCGGTCCGCTTTTTTATAGGCGTACTAATTATTGGGATAACCGCGGTTATCAGTGTGTTGCTATATACCCAACAAGATCAAAAAGCGATAGAACAACGCAAGGCTGATGCAGAAAAGTTTGCCCGCGATGCCGAGCTTTATAATCTGCGCCAGCAATTGCAGCCACATTTTCTGTTTAACAGCCTTAACTCTATAACTGCCCTTATCGGGAGCCGACCTGAAGAAGCCCGAAAAATGGTTCATAAACTATCTGATTTTTTAAGAGGCACACTTAAAAAAGAAGATCAGGAACCTGTATCTCTGGCAGACGAGCTAAACCATTTGCAATTATATTTGGATATTGAAATGGTGCGGTTTGGACACCGCCTTTCAACCGTGGTAACATCTGATGAAATTTGCCAGAAAATGCTGATTCCGCCAATGATTTTGCAACCGATCGTAGAAAATGCCATCAAATTTGGACTTTATGATACCACGGGTGAAGTAATAATATATATCGCAGCCAACTGCATAAACAACGAACTGCATGTAAGCGTACAAAACCCCTACGACCCGGATACCACCAGGCCCAAACATGGTCCAGGTTTCGGTCTTAGTGGAGTAAAACGACGCCTCCATCTGCTTTTTGGACGTACAGATCTATTGGAAACCAAGGCTGACAGCCATATATTTACTTCGAGAGTTAAAATTCCGCAGTAACATAATTGCGCCGGCTTGCTCAAAAATCCGGATTGATTTTTACACTCTATAATTTTTAAACTATGCGGGCAATTTTAATTGATGACGAACCTTTGGCCAGAACCGTAGTTGCCGAATATTTGCAAAACTGGCCACAAATTGAAATAATCCAGGAATGCAACGACGGCTTTGAGGGCGTTAAGGCAATTATGCAGCATCAGCCCGATCTGATATTTTTAGACATACAAATGCCCAAAGTAAACGGCTTTGAGATGCTGGAGCTGGTGGATGATCCGCCGTCGGTTATTTTTACCACTGCCTTTGACGAATACGCAATCCGTGCTTTTGAGGAGCACGCCATTGACTATCTGCTAAAACCCTTTAGCCAGCAGCGATTTGATAAGGCCATTCAAAAATTTGTTGATCAGCACGAACCAGCGCAGAATATTCAGAATACCAAACAGTTACTTGATAATCTTCCATCGCCCGCAACCGAGCGGATTGTTGTTAAAACCGGGACAAAAATCAAAATTATACCGGTTGCCGATGTGCTTTTTCTTGCTGCCGATGACGACTATGTGAACATCCGCACCGCCGAGGGCTCTTATCTCAAAAATAAAACCATGGCTTATTTTGAGCAGATGTTAGACCCGAGGCAATTTGTACGGGTGCACCGTTCGTATATTTTGAAGGTCCAGGAAATAACCCGCATTGACCCATATGAAAAAGAAACACATATCGCTATCCTCAAATCCGGGGATAAAATCCCGGTGAGTAAAACCGGCTACAGCAAATTGAAACTCATTTTAGGGTTGTAATTTCCAATAACTTTTCCTGGCAGCGTCCGTACCACGCTGGTTAACAAAGCTTATAACTTTCTCCGCAAAAAAGGGGATTACATAATTACGTATGGGTCAAATTTTACAGGAACAAGCTTGTGATCTGGATATATTTTTTAACCTCTCAGACGATATTCTCTGCGTAGTCAACCCCATCGGGGAATTTCAAAAAATAAACAAACGCCTTACGTTGCAAACCGGTGGTGCTGAAAATCTCACTGATCAATCTCTTTATCAATACATCCATCCCGATGATATCGAAACGGTTAGCCGGGTACTTGGCTCAGAGTTGGAATCTTCCGGTTTAAAAGTAGAATTCGCGGCCCGGTTAGTGGGTAAATGCAAGTCTTTCACTCAATTTATCTGGACTTCCTCTCTTCACGAAGGCTTATTTTATCTCCAGGCCAAACCACCGTTTCCAGGCTTAAAGGTGAAGAATAACCCGGTTAAGCCGGATAAAAATTCTGATGACTGCGGTATCAATAAGGAAAATATAAATGAACATCGTTTTAAGGCGATGGTTCAAAACGGATCTGACCTGGTGGGTATCCTCAGCAGCGAAGGCAATTACAAATATGTAAGTCCGTCGGTTACCATTAACCTGGGGCACCACCCGGAATTTTACATCGGCAAAAACGCATTCGACTTTATCCATCCGGATGACGTGGGTCCGCTGCAAACGCTTTTCGCTACCGTAATAAATCAATACACTACCAGGATACCGGCCTATCGGTTTCTTAATTCGGCGGGAGAATACCGCTGGCTGGAAACTACCATAACCAATCTTCTTGAAGATCCGGAGGTGAATGGTCTGGTGGCCAATTCAAAAGATGTTACGGAATTAAAGATTGCCGAAAACGCCCGGGAAGAAAACAGAAACCGTTTTGAAAATTTAATTGAGAATTATCAGGAAGGCTTTCTCACAATAAATCGTGATTGGTGCGTAACGTCCATGAACAAATCGCTTTTACGACTCACCTTCAAAATGAAAGGTCTAAAAGTTGGCACCAATTTGCTGGAACTTTTTCGGGATGTGAAAGAGCGAAAATTTTTCACCGAGTTTAACCGTGCTTTCGAAGAAAACACGGCTGTAAACTTTGAGGAGTTCTCTGTTATCAACAATAGATGGCTATCAGTAACCGCCTACCCTTATGAAAACAGCCTAACGGTATTTGTTAAAGATATCAGCGAACTGAAAATTCAGCAGCTAACGCTTACGCTGGAAAAGGAGGTTTTAGAAATGAATGCGGTTTCAACTTTTTCGTTGCAACAGATCGCAGATCATCTCATTTGTGGATTTGAACACATTCATCGCGGATTGAAAATTTCTCTTTCTACGGTAAACTCCAAACAGGATCGTTTCTACCCGCTCTCCCTGCCCTCCTTACCAGATATTTTCGAGCTTGCGAAAGACGGCATCGCTTTAGATTCAGCCAACGGGCCCTGCGCCATTTGTGCGCTAAACCGCGAAGAAGTTTACATTCAAAATGTTTTAACGGATGCACGCACCGCCGGTTTTTCCAGTGCTTTTAAGGAACACGGCATCATTTCATCGCGGTCAATCCCCATAACGGAGAACGGCGAACGGGTAATGGCGGTATTGACCGCCTTTAACACCTTGGGCAACGAAGTGGCAGGCAGCGAAAAAGATTTGATGAACCGCCTGGGCACGATCATTAAAGTGCTTCTTACAAATTTTGAGGCTAAACGGGAGATTAACGGAAGCAATGAACGCTACCGACTAACGATGAAAGCTACCAGTGATAGTATCTGGGATTTAGACTTGAAAACCAATCGTTTATACAGGGGTGACGGTTTTGGTACCTATCATGAACAGTCTGAAGGAATTGAACCAATAGAAGATCGCAAATGGGAAGCAAATATTCATCCGGATGATTCTTTTAGGGTTCAGGAAAGTTTGGAACAGGCAATCGCAGACCCGTCTGCAAATAAATGGATTGAAGAATACCGCTATCTTAAAAAAGATGGCTCCTACGCAATGGTTGTTGACAAAGGTTTTATCATCCGAAACAAAAAGGGAAATGCGATCCGGATTGTTGGCGCTTTGCAGGATGTAACCGAAATTAAGAAGAACCAACTAAAACTAATGCAATCAGAAGAAGACTATAAAATCTTGTTCTCTACCAACCCAAACCCCATGTGGACCTTTGAATTGGAAAGCAGACGTTTTTCTATGGTTAATGATGCGGCGCTGAAACTGTATGGTTACACCAGGGAAGAATTTTTACAACTCTCTTTATTTGATATCAGAATTAAAGAGGAGCACCAACGCCTAAGAGAAGCTTTGGAAAGCACCGCTTTCGCGGATCAACAACCTTTGTTTAATGAATGGAATCACTTGAAAAAAGACGGTACACAGATAATGGTTGAAGTGGTATCGCACATGGTGGAGCTGAACGGGAAAAGATCCAGGCTTGTTGCAATTAAAGACGTAACCGACCAAAGAAGGGCTCAGCAAAAAATTATTGATCAGAACACGCGGCTTCGGGAAATTGCCCAGATAAGCTCGCACGAAACCAGAAAACCACTGGCCAGCATTTTAGGATTAGTAAGTTTATTTGACAAACAGGATTGCCAGAATCCAATTAACCGCGAAATAATCCAGTTTCTGGAGATTACTTCAAATGATCTGGATAAGGTAATTCACAACATTGTTAAAAAAACCTGGAAAGAAAACGAAGAATTCGAAAGCGGAACTTCAGACTGAAAGGAGTAATATTTTCCAGGCAAACTGTACATCGCCTTCGTCAAGGTAGTTTTTGGCAAGAATATGTGTTTTTTGAATTCTTAATCTTAAATCCGATTCGGTTAGCACTGCTTGCACATCGGCCTGCGTTTTTATATCTTCAACCGCTGCAGCACCGGGCAAACTTTCTACATTCCCCAACTGACCCAAATTATTGCCGGTAAGTACCTCGGAGTTACGGATAGCCGCCGGGATAGAATCCACACCGATGCCCATTGTGCGAACCGGTTTAGCGACTTTAAACAAATTCTCTTTGGTTACCCGGCAATACCAGTCTCCGCCAAGGCGGGCTACCAGATCAATTTTTTCCTGATCTATTTTACCTTCTTCATCCAGAATTTCTTCCCGGATGTGTATCATCTTTATTTCGGCAAGCACCAGGTTGCCCGCACCGGGTTGGTTGCCGAGCGAAATCACTTCTTTTACAATACACTCCAGTTGAACGGGGGCTTCGGCAACCCGGGGCGGCTTAACCAGTTGCGATGGGATTTGGGTAAAGCCAGCTTTCAGAAACTCATTATCTTCTTTGCCGTACTCTACGCTGGCAAGAGACGTTTGATGCACCATACTGTAGTTTACAATATTGATCACACATTCGGCTACCTCTAAAACGTTCTCCAAAGTATGTTTGGTGGTGTTATCTCTAACCCGCCTTGCCGGCGAAAATATGCACAGCGGCGGATTGCTGCTAAACATATTAAAAAAACTAAACGGGCTTAGATTAACGTTTCCGGCACTGTCAATTGTTGACGCGAAACAAATTGGGCGGGGCGCAATGGCGTACTGCAAATAGTTTTGCAGTTCTGCCGTTTTAAGATCGCTGGTTAACAGACTGAGCACAGGGATTAAGAATTAGGAATTAAGAATTGAGAATTATGAATAGGAAAGCACGTTGACCAATTACCGCATCAACAAATTAGCGCTTTGGTTCATTAGCTCATTAGCAAATTAGCACATTAACACATCAACAACTTACCTGGCAAGTTCCTTTTTAATTTTTAGGATAGACCAGTCTGTATCGGCTTTAATTATGGTATTGCTCAACCGGCCCAGTCCGGTTATTTCCATCTCAACAATATCATCGGGTTGCAGCCACTGCGTTTTATAATTCGGGTCATTTAGCAGCCCGGTGCCGTTCAGTTCCAGAAAACAGCCTGTTCCAACCGTGCCGGAACCAATTACATCTCCCGGAAGGATATCAACGCCATAAGAGCAGCGTTCAATAATTTCGGCAAATGTCCAGTCCATATCTGCCGCCGAGCCTGAAGAAACTTCAATTCCGTTTACCAGGCATTTCATTTTCAGATCAAAATTATTTCCGGTATGCCCGGGCTTGGCGGGCACCTTGTAATTTTGCAATTCATCTTTAGTTACAAGCCAGGGGCCAATTACGGTAGAAAAATCCTTCCCTTTTGCCGGGCCCAGGTTTAACTTCATCTCTTCCATCTGTAAAACGCGGGCGCTCAAATCATTCATGATCATATATCCTGCGATGTATTCATCGGCTTGGGCCGCTCTAATATTTTTTCCCTTTTTGCCGATAACGATAGCGATCTCGAGTTCAAAATCAAGCTTTTGAAAATGGTCGGGCATGCATTCTACATCGCCGGGGCCTTGTACAGCGTTATGATTGGTAAAGTAAAAAATAGGGTATTGATCAAATTCCGGAATCATCTCTGCATTGCGGTTGCGGCGAGCGGATGCCACATGTTGGCGGAAAGCATACCCATCTCTGCACGATGTGGGGTGCGGCACCGGCGCAAGCAGCTCAAAAAAAGCTTCTTGTTTCGCATCAATTTTACGCAACTTAATTTCTTCGTTTACCCGTTTGGCCCTTTCCATCAATTCTTCACCTCCGGCTAAAAAACCGCTCATAGAATCTGGAATAAGCTTATCGCAGGAATTTAAGTTATGGATATGACCGTTAATAAACACTCCCAAATGCTCGCGGTCTTCTGTTTTATAAGAAACTAATTTCATAAAAATGTGCTTAAATGTGATCAAAACTAACAAAAAAAGAGTTTAAAACTTATTCGGCACTACTTTGGCAAGTGAGGCAAACTGATTAGCGGGGAATTGAATAATAAATCTTAAAATATATCTTGGCTTCAGATACAATGAACTTCATCAAACCCGGCAAGCAACAAATAAGCAGACTTGCACCTCAAACCATAAAATCTCAAAGTTTGCCCGAAACTTTTTTTTGCTTTGCGCTACCTTCTCTGAACGCCGGAAACACATTCTGCTCATTTTATCGTTAATTTTACATACTAAATTTTCAACTCTCAAACTACGATGCCCGTTTACCACACTTTAGGATCTATCCCGCCAAAACGCCATACCGTTTTTCGTAAACCCAACGGCGCTTTATACGCAGAGGAACTGGTCTCTACCGAAGGATTCTCAAGTCTATATTCTTTAGTTTACCACACCCATCCGCCCACCATAGTAAAGGACCTTGGTGAGCCCTATTCGGTTGAGCCGAAAATCTCCCGCGAAAAACATCTGAGGCATACCAGTCTGATCGGGTTCAAAATTCAACCCGAAGACGATTATCTGGAAAGCCGCAAGCCTGTTCTGGTAAATTCAGACCTTCATATTTCGCTGGCTGCGCCGCGGAAGTCTATGACCGATTACTTTTACAAAAACAGTCAGGCTGATGAAGTGATTTTTATACACGAGGGCAGCGGGACCCTGAAAACCGGTTTTGGCCAGATAGAATTTAAATATGGCGATTATGTGGTGGTTCCGCGGGGCACCATTTACCAGCTGGAGTTTGATACCGCAGCCAACCGACTGTTTATTATCGAAAGTTTTAGCCCCATTCGCACGCCCAAAAGATACCGCAATGAGTGGGGGCAATTAATGGAACATTCACCCTTTTGCGAGCGGGACATTGTGCGGCCGAGCAATCTGATAACTCATGATGAAATCGGAGATTATCAGGTACTGATCAAAAAACAGGGTATGATTTTTCCGTACACGTACGGTACTCACCCGTTCGACTTTATTGGTTGGGACGGATTTCACTATCCCTGGTCATTTTCAATTCATAACTTCGAACCGATAACGGGCCGCGTACATCAGCCGCCACCGGTCCACCAAACGTTTGAAGGACACAACTTTGTAATCTGCTCTTTTGTGCCGCGTAAATACGACTATCATCCGCTGGCCATACCGGCTCCTTACAACCATAGCAATGTTGATAGCGACGAAGTGCTCTATTATGTTGATGGTGATTTTATGAGCCGAAAAAGCGTGGTAAAAGGCCAAATCACATTGCACCCAGGCGGCATTCCGCACGGGCCGCATCCGGGAACGGTAGAAAACTCAATCGGTAAAGAAAAAACAGAAGAACTTGCCGTGATGATTGACCCATTTAAACCATTGATGCTTACCGACTACGCTTTGCAGATTGAAGACGAAAGTTATCATAAAAGCTGGCAGGTGAATGTGGAATAAGGTGTCAGCTATCAGCCGTCAGGAATTAAGAGCATGGAATTAAAGAACAGGAACAAGACATCAAAAACAAGGAGGAATAAATTGCAGGAGAATGTAGGTCTTTATTCTTTGATCTTTTATCCTTAATCAATCTCAATACTACAACAATGGAAACTCAACCAATAGAAAACTCAACCGAAACCACGGATTTTTTGCCCCTTAACGGCACCGATTATGTTGAGCTGTATGTGGGTAACGCCCGGCAGGCTGCCCATTTTTACAAAACTGCCTTCGGGTTTCAGAGCCTTGCTTACGCAGGACCCGAAACGGGTGTAAAAGACAGGGCATCGTATGTGCTGGTGCAAAACAAAATAAAGCTGGTTTTAACTACGCCGCTACGACCAGATCATCCCATATCTGTACAACTGACAAAACATGGCGACGGGGTAAAGATTATTGCCCTTTGGGTTGATGATGCGTACGACGCTTTTGAACAAACTACATCCCGCGGAGCGGAAATTTACATGGATCCGCAAACCCTGGAAGATGAACACGGCGAGGTGAAGATGAGCGGAATTTATACCTATGGGGAAACCGTGCACTTGTTTGTGGAGCGCAAAAATTACAAAGGGCCATTTATGCCCGGCTACAGAAAATGGGAATCGCATTATAACCCTGAGCCCGTTGGCCTTTTGTACGTAGACCACTGTGTGGGCAACGTTGGCTGGAATCAAATGAATAAATGGGTGAAATTTTATGAAGATGTAATGGGTTTTCGCAACATCCTCACGTTTGACGATAAGCAAATATCTACAGAATATTCTGCCCTGATGAGTAAGGTGATGAGCAACGGGAACGGGTATGTTAAGTTCCCGATCAATGAACCGGCAGAAGGGAAAAAGAAATCTCAGGTTGAAGAATACCTGGATTTTTACGGTGATGAAGGCGTGCAACACGTGGCCATTGCCACCCATGACATTGTGGACACGGTTACCAAGCTTCAGAATCGGGGTGTTGAATTTTTAAAAGTGCCGACCACTTATTATGATGATTTAGAAGCACGGGTTGGTAAAATTGAGGAAGACGTGGAGCCGTTAAAGCATTTGGGTATTCTGGTTGACCGTGACGAAGAGGGCTACCTCTTACAGATATTTACCAAACCGGTTGAAGATCGCCCTACCCTTTTCTTCGAAATTATACAACGGAAAGGTGCCAAATCTTTTGGTGCAGGTAATTTTAAAGCATTGTTTGAAGCACTTGAAAGAGAGCAGGACGCCCGCGGCAATCTATAAATACAATAGAAATAGAAAACGCTGGCAGAAAGAATTGCGTCTAATTTGCGATAGGCGTAAACGAAGCAACCATATTAATCAACGCGGTTTTGTCTTCTTCAGACGTGCTCATGCCGTTGTAGTTGGCGGTAGGCGCATAAACCATTCCGTTTTTGAGAATTAACTTTTGATAGCTTATTCCGCCCGTTTGCTGGTTGTTATAGGTTAGAAACGCGGTGGTTCTGGTATCATCGTACTTAATATCAGGAATTTGAGTGATGAAACCCATATACAGCAGCATCTGCATTGAATACTCCACTTGCGTATCAAAATCATACCCGGCCTGCAAAGGCGAGCGGGTAATGCGCAGTTCGCCTCCCTGGCCGGTGATAATATTTATCGGTGTCATCGGGTCATTCAAACCCGCCGGGTTATACTGAACGTTCCATTTCTGCGGATTATCAACCGTTAAAACGTAGCCGCCCTCTTTATTAATGAGATTTTTGCCGGCAAACTGATTTGGTGAGATGGACGCATTATCTTGCTGAAGCTGATCAATTACCTCAGAACTAATAGAACCCGTAGTAAAATCTACCTCCTCTCCGCGTAAAGTTGCCGATTGGGTAGTCTGATTAACCTGTTCAACGATGGGCTTATCAATACTGAACTCAAACTTCCCTTTAGAAATATCAATATTAACCTTTCGCTTGCCTTCATCATTTCTAAAAACCAGAAAAAGGCCGATGAGCGCAATACTTCCCAGCAACAAATAAAACATCATCTGTCGCCTGGTTTTCTGCTTCTCGCGTTCTATAATCACGAAATCAGACTCGGGTGTTTGTGGTTTGGGCATAACACTTGCGCTAAAACTGGAATGCTAAAATTGAATATTACACTTGAATTTACAGTTTTAACTCAAATATGCCTATTGGAATTTAAATAAGAATTCGATGGAGCTCTACGAATAATTTCCGGCATGAACCTGCTCTGCAAGCTTTGAAACGAATCAGTTTGTTAGCCTTATAATTTTGTGCCATTTTTGAACACCTTATTTTGATAAAAAATGTTGTGATTGCAAGGAATTAACATCGCAATAAAGTTTTTTTTCTAACTTAAACCATTCGCATTTTTGACCCTGTTTAGTTTTAAATTTTAGATCATGAAAAAAATCTCTACCTGTATTTTAATCCTTGTTATTTTTTCAATAGGCTGTAAAAAAGATCCGAAAAATGTTGACTTTTCTACTCCAACTGCCCATGAATACTCATCCGCTGTCGCTGATAAATGGCTTTCACTGCAACGTGATATGGTTTGGCATACGGCCGGGTTTTCTCCGCCCGTTGCCGCACGGTCCTTTGCTTATACCGGTCTCGCACTTTATGAATCAGTTTTACCCGGAATACCCGAAAATAAATCATTAATTGCGCAACTTGACGCCCATCCTGATCTGCCCGCTGCAAAAAGCAATGAAGTTTACTATTGGCCGGCATCAGCCAATGCTTCCTTAGCTGCAAGTATGCGGGGTATGTTCAAATCCGCGGTAGGCGCAAAATTAGAACGGATCGATTCGTTAGAAAACGCACTAACGCTGGAATTTCAGTCCGTGCAGCCAACAGATGTTTTGGACCGGTCTGCTGCGTTTGGAGCTTCCGTTGGAGATGCCGTATATCAATGGTCTAAAACCGACGGCGGCGATGAAGGATATCTCAGGAACTTCCCCACTTCGTATGTTATTCCTACCGGCGACGGCATGTGGGAACGCACAAATAATAATTTTGCATTGCTGCCCTATTGGGGCAAAAACCGGCCTTTTCAGGCAGAAACAATTTCGAACGCCAAAATGCCGGCTCCATTTGCTTTTTCTACCAATGAGAATTCTGATTTTTACAAAGAGGCGTTTGAAACGTACACCATGGTAAAAAACGCAACGCCCGAGCAAATAGAAATTGCCCGCTTCTGGTCTGACGATCCGGGCGGAAGCGCTACACCTGCCGGCCATTCGTTTTCTATACTTACCCAGGTTCTTCAGCAGAAAAAATCTTCGCTGGCATTAGCTGCAGAAGCATACGCAAAACTCGGGGTTACGCTGAATGATGCATTTATATGCTGCTGGAATGACAAATACAAATACAACCTTATTCGGCCGGTAACGTATATCAACAGGTATATTGACAATAGCTGGCAAACTATTCTGGGAACTCCGCCGTTTCCGGAGTATGCGTCCGGTCATTCGGTAGAGTCTGCGGCATCGTCGGTGATTCTGGCCAATTTTTTTGGTGATGAATTTAGTTTTGAAGATCGCACGCATCAGGCCAGCGGTGTAAAGCCCCGTAAGTTTGCAAAATTCAGCGAATTTGCAGCAGAGGCCGCAATTTCGCGTTTATATGGAGGTATTCATTTTAGAAGGGGAATTGCCGAAGGACTAAAGGAAGGAAACCGCATCGGGGCAATCTATAATAACATCAGTCTTCGCCGATAGGCAGACATTAAACAGTATTCACCAACTGATATTTCTAAAATTTGAAGAAACGAATCGCCATTTTCGCCTCGGGCTCCGGCTCTAACGCCCAAAAGATTATGGAGTATTTTAAGGCGCACACCCATGCCGAAGTAGCGATTGTACTTACCAACAATCCGGAAGCCTACGTTTTACAGCGGGCCGATAATTTTGAAGTCCCATCGCATATTTTTAACGGCAGGGAGTTTTACCAGACTGGCGAGGTTGTTCAATTATTAAAAAACCTGGGTACTGACCTTCTCGTGCTGGCAGGTTTTCTTTGGCTGGTGCCTCAAAATCTGCTAAAAGCTTATCCCAATAAAATAATAAACCTGCACCCTGCCTTGTTACCCAAACATGGCGGCAAGGGTATGTATGGCGATGCTGTTCACCGGGCTGTTATTGAGGCTGGTGAAAAAGAATCTGGTATTACCATCCATTTTGTAAATGAACATTTTGACCAGGGGGAAATCATTCATCAGAGCCGCTTTCATATAGATGAATCAGATGATCTGGAGATGATCAAATTTAAAGGTCAGCAGTTGGAACATCTGCATTATCCCAGGGTAATTGAAGTACTTCTAAAAAAGATGAAAGAAGGGTGATACAGAACCCGCTTTGACTGCTCATTGGCCATCAAAGTAAATTCAAAAAAACTATCTTTGCGGCTTCAAGCACCTCCCCAATGAGCCATCCTGTAAAGATTAAAAATGCCCTGATTTCAGTATTCTACAAAGATAATTTAGAGCCGCTTTTACACCTGCTCCACCAGCAAGGCGTAACCTTATATTCTACCGGCGGCACCGAAATGTTTATTAGAGATTTAGGATTACCGGTAACTGCGGTTGAGGATTTAACGGGCTATCCTTCAATTTTAGGCGGAAGGGTAAAAACCCTTCACCCGGCAATTTTCGGCGGCATTTTAAACCGTCGCGATTTACCGGAAGACCAGGCGCAGATTGCTGAATTTGACATTCCAGAAATTGATCTGGTTATTGTTGACCTGTATCCTTTTGAAGAAACGGTTAAATCGGGCGCAACCGAAGAAGCAATTATCGAAAAAATAGACATCGGCGGCATTTCACTGATCAGAGCGGCGGCCAAAAATTTTAACGACGTGCTGATCCTTGCTTCAAAACACCAGTATGTAGATTTGCAGCAGATACTTACCGAAAACGCCGGATATACTACACTTGCCCAACGGCGAAATTTTGCTCATCAGGCTTTCAATATCTCCTCACATTATGACACCGCAATTTTTAATTATTTTAACCAGAACGAGCCGCTTGCGGTATTCAAACAAAGTGAACTACGTGCAGGCGAGTTGAGATACGGCGAAAATCCACACCAGAAAGGCGTTTTTTATGGCGATTTGGAAGCGATGTTTGAGAAGTTGAACGGCAAAGAGCTGTCTTATAACAATCTGGTTGATATTGATGCGGCCTTTTCCCTGATCAGCGAATTTACAGAACCCACTTTTGCCATATTAAAACACACCAATGCCTGCGGGGTGGCGTCACGCGATAAAATTTCAGACGCCTGGACAGATGCCCTGGCCTGCGACCCAATTTCTGCGTTCGGCGGAGTTTTAATTTGCAACGCCGAAGTAGACACCGAAGCCGCCACTGAGATCAATAAAATATTTTTTGAGGTGCTGATTGCACCCTCCTTTTCGCCTCAGGCCTTAGAATTATTATCGCTTAAAAAAAATCGAATCTTATTAAAGAGTAAAAACGTAAAAATGCCCGAAAAGCAATTTAAAACGTTGCTTAACGGAATTATAGAACAAGACAAGGACATTTATACCGACACAGCCTCAGTGATGACCCCTGTTACAGACCGGAAGCCCACAGAAACAGAACTTCGAGATTTGGAATTTGCCGGCAAACTGGCCAAACACACGAAATCAAACACCATTGTGCTTGCAAAAAACGGCTGTTTGTTAGCCAGCGGAGTGGGGCAAACTTCGAGGGTAGATGCCTTGCAACAAGCAATTGCCAAAGCAAAGTCTTTTAAATTTAATTTGGAAGGGTGCGTAATGGCATCAGATGCGTTTTTCCCGTTCCCGGATTGCGTAGAAATTGCCGCCAGTGCCGGAATCGGAATGATTTTACAACCCGGCGGTTCAATAAAAGACCAGGATTCTATTGATATGGCCAACCAAAACGGAGTAGGTATGGTTACCACCGGGGTGCGGCATTTTAAACATTGATCAAACAGCGGCTAATGCTGCACCTAAATATTCATCCACAAAAAAAGTTACTTTTGCTTACTTTCTAAAAAAACAATCAGCAAGAATGGGGTTATTCAATTGGTTTACACAAGAAATAGCTATTGACCTGGGTACAGCCAATACCCTTATCATCCACAATGATAAAGTAGTGGTTGACGAACCTTCCATTGTGGCGTTTGATCGCACTACAAACAAAATTATTGCTATCGGTCGCCAGGCAATGCAAATGGAAGGTAAAACACACGACAATATTCGCACAGTGCGCCCCTTAAAAGACGGCGTAATAGCCGATTTTAACGCAGCCGAACACATGATTCGCGGGATGATTAAAATGATCAACAACGGCAAAGGCTGGTTTTTTCCGTCGTTGCGGATGGTTATTTGCATACCCTCCGGTATCACCGAAGTAGAAAAACGGGCCGTACGGGATTCTGCCGAAATTGCCGGCGCAAAAGAAGTGTATCTCATTCACGAACCCATGGCGGCAGCGGTGGGTATCGGCATTGATGTGGAAGAACCGATGGGAAACATGATTATTGATATCGGTGGCGGTACCACAGAGATTGCCGTAATAGCCCTTTCGGGGATTGTTTGCGACCAGTCTATCCGCGTAGCCGGCGATAATTTTGATAGCGATATTGTGCAATACATCCGCCGTCAGCATAACATCATGATTGGCGATCGGACGGCCGAGAAAATAAAAATAGAAGTAGGCTCGGCATTGCCCGAACTTTCAGACCCACCGGCAGATTTTGCGGTACAGGGACGCGATTTAATGACCGGCGTTCCCAAACAAATCACGGTTTCGTACACAGAAATTGCACATTGCTTAGATACGTCTATCTCAAAAATTGAAGAGGCCATTCTAAAAGCGCTGGAAATCACTCCGCCAGAGCTCTCTGCAGATATTTACCAAACCGGAATTTACCTAACAGGCGGAGGCGCCTTGTTAAGAGGACTGGATAAACGGGTGGCTGCAAAAACAAAATTGCCGGTTCATGTGGCTGAAGATCCCCTGCGGGCGGTGGTACGCGGCACGGGCATCGCATTAAAAAATATAGGCAGTTTTAAATTTTTGATGCAATAATTTGAGATAGGAGATTTTAGATTACCAAGCGGGTCTCATATCTGCTGTCTCAAATCTCAAATCTACCGTCTCAAATCTCATATCTAAGCCCTCATGCGTAACCTATGGATGTTCATCAGCAAATACAACGCATTTTTTTTACTGATCATTTTCCTGGTTGTTTCTTTTGTGTTGCTGATCAATAATAACTCTTACCAGCGGGCTACTGCCTGGAACTCGTCAAATTTACTGGTAGGCCAGGCTTATGAACGGGTAAACTCGTTTACCAGCTATCTCAATTTAGGCCAGACCAATGATAGCCTGGCGGCCGAAAATGCAAGACTAAAAAATCAGTTAAAAACGTCTTTTTTTGATGACAGCGTAGTTTTAGAATCCGTAACCGATACGATAAACCAGCAGCAGTATACCTATATAGTATCTAAAGTGGTCAACAACTCCGTAAAACAAAAAAACAATTACCTCACCATAAACCGTGGGCACAAACACGGTGTTAA
>JBGTBV010000065.1:0-4995 GCA_041749185.1 Daejeonella sp. | reverse complement strand
CGTTTACTTAGGTAGCGGAGATATCGGTATCTTAAATTATGCGTACGCATTAGAGCAATTGGAAGCAGCCTTTTATACCCAGGTAGTTGCATCTTTTTACACAGGAGCAACTGATGACGAGAAGATCTTTTTAACAGACATACGCGACCACGAAATTGCTCACCGCGAATTTTTTAAGAACGCTTTGGGCGGGATGGCCATTCCAGGATTGGAAGTAGATTTTTCTTCTGTTGACTTTAGCAGCCGTACCAGCGTTTTGGGAACTGCAATGGCCTTTGAAGATTTAGGAGTTACCGCCTATAATGGTGCCGGTTACCTTCTTAAGAGCGGCGATTATTTGCTGCTGGCTGGTAAGATTGTTTCTGTAGAGGCCCGGCATTCGGCTTTAATCAGAGAACTTGTTGCAGGAAATACGTTCTTGGGCGCCGAAGTTGATAGCAACTCCGTAAATATCTCACGTTCTCCTGCTGAGGTGTTGGCTATAGCCGGTCCATTTATTAAAACAAAAATTAACGCAGGCGATTTACCAACCTCTTAAATAAAAAGATCATGAATATTGTAAATATATTAGAAGAAATAGAAAAAGTTGACGGAGACGTTTATGAACGTTTAAGTCCGCGAAGAAAGGCCATGAAGGATTTCTTTAGCATGGGATCTAAAGTTGCTCTGGCTGCAATGCCTTTAGCAATAGGTTCGATGTTTAAAAAAGCCTATGGCCAGAGTGTACCGGCAACCATTATTAATGTTTTGCAGTATGCCTTAACCTTAGAGCATTTTGAATATCGTTTTTACGAGAGAGGAAACGTGCTTGCACCGATCCCTGCCGGAGCAGATCGTAGCGCAATTCAGATCATCCGCGACAGCGAGTTAGCCCACGTTAATTTTTTAAAGACCGTAATTTCATCTGTTGGAGCAACCCCGGTTGCAGAAAAGGCAGTTTATGACTTTACAGCCGGCGGAACTTTTCCGACAGTTTTTACAAGTTATCCTACCTTTTTAGCTGTAGCCCAGGTTTTGGAAGATACCGGTGTGAGAGCTTATAAAGGCCGTGCCGGAGAATTACTTGGAGAGGAAGTGTTTTTGACTGCCGCTTTGGGTATTCATGCTGTTGAAGCCCGCCACGCGGCTAAAATCAGATACATGCGTCGTGCCAACGGTCATGTGCCTACTCTTAAATCATACATCACCGGTGGAAACGACAGCGGAGTGCCTGCTGCAGCTGGAAATTATGGTGGTGCAACACCGGAAAGTAATGTGGTTCAGGCCGGAATTACGATCACCGGAATAAACGGACAAGCGATTAGCGCAAACGCAGCTACCGAAGCTTTTGATGAGCCTTTAACAGCCGCAGAAGTATTAGCACTGGTTGCTCCGTTTGGAGTGTCTTAAAGATAAAATTTTGGTTAATTTTATTAAAGCCGCCCGGGAAGCAATTCTCAGGCGGCTTTTTTTTTAAGGCGAACAATAGCATTTTGCTCATAGTAAATCTATAATCCCAAAAAAAGCCGCCTTGTTAAAAGGCAGCTCAAAGTTCAATTTGGGCAATACCTTACAGATGAATTACCTCTCCGTAGGCATCGGCTGCAGCTTCCATAATAGCTTCGCTCATGGTTGGATGCGGGTGAACAGATTTTACAATATCCATCCCGGTAGTTTCCAGTTTGCGGGCCACTACCACTTCGGCAATTAATTCGGTAACGTTATTGCCGATCATGTGAGCTCCGAGAAACTCTCCGTATTTAGCATCGAATATCACTTTTACAAAACCATCCTTTGTTCCGGCGGCGCTGGCTTTGCCAGAAGCTGAAAATGGGAATTTACCTACTTTAATTTCGTAACCTGCTTCTTTAGCCGCTTTTTCTGTATAGCCTACCGAAGCAATTTCTGGGGAGCAATACGTGCATCCCGGGATGTTATTGTAATCAAGCGGTTCCGGATGATGGCCTGCTATTTTCTCAACGCAGATAATGCCTTCGGCGGAAGCCACATGTGCTAAAGCCTGCCCTTTTACAATATCGCCAATGGCATACACGCCCTCTACGTTGGTTTGGTAAAAATCGTCAACCAAAACCCGTCCTTTATCTGTTTTTACACCGGTTTCTTCTAAACCCAGGTTTTCTATATTGGTGGCAACTCCTACCGCAGAAAGCACGATATCGCAGTCCAGCACTTCAGTTCCTTTTGCGGTTTTAACATGTACCTTGCAGCCGTCGCCGACGGTATCTACAGATTCCACGTTGGCGCTGGTCATGATAGTGATCCCGGTTTTTTTCAAGCTGCGAAGCAACTGCTTTGAAATATCTTCATCTTCTACGGGCACAATATTTTCAAGGTACTCAACAACCGTTACTTTGGTGCCTAATGCGTTATAGAAATAGGCAAATTCCACTCCGATAGCGCCCGAACCTACCACCACCATGGTTTTAGGTTGCTGCGGCAGCACCATTGCTTCGCGGTAGCCGATAATTTTTTTGCCATCCTGTTTTAAATTCGGGAGTTCGCGTGAGCGACCGCCGGTTGCCAGAATGGTATTTTTTGCAGTATATTCCTTCGTGCTGCCATCGCTTGTGCGGACGTCAATCTTACCGCCTTTTTTAATTTTGGCGGTTCCCATAATTACGTCGATTTTATTTTTTTTCATCAGGAACTGTACACCCTTGCTCATGCCATCGGCCACGCCGCGGCTGCGCTTGATTATAGCTGCGAAATCGGCTTTCGGATCCTGAACAGTTATTCCGTAATCGGCGGCGTGGTTAATGTATTCAAAAACATTAGCGCTTTTTAACAGAGCTTTGGTGGGTATGCATCCCCAATTAAGGCAAATGCCGCCAAGAGATTCCCGCTCTACGATAGCTGTTTTTAATCCCAATTGCGCCGCACGAATGGCAGCCACATATCCACCCGGGCCGCTTCCAATAACGATGATGTCGTAATTCATATAATGTGTTAAGTGATAATTTGAATTGTTGAGGCCAAATCTAAGAAAATACAGTTGCAGCCAAAAATGTTTACAGCTTAGTTAGCCTGAGTTAGATACCCATCTCGCCGGATGTTCAAAACTTATAGAGTTGTTAATATTAAGTTAACATTGAATCCGAAACTGGGTTATATATTTGCGGAAATTTCAACGGGGATTGAACAACAACCTCAAAAACTGACAACAAGAAACAATTTTATGAAAAAGTTTTTACTTTCTACGCTTGTTTTGTTATTCACGGCATTGAGCATTTATGCCCAGGTGACAACAAGTAGCTTAACCGGTACCGTTACAGACGGAAAAGGAGAGACCTTACCGGGTGCAACGGTGTTAGCAGTGCACGTGCCATCGGGAACACGCTATTCAACCTCAGCCAATGTGCAGGGCAGATTTGCCATTTTGAACATGCGGGTTGGCGGACCGTACACCGTAGATTTAACATATTTAGGCTACCAGGCTCAAAAAATTGAAAATGTTTTTGTCAAGTTGGGTGAGCCGTATGTTTTAAATATTGTAATGGAAGAGAGCGGTACCGCTTTACAGGAGGTCGTTATTACTTCTGTTGATTCGAGATCAATTTTAAATGCTGATCGTGCGGGCTCTACCACCAACATCGGTCGTGCCGAAATTTTAAACGTACCTTCTATTTCCAGAAGCGTAAATGACCTAACCAAATTTACTCCTCAGGCTAATGGAGCGTCTATCGGTGGTGGAAACTATCGGCAGAATAACTTTACCGTGGATGGTTCGGATTTCAACAACCAGTTTGGAATAGGCAGTAATCTGCCCGCCAGCGGGTCTCCAATCTCCCTGGATGCGATTGAAGAGATTTCAATTAACGTAACCCCATATGATGCCAGCCAGTCTGGATTTGTAGGAAGTTCTATCAATGCGGTTACCCGCTCCGGAAGAAATAATTTCTTCGGAACCGCTTTTTATAATTTCAGAACGGAGGATGAGCAGGGCGACAATGTTGCGGGAACTTCGTTTGTTCCACAGTCGTTAAATATTAAACAATACGGAGCAAGTTTTGGTGGCCCCATCGTTAAAGACAAATTATTCTTTTTCGCAAATGTTGAACTAAACAAAGAAATTAGTCCTGGCCAGAACAACATCGCAGCTACTCCTTCTGTCCCCTTCGGCTCAAATAACAATGTTTCCCGCCCAACGGCTGGGGAACTGGATATGATCCGAAATTATCTGGTTACAACGTACGGCTATGATCCCGGCGTTTACCAGGGTTACAGCAACCTGAGCAACAATGATAAATTGCTGGCTCGTATAGACTGGAACGTCAGCAAGAATCACCGGTTTAACATTCGTTACAATCAGGTAGAAAGTAAATCACCGTTTTTTGTAAGCACCTCAACTTCCGGTACTAACTTCCAGTTTCCTGGCGGCGGCGGTCGCCGGAGTCCTCAGCATCTGCACTTCAGCAACTCAAATTATTTCCAGGACCAAAACCTTTATTCTTTAGCTGCTGAAATAAATTCAAACTTCGGCTCAAGGTTTTCAAATACCCTGAGAGGAAGTTATACGCATCAAAATGACCCAAGGAGTTCAGAGTCGTCGGTGTTCCCGTTAGTGGATATATTGAAAGACGGACAGGCGTTTACCACTTTTGGTTATGAGCCGTTTACTTTCGGAAACCTTCGTGACGTAAAAACATACTCTTTTACTGATAATTTTTCTATGAACCTGGGCAATCATCAGGTTACCCTGGGCGGGCAGGTTGATTTAAGCACTATCCAGAATGGTTTTCAGCGATTCGGCACCGGTAATTATATCTTTGCTTCCTGGGCTGATTTCGTAAATCAGGCAAAGCCAATTAATTATGCTATAACCTATTCTCTGTCACCTAATTACGAACAAGCCTTTCCATCCTTTAAGTTCCGTCAGTACGCAGCTTATTTGCAGGATGCTTTTACCATTGGCTCCAGGTTAAAACTTACGGCTGGTCTGCGGGTAGAATTGCCAACTTATCCAGATGTTCCTGAAATTCAAACGCATCCGCTGGT
>JBGTBV010000064.1:0-12563 GCA_041749185.1 Daejeonella sp. | reverse complement strand
TTCAGTACTCACGGCAGTAAACACCAGCTTGCTGCCAGTTGAATTATAGGCGGGCATTTGCAGCATCAGGTTGCCGGGATTTTGGTATTGCTTTACCTGCTTGCCGGTTGCCGCATCCAGTTCTACTATAGAAATTTCATTCGCTAACGAAATTTTTACTGCTGCAATAGTTTTGCCATCAGGAGAAAGGGCCGGGGCAAAAAGCCGGGTTTTTGAAGTTAGCTGCCGGTACGACTTCCTCTTCAGATCATAGATGTTAATAACGTTATATGATCTTTTCTGATAACGCTTGTCGAACCGAAACTCATCCCAGACCAATTTTCCGGCGGCGTAATTGAAATTAGGCTCTTCCTGAAATCCAATCTTCAGCAGGAGCGTTTCCTTTCCCTGATTGTCAACTTTAAAAAAGGCTGGCGGCTGCGCTTTGCCCTGTTTAATTACCACCATTTCACTGGCTGATATCTGCACGGGTAAAAAGTAATCGGTAGGGGTGGAGTTAAGCCGTTTATTTACCGGCTCATAACTTCGCGTGAGCGCCTTTGCAGATTGCGCATTCCAAAGGTTGCTCAGCTCGGCAACGGTAGAATCATGAAGCTGGCGGGTACTTAGGCTGGTAAATTTTTTAATGGAATTGCTGAGGCTATAAGGGCGATACGGCTTTCGCGAAACGCGGGACATGATGCTATCTAAAATTAGCGAACCGTAATCTCTCCGCAGTTTAGAGGTCATGAAATAACCCAATTGATAATACCCCGGGGTATTGTCTTTCACCGAACCCAGATAGTTTTTAGAATAGCTGTACTGTTTGCTGCTTAGTGTATTTGTTCTAAAAAATAACTCCCAGGAAGGAAGCCGCCCGCGACCAGCGGAAGTTAGGGCTGTTTCAATGCCAACGGCGTCGCCTTCATAAAACCAGGGTGGGAGGGTGATCCCGAAAATGGCCAGCGAGAGCTGCTCAAACAGGGGCGCTCTCAAATAACCGGTAAGTTTATCAAACTGCACCACATGCCTCAGTTCATGAACGGCAAGACTGTTAAGCCAGTCCTGATAATCAAACTCTTGCGGGGGAGTGGTGAAATATTCAGACCGGCGGGGGGCCAGTTGGACGAAGCCGTTAGAACCGGTTCCCTGATTTTGCAGGAATATGGAAATTTTTCTCGGATCTTTTTGCAGCGACTGGCTTACTTCGGCAATGATGAACTCCAGAGTGTTGGCCATTCGCTGCGCTTCATTCTTCAGATCATCGGGATAGATGATCTGGAAATGCGACGTATTGATTTGCTGCCATTTTAAGGTAGGTGGGCTCTGCTGACTGTCAAAAATCTGGGCCTGAGCTGTTGATGAATTATATGTTGAAGTATAAAAATAGATAGCACTGATTAATAGTAATTTATGAAAGTATTTATTTCTCATCCCGCGAGCTTGCTAAATTAATTAGTTTTAAATTGATTGTCTGGAAAAATTTTGTTGAAGTTATGATAATGTAAAATCATGTTAAACTGTTGATAAATAGATAACTATGTTTTTATTTAAGAACGAATGAAACCGGTTTTGTTTGATATTTTACTCTAAAACAAGTCAACAATCGCAAAAAGCGAATTTAAATCTGCGAGATTTCTGTCAACAAAATACAACAATTTTTATCTTTCTCATTCTACAGCTTCGATTGCAGAATCTTACTGAAATTCACAAAAAATACGAATGATGGTTTTCGCATTTAATCGTTATTGCTCCTTTAAGGATTTGGCTAATGCTGATGCCCGCCTTGTCACAAATGCAGGAAAATCATCCGCGTAAGCAAAGTACAGATGAGTAGTAGTTATTGCCGCAGCGGCGAGAAGAAAGGAAGTCCTGAACTGCCGGTTGACTTTTATAGCTTATTTTTTGTTTGACTGCTTTTTTTGGTTTCATCGCGAAAGTAAAACAAACACTTAGTGTACACTTCTTCAAATTTTTTCAGTGATTGGCTGCTTTCTTAGCTGCCGTTTCAGCATCTGGTTTTTTAAAACCGGGTACAGAAAAATGGCGGTCAGCACGATCACTGCGCCTGCGTAAAACCCTCCGGTCATTTGTTCCCGTTTGCCGAAAAACAGGAAGGCTAAAATGATACCGTACACCGGCTCGAGGTTGGTAATTAAGGCAACCCGAAACGCGGTGAGTTCTTTCATTACCGCCACCCCAGCTACATACGCAATTGATGTGCAAACGGTGCCCAAAAGCAAAAGATAAATCAGGTCGCTGGCGTTAAGTTTCATCTCCGTGGTAAATTCTCCTCTCAAAAGCATGTAAAGAGAAATCCAAAACCAGGCGCCAACAAGCTCGTAAAAGCTGATAATGGGTGCTGGCCTGTTCTTAACTTGTTTCGAATTGATGATTGAAAAGATACTTGCGCACAGGGCGCTCAACAAACCGGAAATAATACCGAAAGTATAACGCGATTCGAACTTGAAGATCATGTAGATGCCGACGATGATCAAAACACCCGTAAATATGTCTACGGGCGCTATCTTCTGCTTTTTAAAAATGGGTTCTAACACTGCGGTAAAGAGCGTTAAAGACGATAGGCAAACCAAAGCAACAGAAACGGTAGATGTTTTTATAGACTGAAAAAAGAGTATCCAGTGTGTGCCCACAATAGCGCCGGTAAAGAAGAGTTTCAGAAAGGTTTCGCGGCTAACGCGAAGCTTGGTTTTTGAAAAACGGAAATAGAAGTAAAGCGTTAAAAACGCGATAAGCACCCGGTACCAGACCAGGTGCGTTGCAGATATGGAGATAAGAGCGCCAAGAATACCGGTAAACCCCCACACTAAAACCGTGATGTGAAGAATCACCAGGTTACGGGTTTCGGCAGAACTGCGGTGAAAGGCTTTCAGCATCCGGGCTTATTTTGGAGCTTTTATGAGCAGATAAACGCCTAAAATCCCGAAAAGTACGTTTGGAATTAACACCGCAATAAGCGGAGGCAAGCCACCCTTTAGGGCAAACATGGTAGAAAACTGAACCGAGAGGATGTAGGCGAAGCTTAAAAATATGCCAATACCGAGCGGTAACCCGATGCCGCCCCGAACTTTGCGGGATGATAATGAAACGCCCATCAGCGTAAGCACAAAAGCAGAAAGCGGATAAATGTAGCGCTTGTATTTCTCCAGCAGCAGATTAGCCATTACACCGGTGCCGCGTATTTCTTCTTTCTTAATCCGCTCATCTAACTCCCACATATTCATGGCCGAGTACAGGTTATCGTAAATTTCAAAGTCTTTTGGCCGGATGTCTAACGTGGTATCTTTGCTGGCCCCCTGTGTCATGGTTTCTTTCAGACTATCAACAGTGCGGATGGAATAATTGTAAATTGTCCATTTCATTTTCACAGAATCCCAGGCGATGCGGTCTGCCACCAGCTTTTCCTTCAGCTCATCGCCCTCAAATTTATCCAGTGAAAACTTATAACCGATGCGGCTGGTGTTGTCAAAATTTTCGATGTACACGTAGGTATTTTTGTCAATCTGCATGTGCGTGTAGCGGCGGGAATTGTCTTGTTTCGGGTTTACATAGATGTTTTCAAAATTGACCATCAGCCGGTTTGTTTCGGGGATGATAAATAAATTGAAGACCAGCGTAACCAGAAATACAATGCTGGATGAAATGAGATAGGGCAGTAGAAAGCGTTTGAAACTAACCCCGCTGCTTAAAATGGGTACAATTTCGGTCTGATCGGCCATTTTTGCGGTGAACAAAATAACGGCGATGAAATTAATAAGCGGAGACAGGAAGTTGAGGTAATAGGGAATAAAGCCGGCGTAAAATTCAAATATGATCTTGTCTACAGGGGCTTCGTGTTTCAGAAAATCATCCAGTTTTTCTGAAACGTCAAAAACAACAATAATGACGGTGAAAATTCCGAGCGTGAAAATAAAAGTGCCCAGGTACTTTTTGATGATGTACCAGTCAATAATTTTAAGCATTATAAACGTTGTGCTAACCGCTTAACCATTGTTTCCTTCCAATTGTAAAATTCGCCCGAAATGATTTTATTTCGTGCTTCTGTAACCAGCCACATGTAAAAGTGCAAATTATGCAACGTGGCAATCTGGGCACCTAAAATTTCTTTTGAATGCACCAGGTGCCTAAGATACGCTTTGGAATAATTCCGGTCGGCAAAAAGATCGCTATCTGGTTCAATGGGCGAAAAATCATTCTTCCATTTTTCGTTTCGGATGTTTATAAAGCCGTTTTTTGTAAACAACATTCCGTTGCGGGCGTTGCGGGTGGGCATCACACAGTCGAACATATCTATTCCCAAAGCTATATTTTCTAAAATATTTACCGGAGTTCCCACACCCATCAAATAACGCGGTTTATCATCCGGCAGAATGCCGCACACAATTTCGGTCATTTCATACATCTCTTCCGCCGGTTCGCCCACTGATAACCCGCCGATGGCGTTCCCTTCCCGCTCAAAAGAAGCAATCACTTCTGCCGATTGCTTTCTGAGATCTTTATAAACCGATCCCTGAACTATTGGAAACAGCGATTGAGCGTAGCCGTAAAGGTCTTCAGTTTGGTCAAAACGGTTGCAGCAGCGTGTTAGCCAGCGGTGCGTCATCTCTACCGATCGGCGGGCGTAGCCATATTCGCAGGGGTAAGGTGTACATTCATCAAAAGCCATGATGATGTCGGCACCAATTATGCGCTGCGTATCCATTACATTCTCTGGGGTAAACAGGTGTTTTGAGCCATCAATGTGAGAACGAAACGTTACGCCGTCTTCCTTTATTTTCCGCACTTCAGAGAGCGAATAAACCTGATAGCCCCCGCTGTCGGTGAGTATTGGCTTATCCCAACCATTAAATTTATGCAAGCCGCCAGCCTGCGCCAGGGTGTCAAGCCCCGGCCGGAGGTATAAATGATAGGTGTTGCCTAATATAATCTGCGCTTTAATATCATCGGCCAGCTCCCGCTGGTGTACTGCTTTAACGGTTGCAGCGGTACCAACCGGCATAAAAATCGGGGTATTGATCATTCCGTGATCTGTGCTGATTACGCCCGCACGGGCTTTAGAATGCAGATCCCGGGCTTCCAGTTTAAATTTCATTGTATCTGTACTAATGCTTTTGGCAGATTTGAATTTGAGATCATACGCTTTTTTGAGCCCCGTTTTAAATCTTACTGTTGAGCCGCAAAACTAAGAAAATTTAAGAGTGCCCTGCAGATGCTTTGCGCCGCATTCACGTAAGTGGCTAAAACTTTAAATAAATTTATTTGATTGCCCTATTCTGGTTTAAAATGAGAAATTTGCGCCTGCTCAACGCCCTTACATTTTGGATTTTTCATCCCAGATTTTATTCTTCACTTTTCAGTTAAGCTTTGTTATTCAGCTATGCTATATGCTGATTATTCATCAACGCCTCGCCTCTTATCAGGTTTTGGACACCGTTAAAGATGTGAAGCAGCTCCCGGTGTCGGTAATTATTTGTGCCCGAAATGAGCGGGAAAACCTTGATAAAAATCTGCATGCCTTTTTAAACCAGGATTATCCGGTATTTGAGATCGTGGTGGTAAATGACTGCTCTGCCGACGGATCGGATATTCTGTTACGGGAGTTATCAGAAAAGAACCCACACTTAAAGGTGGTAAATATTGCCGGGCACGAGCGGTTTAAGCACGGTAAAAAGTTTGCCGTTACTTTGGGAATAAAAGCCGCGACGAATGAATTGCTCTTTTTTGCCGACGCAGATTGCAAACCGGTCTCTGATAAGTGGTTGAGCAGAATGCAACAGCATTTTACCGGCAGTACGCAAATTGTGCTCGGATATTCTCCTTATGAAAAATTTCCAGGTCTGCTAAACCGACTTATCCGCTTTGAGACCTTTTTTACCGCCTTAAACTATTTGTCGTTTGCATTGGCGGGCCGGCCATACATGGGGGTGGGTCGCAATCTGGCTTATACCAAGGCACTGTTTTTTAAGGGGAAAGGCTTTGCATCGCACATGCACATCCTTTCTGGCGACGATGACCTTTTTGTGAACCAGAATGCTACAGTGGCAAACACCGTCATTGAAATACATCCCGATGCGCAGATGATAAGCGAGCCGAAACGAACACTGAGTACCTACTTCAGGCAGAAGTTGCGCCATCAGGGTGCCGGTAAAATGTATAAAAGCGCTCATAAACTATTACTTATGGTGCAGGGGTTTTCTGCGATTCTGTTTTATGTTACGCTGTTCGCACTACTGGTGATGAGTCTGTGGCCCGGTATTGTTCTGGCATTGTTCCTCATTCGTTTCCTCGTTCAGATTTGGATCTGGCGGCCTGCACTCCGAAAGCTTAATTGTGCTGATCTGGTCTGGTGGCTTCCGGCTTTGGATTTCATTTATTACTTTTATATGCTCGCTCTCAGCATCGTTACCCTATTTAAGAATAAGATAGAATGGAAGTAAACCCGAATTTTTCAGCAAATGCGAAGAACGATTTTCATCTTGTGGAGAAAGCCAAAGAAGGCAGTCAGAAAGCTTACGCCGATTTGATGCAACGTTACAAAGATTCAATCCATTTTATGGCCCTCAAAATGGTGAATAATAAGGACGATGCTATGGACCTGACGGTTGAAACCTTCGCGAAAGCGTTTGAGAATCTGGAGAAATACAAACCAGATTTTGCTTTTAGCACCTGGCTTTTCCGCATCGCTACCAATAACTGCATTGATTTTATCCGAAAAAAGAAAATCAATACCATGTCTATTGATAGTATGGTTGATGATGACGGCGACGACCGGCCGCTACAAATCCGTTCTGATACGCTGAACCCTGAAGAGCATTCCATCAAAAAGCAACAGAACGAGCAGCTTAAAGATATTGTTGACAAACTCCCAAACCGGTACCGAAACCTCATACGGCTACGCTATTTTGAAGAACTTAGCTATGAAGAAATTTCACAGCAGTTAGACCTTCCGCTCGGAACGGTTAAAGCGCAACTGTTCAGGGCCCGCGATTTGCTCTCTAACGTAATGAACCGAAATAAAAAGGGTTTAAGAAGTGAATTCTGAAATTATCAGCCGTTATTTTCCTAACCTTTCTGATCTCCAAAAGGAGCAGTTTAACGCTCTTGGCGATTTGTATAATCATTGGAACGCTCAGATTAATGTAATATCCCGCAAAGATATAGAGCAGCTTTACCATCACCATGTGCTGCATTCGCTGGCAATTGCCAAAGTTCTGGAGTTTTTGCCCGATGAGAAGGTGCTGGATGTGGGTACGGGAGGTGGGTTTCCGGGTATTCCTTTGGCCATTCTCTTTCCCCAAACTAAATTCCATCTGGTAGATTCCATCGGTAAAAAAATTAAAGTGGTTAATGAAGTTGCAGCAGCCATCAAGTTGAAAAATTTAACTTCCAGCCATGCCCGGGCCGAGCAGGTGGACGACCAATTTAATTTTGTGGTATCACGGGCGGTAACGCAGCTTAAAGATTTCTATCCATGGGTGCGAAAAAAATTTAAAAATCAGTCTGGCAATAAATTAAAAAATGGGGTTCTGTATTTAAAAGGTGGCGATCTGGCTGATGAGCTAACAAATTCGGGTTTGAAAAATATTCGGCTTTACCCGATTAATGATTATTTTAATGAAGATTTTTTTGCCAACAAATTTGTGATCTACTTTTCGGCCCAATAATTTGTCATTACTTCATCAGATAGCTTTAACACTTATTCCAGGGGTTGGAACTGTGAACGCCCGGAGCTTGTTGAGTTATTGCGGCTCGGCGGAAGAAGTATTTACGGCCAAAGCCGCCATGTTAACCGGTATTCCGGGTATAGGCACACTAACCGCCCGGGCCATAAAAAATCACCTGACTTTTGAGCGGGCAGAAAAGGAGATCCGCTTTATAGAGCGCTACAAGATCAATCCGCTTTTTATTAGCGATCCAATTTATCCGGCCAGACTTAAAAACTGTGCTGACGCTCCCTTAATGCTTTATTTTAGGGGAAATGCTGATTTAAACGCGGCCAAAGTGATTAGCATTGTAGGCACCCGCAACGCTACAGAGTATGGTAAAGAAATCTGCAAAAACCTAATTGCCGACCTGAAAGTGCATAACCCCCTCATCGTTAGCGGTCTGGCTTATGGGATAGACGGCTCTACTCATAAAGAATGCGTTAAAACCTCAGTTCATACCGTAGGGGTTTTGGGTCATGGGCTTGATCGCATTTATCCGGCTCAACACCGGCAGCTTGCGGGGAAGATGATTGATTGCGGCGGGATTTTGGCGGAGTTTACGTCAGAAACAAATCCCGACAGGGAGAACTTCCCCAAAAGAAACCGGATTATTGCCGGCATGGCCGATGCGACCATTGTAGTTGAGGCGAGTTTAAAAGGCGGCGCACTAATTACTGCCGAGCTGGCAAATTCCTACAACAGGGATGTGTTCGCCTACCCCGGCAACATCAACCAGGAATTTAGTGCAGGGTGCAATTTGCTGATAAAAACCAACCGGGCCAATTTAATTTCGGGTGTTTCAGATCTGGAATATCTTTTGGGATGGAGCCGGGATAGCGCAGTAAAAGTAAAACCGCAACTAAGCCTGATGCTCAACCTGACTGCTGAAGAGCGTAAAATTGCCGATCTACTAAACGAGTTTGACGCAATTGCAATAGATGAACTGACCATCCGCAGCGGAATGGCGCAAAGTAAACTTGCCGCGACTATTTTAGGGATGGAGATGCAGGGAATTATCGCTGCACTACCCGGTAAGGTTTATAAACTGGCTTAAAGGTTAAGGCAACTGCACTCCATTTTTCGGGAAATCATAAAGCAAAACCTTGCCGGTGCCGCTACTTACCATTTTCCATTCGTCAACCGGGAACTCAATTAAGGCCATGCCGGTAGTTGGTAAATTATACAACTCCGGATTACCGGTCAACTGTTCGGCAATCTCAGATAAACCCGGATTATGTCCGAAAATGGCGGTAAAATTCCATCGGTTGTCTAATTTGTTTATAACGCTCAGGAGTTTATTGGCCGATGCCTCATAGATAGCTGGTTCTTTAACAATCTCATCGAGATCTATTTTTAAAACCTTCGCAAAATGCCGGGCTGTAGATAAAGCCCGCAACGCCGGGCTGCTGACTAATTGCTGGGGTATTAACTCCTGAATAACCAATCTCTGGGCCATTTCGGGTGCGTTTTTTTCACCGCGAGAATTTAGCGGCCTGTCAAAATCTTTCAGGGAAGGGTCATTTCTATCTGATTTTGAATGTCTGACGATGAGTAATTGCTTCATAATTTTGCGAATTAGTGGCGGGTCCGAAATCTGTAATAAGGTATGAAATTAAATTTTACCGTTTTTGTTTGGGTCGGCCGCAATGGGTATTTCTGGTAGCACCTTTTTCACCTCAACAGCAATTTGCTGCACATCAATCGCATTCATGCATTTGAAGTGCCCGAGCGGACACTTTTGAAAACCTATTTTGGAACAAGGGCGGCATTTTAGTCCGTTTACTTCAAAAATTACAGACCGTTCTGTTTGGTAAGGGTACATGCCGAATTCTGGTATTGTATTTCCCCACACCGAAATTAAAGGCTTGTTAAACGCTGCCGCGATGTGCATCAGCCCGGTGTCATGAGATATTACCTGTGCGGCCATTTTTACGAGAAAAGCAGATTGATCTAAAGAGAATTTTCCGCAGCCATTGAACACGTGCGCTCCTGTTTGCTCACATATTTCAACGGCTCTCGATCTGTCTTCGGGCCCGCCCAATAGAATAACCGGCTGCGTAAAATTTCCACATAGCTTAATAAGCTGATGCTGCGGCAGTCGTTTGGTTGCGTGCTGGGCGCCGATAACCAAAGCAATGTAATTCTGCTGGTGCGTGGCCGGCAAAAGGTTTTCAATCTGATAATCTGCGTTTAAAAAGTAATCCAAACCAGCACCGTCATTTCGCACTTTCAGAAGCTTTATAGTATCAAAATAGCGGTCAACAATATGGTTTTGAGGTAATTTATTGATTTTAAAATTCACCAGAAACCATTTCTGCCAGTTTAATTTATCAAAAGAAACAGATGGGGCAGCCAAACGAGTTTTGATGATGAGCGTGCGGAGGTTATGGTGCAGATCAACAATCAGATCAAATTTCTCTGCTTTTAATTCTGAAATGGTTGTCGAAATATTAGCATCCAGCAAATGGAGCTTATCAATGTAGGGGTTGGCTATGAGTATGCTTTTAAAATTCGGCTTGCTCAAAAAATGGATTTCGACCCCAGCGATCTGTTTTTTTAAGCAGCGAATAACGGGAGTAGTTAAAATGATATCGCCAATGGAACTGAAACGAATGATCAGAATTTTCATATGCCGCTTTATTTCGCCCGCCGAACTGATCTTTGAGTCTTAAAATACGTATCAATCTCGGTTAAACTCATGCAGTTTAAGCAAGATTTTGCAGAAACGCCTCCTTTTCGGGCAATTAAAACGCCGTAATGCATATCCATAAAACCGCTGTTGCGATGTGCATCCGGGTTAACCGAAAGCATAACGCCTTTCTGTATGGCATACTGGTGCCACCGCCAGTCGAGGTCGAGGCGCAGCGGATTTGCGTTAATTTCAATTACCACCTGATTGGCGGCGCAGGCGTCAATTACTTTTTTATGATCTATCGGGTAGCCGCCGCGGGTTAAAAGCATGCGGCCTGTAGGGTGTCCCAAAATGGTGGTGTAAGGATTTTCTATCGCTGTGATTAAACGCTGAGTCGCCTTTTCTTCGGTCATTTTTAAAATGGAATGAACAGAAGCCACCACAAAATCAAAACTGGCTAAAACGTCATCGCTGTAGTCTAACCTGCCATCATATAAAATATCAGATTCAATTCCTTTAAAAATTCTGAACGGTGCCAGCTTTAAATTGAGGTCATCAATTTCCCGCTGCTGCGCCGCCACCCGGATTTCATTTAAACCTTTGGCATAAAACGCAGATTTAGAATGGTCGCAGATTCCCAAATATTCTATTTTCAGATCGTCACGGCAGTAGACAGCCATTTCTTCGAGCGTGTTTAGCCCGTCGCTCCAGGTACTATGGTTGTGCAAACTGCCTTTCAGATCTGTAAAAGTGATCAGTTTGGGTAATGCATTGTTTTTTGCCAGCTCTAACTCGTTGGTTCCTTCACGCAGTTCGGGCTCCACAAAGGGAATTCCGGCAAGTACGTATATTTCTGTTTCGGTCTTACCGGAGACATTGGCATCGCCAAGCAAAGCCTTCAGGTTATTTACATGATCCGTATTTCCGGTTTTCTGAATTAACTTCCAGCCAAAACTTACTTCGGGACAGAAATTAATTAAAACCTTTAGGCCATCAAGGTTTTCCGTTTCCAGGCTATCTGGTTTTTGCTTCGTTACGGTTAAACCGGATAATTGTATTTGTACAACTGTTTCTTCAGTAAGGTTAACTCCGCATAAAATATCCAAGCCATCAATAATTTCGCATTTACGCCGGTAATCGCCGGTAAGGCTCAATAGTTCAGTTTTTATGCTTTGCTGAAGTTTTTTGATGAGGGTTTCGGCAAAGTTTTCAACTTTAGCGTATAAATGAAGGCCGCTGCTGGCCATCCTGAATTCGATGATCTTGATGATGTCATCCTGGGTTTTTAAGCCGAAGCCTTTGGCCTCGATCAGGCGATTTTCATTGCAGGCATAATATAGTTCGCCAATATTCTCAATGCCCAGGTCTTTCCATATCACGCCGATCTTTTTTGGCCCGATGCCTTTAATCTGCAACATTTCGACAATGCCAACGGGGGTTTTTTCTGTCAGGCTATCCAATTCCGGAATAGAATTGTTATGGATCAAGCTCCAGATTTTAGCAGCAGTACTTTTGCCCAATCCTTCAACCTGCTCCATTTCGGCCAGCGATTTACCCGCAATCGCAAAAGGAAGTTTATCAACTTTAAAGGTCGCATTCTGCATTGATTTTACCTTAAACGCGTTTTCGTTATGCAATTCCATCAATTGGCTTAGCAAGCGTAGGGTGCGGGCAATCGTTTTATTTTCCATGGTGTAGCTATCAGCATTCAGCCATCATCAGTCAGCTATCAGCTATCAGCTATCAGCTATCAGCTTTCAGCAGTTAGGTATTAGCTGTTAGTGTTAGTTATTAGTTGGTATCTGGTATCTTTTTTTTGTTAGCTGTTAATTATTTGAACGCCCATTGCTAATTTCTGATAGCTGAAAACTGATTACTAATTGCTACGGTTTAAAGCGAATCGCCTGAGTTAAATAAACCCCCGCCTGAACGGACGGGCAGGCGATAGGAGTGGAAAGCCCCCAACCCTTCATCGGTGCTTGCAACGAAAAGCGGGATTGCCAAAAATAGCAGCGCAGTCAGTGCTTTTCAAAAAGAAACAAAAAGAATTTAGATTTTAGTTTCCCGCAGAATTTCGCAGACGTTTATCCTGAAAAACCACCATACAATTAATCACCTAACAAACCAACCAATTAAATCTATTTAATGGAGATAGTATACGGCATTCTGGCCTGAATCCCGCTAAGGGTTAACGCAGATTTTAATTGCTGATAATACGCGTAATT
>JBGTBV010000063.1:0-2153 GCA_041749185.1 Daejeonella sp. | reverse complement strand
GAGCGAATGACCGCCAGGCTGGAAGCCGTAGAAGCCAGAATCCCCAAAAAACTCGAATACGGCCTAAACGAGAGTACAAAGCTTCTGGTCTACTCAATGGGGGCAATGCTGCTGGTAGGGCTGTTTTTTGGTTATCTCTTTACTCCCGACATCAACGAGGGAGCCAACAACCGCCAGGCCGCAGAACTGGCCAGGGCGCAACGGCAGATCCAGGAACAGCAATCCTTCATCGACTACTTCCGCACCAAGCACCCCAGGGACGCGGCGAAGTACGACCGAGACAACGGGCGGTAACCGTACTATTCAGGGGCGGGGGCATGCCTTAAAAAAATCTCGGGGTTTGGGGCAGAGCCCCATTAGACCAAAAAAATCCGCTAAAAAAAAGACGGTGTCTCCGACGGTTTTTTTGTTTCTGGGAGATACAGAAGAGTAATTATAATAACTAACTGATTCATAATTACTTAAACAAAACCTATAGGAAGCAGCTTGGTTCCGGGATCCCGGAACCAGTGGTTCCTATAGATTTGGTATATGCTAGGAAGAAATAAATCCTTGTATAGGATTGTTTATTTCCGGGAATAGGAAGTATATTTGCCTGATAACAGGAAACAATTCAACATTATGGCACACGAAAAAGAGAGGACTAACTACAATACCGGAGAAGTAGAAACGGTAAATGATGAGTTCGTCCAATTGTACGTCGATAACCTTGATCTCATCATAGAAATGACTGGCGAGGATAAGGTAGCAGTACAAGTGTTTACTTGGATTTTGAAGCATATGGATAGGAGAAATGCTTTGGTAGTTAGCCAAGTTGCGCTTGCTGAAGCCTTCGGAATGACGGAGAGGAATATTAGATACAAAATAGCCTATCTCAAGGAAAAGAAGGCACTTGATATTTTGAAGTCAGGTAACACGAACATATACGCGGTAAATGCTCAAATTGCTTGGAAATCAGATGCTAATAACAAAAGGTACGCTTTATTCAATGCCGCAATTTATATATCTGAGTCAGAGCAGGGCAAACCATTATTTGATACCCAATTAGTGGGTCATGCTAATCCCAAGAAGCCTAGGAAATTTAGAACAAAAAAGAAAGATCAGAGTAAGGTAGATATTTGATTATCAACCTACAACATACGTATTAACGATAAATTGGCTAAACGGACTTTGGCTCTGCAGAGATGCAACCTTGGAAGGGATACGCCGACCCGCGTACTGATACAGTACGTTTTATCATCCGACCCCGAAGCTGTCTATAAGGCGGATACTTTGAGGGGTCGGGTTTTTTGTACTCTACCAACAATAAGGATTTATTGGTTGATAGATTTTTTTAAGGCATGCCCCCGCCCCTGAATGGTACGGCTACCGCCTGAAATTCACCGTAACCTTAATAAATGACTTTATCATAGTGGGTCTCCCTGGAGCCACCATACGCATCAGAATCCGGCCAAACTGCCCTCAAAGTGAAAACATAAGATTCTGTTATGCTCTTATCTTTCGCGTTCATCATGATCTTTATTCGCTCAGACTTGCCAGCAGCTTTTACAGCTTCTACGTTGCCGTAAATTGGATAACTAGAAGGATCAAATGAACCCTCAAAATTTGTTGGATCAGTTTTACTTATATGCTGTAAAATGCTCCGTAAGATTTCTGGAACTGTTACGATCGCTTTTGAATAATCATCATTCCAGTTCCAACTCCCATATCTTTGGGATAAATGGTATACATAGAACCTACCCGTATTTGTATATGGTAATGGTCCATAGACCCCACCTCCATCTTGTTGCAGAATCTTCCCATCATAAAATCTGAAGTTTACACTCGCAATGATAGCACCATGCCAGTAAACTCCTAACAATGAGTCGTTTTTAAAATTATTATCTGATATGTATTCCAACTTTTCTTTACCATCAATTCTGGTTATCTTTTCAATAACCCAATATCTCTTGGGAGCACTCAGTAAAGAATCAACCACTTTATAATCAACTATGGGTTCAGGCGTTGAGATGTCATGATCTTTACAAGAAATGATGCTAACTACAAGCACAGTCAGGATAAAGCTTAATAGGGATTTCATAATAGATGTGACTTGAGTGAATATTTATCATTGCTACCAAATGCTCAAGCAAAATAGGAATTATTTTACTAGA
>JBGTBV010000062.1:0-9774 GCA_041749185.1 Daejeonella sp. | reverse complement strand
AAGCTCTACCGCCGTAATTTCTCAGAGTTTTCACATTACCATAGTTGAGTAATATGAAACGGATAGCATTGCTCCTTGTGCTGGCAGCAGCTTCTTCATTTAACCCGGTAAAAAGTCAGGTTGTAAACCGGGGCGCAGCAATCACGGTGGCGCCAGGCGGGATTTTGTATGTAGACGGTGATTTTAACAACCAAACCGGCAGTATACTGAACGACGGCATACTGGTTGTTAAAGGCAACTGGCAGAATAATGATCCGGCTTTCCCGGCCTTCAGCAAACAGTCATTTGGGGTGGTTGAATTTTCCGGTAACGAACAGCGTATTTTCGGAGCCTTTAAGACCGAATTTCCTTCTCTGCTTTTATCCGGTAACGGTGCAAAAATATTGGAGGTGAACGCAGATGTGGCAGGTGTGTTAAGCCTGAATGATCGGGAGTTCCGAACCGGGCAGTTTACTCTCTCGATGTTAAATTCGAGTCCGATGGCAATTACCCGGAGTAGTGGTTTCATCAGCACGGATGCAAATGGTAAATTATTGCGGTTGATCAATTCGGCTTCGTCGTACTTGTTTCCCCTGGGAACATCGGCTTCCGGTCAGGCATTCTACCGCCCTCTTGAGGTTGAGATGACAGATGCCGTCCAAAATTATTTCGCGGTTTCATTTACTAAAAATGACCCCACAACCGGAGGGTACAACCGCCAAAACAAGCGCCAGGATATTAAAGAGGTTTTTGATCAGTATTATTATTTGCTGGATCAAAACGGTTCATCTAAACTAAATATCCGTTTTTACCAGAATACTTCGCAGGACGCAAATTTAAAGCAGTTGGTTAACTGGAACACGTTTAATATCTGGGAAAAAGCAGGGCCATCGTCTGTAAACACAGGTACGTTTGGCGACGGACTGGACCAGAACCTGCTTTTTGCCTCAGACCGGGTAATTGATAACCTCCCGGTTACGCTGGCTTCTACCATTGATGAGAGCCCGTTTACGTTTTTCAATGCCTTTACCCCGGATAACGACGGTAAAAATGATACCTGGGAAGTTAAGAATCTGGATTTGTATCCGGATAACGATCTGACTGTTTTTAATCGCTGGGGCGACGAAGTGTTTGCTGCCAAAGGTTATTCATCGGCGAAAGCCTGGGACGGCGGAAATCTTAACCCGGGAACGTACTACTACATCCTTAATGTGAATATGGCCGGTGCCCGCAGATCCTTCAAAGGATTTATTACCATGGTTAAAAAAGATTAGGCTGATTAAGATGCGCCGTAATTTAAAACGCCCCTCAAAATTAATATTGAAACGCTCATGAAAAGATTTTACATTTTTACCGCTCTGTTTTTCATAGCCCGGCTCTCGGCTCATGCACAGCAAGATGCTCAGTTTAGTCAATATATGTTCAACAGCCTGATCATTAATCCGGCTTACGCGGGATATAAGGAAGAATTGAACTTAAGTTTACTGCACCGCAACCAGTGGGTGGGTTTGCCGGGAGCGCCTAAATCGCAAACGTTGATTGTTGACGGCGCTTTTTTCAATAACCAAAATGTTGGCCTTGGTTTAAGCATTGTAAACGACAAAATTGGCCTGCAGTCGCAAACGGCGGCCTACGGCAATTATGCTTACCGGGTACCGGTAGGGGAAAATTCCCGGCTTGCTTTTGGGCTTGCTTTAGGAGTGTCGCAATACTCATTAAACGCCAGCCAGGCAAATATTGATGACCCGAATGACCCGAATTTTAATGCCGGAAATCAAAGCTATATTGCCCCCGACGGAAAATTTGGGATCCATTACAGTACCGCCAGTTTTTATGCGGGTGCTTCTGTTACCAATTTAATTTCGAGTTCGCTTAATTATCAGCAAACCGGCAAAGACGTTATCGCCCGGCAGGGAAAACATTATTTTATTACCGCAGGGTATTTGGCCACGCTAAATGAAAGTATTAAATTCAAGCCTTCTGTAATGTTTCGGGAAGATACAAAAGGACCCACTAATTTGGACCTGAACGCCTTTTTTCTCTTTAAAGATGCCGTTTGGCTGGGCGCATCGTACCGCAGCGGCCTGGATGTTTGGGAAAAACGGGACTGGGAAAGCGGCGCTTTTAAACAAAATGCGGTAGTGGGCATGGTAGAAATGTTTTTAGCCAAAAAATACAGGCTCGGATATGCCTATGATTACTCGCTGTCTGATTTAGCAAGCTACACAAACGGTACACACGAAATTTCATTAGGTTTGGTGATCAATAACAACAGAAAAGTAACAGCAATGCCTACACCAAGATATTTTTAATCCAGATAATGATGAGCCATAAAAAGATATTAGCAGCTACCGCATTTTGCTTCTTCATTTACTTTTTGCCGCAAAATATTTTCTCAGATAATATTGAGAAAGCAAATAAGTATTATGAAAAGTACGATTATAAGTTTGCTATAGATATTTATGAAAAGCTGATGGCTAAAAAACCTTCGCTGGCAATTGCCGAAAAGCTTGCCAACTGCTACCGGTTTACCAATAATACCGGGAAGGCCGAAGAAGCATATGCAAGGGTGTTAAGCTACGCAGAAGCGGCTGCTATAAATTATAAGTATTACGCCGATGCGCTGAAGCAGAACGCCCGGTTCAGCGAGGCCAAGAAGAACTATCTCTTGTACGCAGAAAAAGCACCTGATTTTGCAGATTATGCTACCAAAATGGCCAATGCCTGCGATGCTGCCAAAATGTGGGCAGAAAATCCAGAACCGAATGTAAGTGTAGAAAACCAGCTTGCGCTGAATTCAGAATACTCAGAATTTTCTCCGGTAAAATACAAATCGGGATTCGCTTTTGTCTCAGATCGTTGGTTTGTGCAGCAAACAACCAAAAAAGATGAACCGGAAGTTTACGGTTGGACCGGCAATCCATACCTCAAATTATATTCTTCTGATGGAAGCAATGCACCTAAGATAGAAATGTTGCCGCAGCCGGTTAACAACGACAGCCACACAGGCCCTGCGGTTTTTTCTGCCAGCGGCGATACCCTTTATTTCTCCCGCTCGGTGGCCGATGAAAACAAGAAGGGCAAAGGCAAAATTATTGGTCGTACCTACATATATACATCGGTTAAAGCTGGAGATAGATGGTCGGAACCTGTTGCTATACCTTTTAATACTGATGCAAGTTTTTCCGTTCAGCATCCGGCGCTTTCGCCCGATGGCGGAATTTTATATTTTGCCTCAGACATGCCCGGCGGACGCGGCGGTACTGATCTGTATGCTTCGCGTAAAAACGCGGCTGGCAGTTGGAGTAATCCGGTTAACTGCGGTAACGCTGTAAACTCTGTTGATGATGAAGGATTTCCGTATGTGAGGAACGATGGGAAGCTCTATTTTTCTTCCAAAGGGCACGTAGGCATGGGCGGACTTGATATTTTCAGCGCAACAGGGAGTTACAATAATTTTGGGCCTGCGGAAAACCTGAAATCGCCGTACAATTCTTCTAAAGATGATTTTGGGATTCTATTTCTTGATAATCAAAGTGGTTTTATTTCATCAAATCGTAACGGTGGCCGCGGATTAGACGATATCTACAAGTTCAGCATCTCCAAACCAACAGAAAAAGTACAGGTTCTGGCGGTTGAAGGGAGGGTTTTTGATAAAGAAACCACCCAACCCTTAAACGGGCTGATGGTAAACCTGATCAATACCGAAACCGGCGAAAAAGTTTCTGTGCTGTCTGATGTAGACGGAAAGTTCAGATTTGATCTCAAGCCGGGGCAAAACTACGTGGTTAAAGGAAACGACGACCGCTTTTTTACCCGGCAGGAGGGAGCAATATCTACCAAAGGCCTCAAAGAATCAACCACCTTTAATGTTCGTTTTGATTTGGAGCGCAGCGATGCGGCTTATTTAGTTCGGTTGAACGATATTTATTATGATTTTGATCGCTGGAACATCAGGCCCGAAGCAGCGAATGAACTCAACCGTGTGGTTTCATTTCTTGGATCTATGCCGAATGTAAACATCGAGATGCGTGCGCACACCGATGCCCGCGGAAAGGCGGCCTACAACCTGGCACTATCTCAAAAAAGGGCGCAGGCTGCGGTAGATTTTCTGCGTGACAAAGGAATAGAAGCGGGGCGGTACAATGCAGTAGGACTTGGCGAAACACAACTTTTAAACAGTTGCTCAGACCAGAAACGTTGCTCAGATCAGGAGCATCAGCTAAATCGCCGCACAGAATTTAAGGTTGTAAAAGTTAAGTCTGCAGAAAGCAACGTAACCGCATCTCTATCGGCTAAAAAATAATACAGAACGGGTTTGTTTAGATTTAAACAAATCCGTTATACAATATTGTTTATTATTTGCTGGGCGGTATTTTTGGTATCAACCTTGTCAATAATTTTAATGATTTTCCCTTCCTGATCAATCAGGAACGTTTTACGGGCGGTCCCCATATACTTTTTGCCGTACAAGTTTTTCTCAACCCAAACGCCGTAATCTTCCACAATTTTTTTATCGGTATCAGCAATAAGGGTAAACGGAAGCTGGTATTTACTGATGAATTTTTGGTGTGATTTCTCTGAATCAATGCTTACTCCGATTACTTCAAAACCCCTGGCAAGTAGCTGTTCATAATTATCTCTCAAATTACATGATTCGGCCGTGCAGCCCGGCGTGTCATCTTTAGGGTAAAAATAAAGTGCCACATTTTTACCGATAAAATCACTTAACCGAACCAGGTTGCCGTTCTGGTCATTTGCCGAAAAATCTGGCGCTTTGCTTCCTTCTTTTAATTCTTCCATGAGCTTTTTTTATTTCAACACCGATTATTCATTTTGCGTTACCTGATAAAACCTGCGTTATACGTTGTGATATTTTTTTTAGTATCTGCCACCACCAACTGGAACTGATGATAACCGGGCGGCGTGGCTTCGTCAAAAGTATGCCAAAGAGTTGCCGTTTTCGCATCGTATTCCATCAAAATCCAGCGCCCATCTATAGTTGCCCTAAAAGAACCGATACCTGCAAGATTGTCAGAAATTTTAAAAATTATTTTGGGCGTTTGGTTCACTACTTTCCCTTCTGCAATATTTACCGGAGTAACTCTTGGTGCTAACGTATCAATTTTAATATAGAAATTACCAAATTCACGTGTGCTGGCCTTTATCAAGTCGTTTTCTAAACTTCCGCCAATAGCGTAACCGCGACTATTCACAATCAGAGCCTTGTCCCGCAATTCCGGAGTTAGCGTGCTATCGGGCCTAATCCACAAATTAATTGCTGCATTAACCGGAATAAGTCGGGTGTGTACTTTGTGCGTTTTTGAAAAGGCGCCAGCAGGTTTCGGTAAAACTGCGTAATTAAATGCCACATTGTTATAAAAAGCATCTTCGGGCGCAAGGATTTTAAATTCTGGTGTTTCAAAAATATTTTCCCGGTTGAATTCAAAAATGCTTGTCGAAGAAGCTTCATCTTGTTTAATGGTAGCCTGCGGGTTGTTTTTTATTTTGAAATCGAGTCTGCTGATGTTGCCTGCAACGTCTTTAATTATGTAAGTCATCGCGTGTATTTCGGTATCAGACAGCGTGATCAATCCATTTTTCTGCACGTTGCTGTACAGCGTTAAATGATTTCCCGGCTCCACAAAAGTTTTTTGGATACGCCTGCCGGCCGAAATATAAAAAGGATAATCAAGGTGCGAATTTATGGACCGGGAATGCTCAAAAAAGAACCGCTCCCAAACGGCGGTATAAATACTTTCCCCATCCATCAAAAGTTCGATCGAATACAGTCCTACCGGATTTTCGGAAGCCGAATTTTTATCAAACGCCGCAATGCCGAAGCCAATCTGTCCGCTAAAATTAATTACCGGAGACTGGTTGAGCTTGTAATTTCCGGCGGCGCCGCTTAACTGAAAATATTGCCTGGGCGTTTGCTCGCTAAAAGGCTGGTCATTTAACCGGTACAGGTACAGGCCGCTGATGATTGGTTTAACGCGATCTGGAACCATTAGCCCGAAAAGCTGAGGATTGATGGTTTCTTCTGTCTGCGTATCGCGAATCTCGAAATGAAGATGCGGACCGCCGGAGCTCCCGGAATTACCAGACCAGCCGATAATATCTCCCTTCTTAACCGGAATTTCTACAGACAAAAGCGGAAAGTCTACATCGAAAGATTCAATGCGATACTGGTAATTTTTTACCGTCTGCCCAATGCGGTCATTAAACCGTTGCAGATGACCGTAGACGGTACTGTAACCGTTCTGATGGGTAAGGTAAATGGCATTTCCGAACCCCACTGCCTGCACCCGTAATCGGGATACATATCCATCCGCTACAGCGTACACCGGATACCCCTCGCGTTGGTTGGTTTTAAAATCCATACCCGAGTGGAAATGGTTGCCACGAAGCTCGCCAAAGGAACCGGAAATTATGGGCGGCAAATTGAGCGGAAGCCTGAAATCTGTTTGTGGATATGGTTTGCTAACAATTATTTCCTGGGCGCTAACGGTATTTAAAAATAAAAGGACAAAAATTAAAGTTTTGATCTGCGGCATCGGCTAAATTAAAAGATGGAGGTTTTACCGGATATGAAAATCCAGTAGCTTCTCCTGTTCCAAATAGCCTGCCAAATGATCGCCCTGATTTACTTTCCCTACGCCCTGCGGAGTTCCTGTAAAAATCAGGTCACCTTTTTTAAGCGTAAAATAAGACGAAACAAACGCGATGATGTATTCAAAAGAAAATAACAGATTAGAAGTATTTCCATGTTGAACAAGGGCCTGGTTTACTTCCAGCTTGAAATTCAGATCGTACAGGTTTTTAAAATCAGACTTGGGAACAAAGCGGCTTATGGGAGCAGAGTGATCAAACGCTTTGGCCAGTTCCCAGGGCAGACGTTTTTCTTTATGGCGCTGCTGAATGTCGCGGGCGGTAAAATCTACGCCGAGCCCGATTTCTTCAAAGTAACCGGAGGCGAATTTTTCGGAAACGTGCTTTCCTTCTTTCGAGATTTTTAGTACCAGCTCAATTTCATGATGAATGTCTGTTGAGAATTCGGGATGATAGAAAGGCTTATTGTCTTTCAAAAGGGCGGTTTCTGGCTTTAAAAAAATAACCGGCTGGCTGGGCACCGGATTGTTTAATTCTTTAGCATGTTCGGCGTAATTGCGCCCTATGGCAATAATTTTCATGTATCTTTTCGATTTGAGGTTTATCCGCACCCGCTATTTTAGCAAAGCTCAGTTTTCCCCGCTAAGGTATTTTGATTTAACGAAGTTTAAAATCGAAAAGAATATTTTTCGGAGGGGAAAGCGGTTAGAGTACAGAAATTCGTTTGATAACCGTCTCGGCGCCCACGTTTATCCGTACAAAATAGAAGCCGCTGCTAAGTTTGGAGGCGATATTAAATGAATTGTTTTGCTGACCGGCAGAAAGGCGTTCTGAAAATAGCGTAGCAACTTCATTGCCCAGCACATCCATTATCATAATGGTTACGATAGATTCTTTGCTCACCGCGTAGGTTAAGTTAAGCTGGTCGGTAACCGGGTTAGGATAAACCTTAACGTTGTTGAGTATCTTATCATCCTGATTTGCAGAATCTTCTAATTCTTTAATCTGCGGAGGTATCGCCGAGGTATTGCCGAAAACTTTATCAACCGCGGGCTTAAACGGAACGAAGTTAACTCTGACGCCGTTTTTGAGATAGGCAGGCTTGTTTTTTCGGGTGTCTGTAATTTTAGTCTTGCCGTATTTGGTAGAGTCAGAAACGGTCTGCGAATTTGCCTGTACAGCTGATCCGGCCAGCAAGCAAGCGGCAATAATCATGTTCAGTACAAAGCGCAGGTAAGGTTGTTTCATATCATCTATCTGGAATCAAAAATATACATAATTACCTTATACTTTAATACCCAAATTTGTGCCATTGTGTTTTTAACAAAATTTAACATTTTTTAAAATTCAGATTTTCTTTTTGCAGACAAAAATGGCCCTGCATGATTACTATATAATTCATTATCAAATTCTGTTAAAGATTGTACTTTTGTCGGGTTAACTTCAAAAAATGTCAAATCAGAAAAACATCCACAGACTCACCGGGGCAGGGTTATTAATTAGTTTAGGAATAATTTATGGAGATATAGGTACGTCGCCGCTCTATGTTTTTAAGGCTATCATTGCCGATGGAATTATAACTACCGATCTGATTTTAGGTGGTTTGTCTTGTATCTTCTGGACACTCACGCTTCAAACCACCATAAAGTATGTAATTATAACTCTGAGGGCAGATAACAAAGGTGAGGGAGGCATTTTTTCTCTCTTTTCATTGGTCCGGCGTAGGGCACGCTGGCTGGTTATTCCGGCGATGATTGGTGGTGCGGCACTTTTAGCTGATGGAATGATTACTCCGCCCATCACAGTTTCTTCCGCTATTGAAGGTTTACGTGTTTTTTATCCCAATATAGCCACGGTACCAATTGTTATTGCGATCATTTCCGGAATATTTCTGATCCAGCAATTCGGCACTTCGTTAGTTGGCAGGTCTTTCGGCCCATTAATGTTTATCTGGTTTGGGATGATGGCGGTTTTGGGAGGAATTTACGTTGCTCAGTTCCCCGAAATACTGAAGGCCGTAAATCCGTACTATGCATACCAGATATTGTCTACCAACCCGAACGCATTATTGATACTCGGCGCAGTTTTCCTATGTACAACCGGAGCCGAGGCTCTTTATTCAGATCTTGGGCATTGTGGCCGGGCTAATATTCGCATTAGCTGGATTTTCGTGAAAACCGCCTTACTATTAAATTACTTTGGACAGGGAGTTTGGTTATGGCAGCATCAAGGCAGCTTGTTAGGCGGAGAAAATCCTTTTTTCAGCCTGATGCCCGAGTGGTTTATAATATTTGGGATCGGCATTGCAACCATTGCCGCAGTTATAGCAAGTCAGGCTATGATTTCGGGATCCTTTACCTTAATATCCGAAGCGGTGCGTTTAAATCTTTGGCCGAAAGTAAAAATCAACTATCCCAGCAATACCAAAGGCCAATTGTATGTGCCTTCAATCAATATTTTGCTCTGGGTTGGTTGTATTGTAGTGGTGCTGATTTTCCGCGAATCAACCAATATGGAGGGTGCCTATGGTTTGGCAATTAACCTTACTTTTTTAATGACCACTATTTTGGTGGCGATGTTTTTGCAGCGTAAGAAAGTTCCAACCTACCTGATCATTTTATTCGTTTCTGTGTACGGATTCATAGAGATTGTATTTATGGTAGGTAACCTGGCAAAATTTCTTCATGGAGGATGGTTTACGATGTTGCTGGCCAGTGTTTTACTTACTGTGATGTGGGCCTGGTCATCCGCCCGGCGCATTAAGAACCGCTACGTCCGGTTTGTAGAGATTGAAGATTACTACTCTATTTTAAGTGAGTTAAGTGAAGACAGTTCGGTACCGAAATATGCTTCGCAACTGGTTTACTTAACCAGCGCAAATTTCGATTCGGAGATCGAATCAAAAATTATTTATTCCATCCTGCAAAAGCAGCCCAAGCGGGCCGATGTGTATTGGCTGGTGCATGTTGATGTGATGGACGAACCGTTTACCAAAGAATATAAAGTTGATTTTCTGATTCCAGGAAAGCTTATTCGCATTGATTTTAAGCTCGGTTTCCGGGTTGAACCGAAGATCAACGTGCTGTTTCGGCTGGTGGTAGAAGAACTGGTGCGCAAGGGCGAAGTGGATATTACCAGCCAATATACCTCGTTAAATAAGCATAAGATTATCGGCGACTTTAG
>JBGTBV010000061.1:0-9524 GCA_041749185.1 Daejeonella sp. | reverse complement strand
TTTCAGACTTCCTGTCAACACTTGAAAAAAACGACCCCGAAAACTATCATAAATATTTGGGGGACAATCAGCTTGGCCTCAAGATAATTATTCACTACGGCAACATCAGTTTTTCGAACATCAAAGGGCGCATCAAGTTGTTGGGCGAAGATGTGATCATCGCTCATAAGCTATTGAAAAATAAAATATACGAATTGAATTATATCCTGCTCACAGAAAAGTATCTTTCCAAAATCCGAAACCGGCAAAGGCTGGAGCAGTGGTTCCACTGGGAAACTTTGCATACCGGGTCTGAGCTGTATGATTATATCGGCGAAGTGGGCTACCGATACATTACCTTAGATGAGATGCCGTTTATGGAAAACGTGGAACTGGCCGGGCTACTCAAATCGGCCAAAACGCTGGTAGCGCAAGATAAAAAGACCGATTAAAATCGCATCAACTCGCTAATAAGAAAAAACCATAATGCTAATAAATCCAACGGCGCAAAGGATCATCCCGAACATAAAAATATTATAAGACCAGGAGAGATAACGGTATTTTTTAACGAGAACACTTCCCAGGTGATAAATGTCTACCGACATATTATCGTACAACTCATCCTTTTGCTCTTTCAGCAACTTAATCTGATCAACAAACTCGCGTATTTGCAATTGGGCGAAGTTCCCGAAAAACAGAATGCTGCTTTCTTTTTTGCTTAATTCATATTTCTCTTTAGTGGTTACATTTGGCCGGGCCGATAGAATGGCAAAAACAACGGCCAGCAAACTGGTAAGCAGTAAAAACGCCATCGGAAACACAAAGCGGATGCTGCTCAGGCCATCGCCCGACGAAAAAGTAAACCCGGTTCCGAACAGTGTGATCACCAGCGAAATAATGATGGTATTGATACTGATCATAATATTTGCCTTGTTATCTGCGATAGAGGTTAGGTTAATATGATAATCATAAACAGAGCGGTAGAGTGTTTCAATACCACGCCCCTCCTTTTTCGGTTTAGCCTGCAGTTTTTTCTCTGCCTTTGCGCTGGCTTGCGTTATTTCATTTATTTGTTCCCGCTGTTTGCGGATGTTTACTTCGCGTTGCTTGCTGTATCTGGAAATCGCTTCTTCGGTTTTGAAGGTGGTATCAATCAGAAACTGCAGTTGGGCTTCGGCCCACTCGGCTTCAGAATATTTTTTCTGAAGGATCCGCTCCCACTCTATTCTGAGCAGATCCGCCCGGTGGGTAAATTTTTTAGTGCCGATATTGATATGATCAGCATCCTGCAATATTTCCTGTAAAGACCCGTCGGCGGTTGCACCATATTTTGTTGAGAGAATCAGTAGTTCAATTTCGGCGATGTCGTCATCGGTATAATTGCCTTTCAAATAGGTTTTCATGATGGATACACTCGCATCCTCGTGGTTTTTATAAGATTCTACATAACCGGTATCGTGAAACCAGGCCGCAAGCATTAAAACCTCATAGTCCCGACTGGTCAGGTTGTATGATTTTGAAAGTTTTTTACAAACTTTTACTACATCGGCGGTATGCGTGTAGTTATGGTATACATAATCTCCAGGCAGTTTCTCTTTAAACAAATTTAATACGTACTCAGAAACATCGTTTACCACGGGATTATTTTTCATAATTGAACTGTAATTCGGCAATAATAAGTAAAAACTGTGCCAAGCGTATAAGATTGTTTAATACTCTGGTATGATTATGGGTAATTCATTTTACCCCAATTTTAAATTTATGACCAGATTTTATTTAGTATCATTGGCGTTGTTAGCTTTCGCCTGTAACAACCCGCTTAAAAGTAACAATAATAGCGCAAACGCAACCGGGTTTGAAAAAGATGTTGAGACCCACACCAATTCAAAACTTTACGAACTTCCTTCAGAATTAGAAGAAATTTCAGGCATCAGCTTTATAAATAACGATGTAGTTTTGGCCATACAGGATGAAGAAGGTATTCTTTATCAGTATGATTTAAAGCAGCGTAAAATAACCAGTGAATTTAAATTTGGAGAGGAAGACGATTATGAAGATCTGGTTAGGATTGGAAATGATGTGTATGTGGTAATTAGCAACGGAACAATTATCCGCATAAAAGATTTTCAGGCTAAAAGTCCACAAGTTGAGAAATTTAAAACGTCATTGGGCAAAAAGAACGATATTGAAGGGATTTGTTACGATGCCCCTAATAGCCGCTTGCTTTTATCTGATAAAGAATCTGCAAAGGACGACGACAAAAAAAACATTTACGCTTTTAACCTTAACACGATGACCCTGGCCGACGAGCCGGTTTACACCATTGATATAGACATTATCGAAACCTACTTTAAAGGCGACGCCCTGGTAGAAACTTCAAAAAAGTTTTTGAAGATGCTGGGGAATAAAAATATCGACAAGGTTTTTGTTCCATCGGCCATCACTATAAATCCAAAAAATAACCATCTGTATGTTCTTTCAGCCATCAATAAAATAATTGCTGAACTCACACCCGATGGAAAAATTGTAAATATGATATCTATTGAAGGTCAAAACCACCAGCAGCCCGAAGGAATAGCCTTTGCCGGCGACGGTAAGTTATACGTATCAAACGAGGCGGGCAAAAATGGCAGGGCAAATATTATTGAATTAGAACATGCGAATTAAATTATCTGCTGTTGCGCTACTTTTTGCGGTGCTACAATCTTGTACCAGCCTGAAACCATTTTACGATAAAACACAACGAGACTGGCAGACTGCGAATACCCCGGATACCTTACAGCTTAAATATTCTGTTTTTTTAATTGGCGATGCAGGAGACCCGAATGAAAATGAACAGGAACCGGTTCTTAAATTACTGCAATCTCAGCTTTTTCCTAAAGATACACTGGTTACCGCCGGAGCGTTATCAGACACCATTTTCGTAAACTCATCCCATAAAGAAGATGTAGTTATTTTTTTGGGAGATAATATCTATGAAACCGGTTTGCCCGAACCTGATGCTTCAGACCGGAAAGAGAAAGAGCGCCGCATTATCTCGCAAATGGACGTGGTAAAAAATTTCCGCGGGCGAAAAATTTTCATCCCCGGTAACCATGATTGGAACGAAAGCCGCCCCGGCGGACTTGCCGCTATTAACCGGCAGGAAGAATTTGTTGAGAACTATCTCGATAGCCTGGATACCTATTTACCGAGCAATGGCTGTGGCGGGCCGGTTGAACTTCAATTGAATGATAATCTGGTTGTAATTCTTATTGACTCTGAATGGTGGCTTACAAAATACAGCAAATCAAGGGCGCCAGATAACGGATGCTCCTCATCAAGCCGCTTAGACCTTATCCAGCAGGTAGAAGACATCGTAATCCGCAACCGCGGCAAGCACATTGTTTTGGCGCAGCACCACCCTCTTTTTAGTAACGGCCGGCACGGCGGCTATTTCACCTTAAAAGATTATATTTTCCCGCTAACCCTGGTAAGAGACAACTGGTATGTGCCTTTGCCAATAATCGGATCGGTTTACCCGCTATTACGCCAATACGGGATTTCCCGCCAGGATTTGTCAAATAAAGATTATCAGCAACTCAGGCGGGGTTTGTTTTCTGTGCTCGAAGAAGAAAAAAACATCGTAATTGCCACCGGGCATGAACATGCGCTTCAATTAAATAAGTACAAAGATATTAACCACATTGTAAGCGGGGCCGGCAGTAAATCAACCTCGGTGATCAGGGGAAACGACGCCTTGTTTGCCTACGGTGGTGGTAGCGCCAAGGGTTTTGCCAGATTAAACTATTATAAAAACGGACAGTGCTGGGTAGAATTTTGGGAGCCGGAAGGCGACGGATCAACCGGCAAGGTGGTATACCGCAGCCCGCTTTATGCCATTCCTTCAAAAAACGCCGAAACCGTTCGGGAAGAAAAGCGAATCAGTTACAAAGACAGTACAAAAACAATAACGGCCGGGGCCGAATATCAGGCCGGAAAATTAAAAAGACAGTTATTCGGCGAGCATTATCGCGATACCTGGGCCACGCCCATTAATGTTGAATATCTGGATCTGGCCGAATTTGCAGGAGGACTGACGCCCATTAAAATGGGTGGCGGAAAACAAACTACCAGCTTGCAGTTGCAGGGAAAAGACGACAATCTTTACCAATTCAGAACCGTTGAAAAAAACCCGGCAGCATTACTTCCCGAAGGATTTTTGAAAACCTTCGCCGAAGATTTTGTGCAGGACCAAATCTCATCGGCCCATCCGTATGGTGCGCTCATCATCCCCGGTATGGCAAAAGCCATCGGCATTTACCACACCGATCCGGTGTTGGTTTATATGCCCTACTCAACTTTGCTGGGCCCTTATATTCAGCAGGTGGGCGGTAAATTGGGCATCATAGAAGTTCGCCCGGATGAGGATGTTTCTGATTTTAAATCCTTCGGCAACGCCCGCAATGCGGTCAGCACATCTAAAATGTACAGCGAACTTCGGGATGATAATGACAATGAAGTGGACCAGGAGATGTTCCTGCGCTCCCGGCTGTTTGATATGCTGATAGGCGATTGGGACCGTCACGAAGATCAATGGCGCTGGGCAGAATTTAAAAAAGACAAAGGCAGCATCTACCGGCCTATTCCCCGTGACCGCGACCAGGCGTTCACCAAATTTGATGGAATTATCCCGCGTTTAGCCGGTATTGCAGTGCCCGATATCCAGTCTTTTACAACGAATTTTAACGAACCTGCACAGCTTTCTATAGCTGCACGCAACCTGGACCGCAATCTGCTGAATGAACTTTCTAAAGAAAAATGGAGTGCAATTGCTATGGATATCCAGCGAAAGCTAACCGATGAGGTGATAGAAGCCTCGGTAGCAAAAATGCCCGCAGAAGTGTACAAAAATTCGGGAAGCGAGATTATTGCCAAGCTAAAATCGCGACGTGACCAATTGCCCGCTGTAGCTGCTGATTATTACAAAATATTAGCTACCGAAGTAACCGTGGCCGGCTCAGATAAGAAAGAGTTTTTTGATGTAGAGCGCTCAAATGATAGCACCCGCCTCTCGGTTTTTAAAATTAACGACAAGGAAAAAATTGAAAATAAGCTTTACGAACGGGTGTTCTCAAACTCAGAGACCGGCGAATTAAATCTTTACGGATTAGACGGTCGCGATAGCGTTTTAATTACGGGATCATCCACCTCGGCTATAAAAGTGAGGGCAGTAGGCGGCGAGGGAAAAGATGCGTTACTGGACAATGCCGAAAGCGGACGAACATTCTTTTATGACCTCAACACCGAAGAAAATAATATAAAAAAGAGTTCTGAAACGGCTTTGCGTCTATCAGATAAAGAATGGATCAACGATTATAATCCCAATTCCTTCGCTTACGACAAAGCAGGAGTGAAACCATTTTTGGATTTTAATTCTGACGATGGGGTGTTTTTAGGGGGCGGTTACGGCATGAAACATTACGGTTTCAGAAAAGAACCTTACAGCTATGATCAGAGCCTGGTTGCCAATTATGCCCCAAAAACCGGTGCCCATGTGATCAGATATCAGGCTAATGTATACTCGCTGTTCGCGAGAAACTTTGATGTGGTTCTCCGGGCAAGTTACAACGGCCCGAAATACACGTTTAATTATTACGGCGAAGGGAATTCTACCCTAAATGTTGGGGATGAAATAGATTTTTTCCGTATCCGCACAAAAAACCTGAGTGTTGAAACTTACTTTCAATATCGTTTTACCAAAGCGTTTAAAGTTGGCGCAGGCCCTGGTTTTGAGTTTTTTAGGGTAGAGCAACCAGACAATAAATTTGTAACAAGCACTGATTTCCCCGACCCGCAGGACATACAAGCCCCTGCAAGGTTTTTGACTTTACGGTCATACGCCGATATAGACTATGTGAATGACAATGTTTTCCCAACTTCGGGAGTTCGATGGCGCACCGAAGCGAACCTTTTTAATCAAATACAAAATCAGACCGAGCGTTTTGTTCAGCTCAAATCGAACATTTCGTTTTATGCTACTCCAAATTTTAACTTCCCGGTAACTGCCGCTTTCCAGTTGGGGGCCGCTACCAATATTGGCGACTATAAATTTTACCAGGCCAACTCGCTGGGAAACAATTCGCATTTGCGGGGTTTTCGCAACAACCGTTTCGCCGGTCGTTCTTACCTGTACCAAAACTCAGAGCTCCGGTTTAAGCTAACCAACTTCAGAAACTATATTTTTACCGGTAACCTCGGCGCTTTCGGCTTTTTTGATTCGGGTCGGGTGTTTTCAGACAATCCCGAACTAAAAACCTGGCACAAAGCCTACGGTCCGGGAATCTGGTTCAACTTTTATAACAAATTTTTGTTGGCAACGGCCTACGGATTTTCTAAAGAAGGAAGCTACATTTCACTAACCGGCGGTTTAAACTTTTGATGCGTTGGGCGCAAATGAATGAAATTGCGCAGGATAAGATCCAGTTTTTATTTCGGCACTTTATAATCCTTTTTTGAACGATTTATTTACTGCTTTCAGAAGCGAATGAACTTAAACGCAACTACCCGCTGGAACCTCCAGAATAAAAAATGCCTCATCACCGGCGCTACAAAAGGAATAGGCCAGGCCATTGTGCAGGAATTCCTTTCGCTTGGCGCAGAGGTGTTTCTGGTTGCCCGCAATCAGGAGGATCTCGATAAGCGGCTCGGCGAACTTACAGACCAGGGTTATACAGTAGCCGGACTTGCAGCCGACCTGAGCAAGGCGGGAGACCGGGAGAGGCTGGCTGTGGTACTTGAAGAAAAGTTCGGCGGATTGGATATTTTGGTCAATAATGTGGGAACCAACATCCGCAAAAAAACAATTGATTACACCGCAGAAGAATACCTGACAGTTTTTTCCACAAATCTCACTTCTGCCTTCCATTTAAGTCAGCTTTTCTATCCTCTGCTAAAAAAATCAGAGCAGGGAAACATCATTAATATCTCTTCCGTTGCCGGATTAGCGCATTTGCGTACGGGCTCGGTTTACGGCATGACCAAGGCGGCTTTAATTCAGCTAAGCAAAAACCTGGCTGCCGAATGGGCGCATGACAAAATCCGTGTGAACGCCGTGGCACCCTGGTATATTGAAACGCCGCTGGCAAAAACCGTACTCCAAAACGAAACTTACCTGAAAGAGGTGCTTGACGGTACACCGATGGAGCGCATTGGCCAACCAGAAGAAGTGGCCGCGGCAGTGGCCTTTTTATGTATGCCGGCCGCCGCCTATATTACCGGACAATGCCTGGCAGTTGACGGCGGCTTTTCTACCTATGGATTTTAGTGCCAATTTTGTTAAGCTTTAAGTTGTAGGGAAATTATTAACGTTTTTATTTTGATACAGGCGTTTTGCGATTCCCGGAAAACATCGCTTCTAAAACTTTGTAGATTGTAGATAGCATATGCTATCTCAATTTACTGTTTGATATCAACTTTAAAACCGGAAAACTGAATCCTGCGGGATTCGGGCTACGTTAAGGAAGGGAGTGACATCTTTTTTTATCGTCAGGGGCGGGAAAAAAGAAACAGCGGACAGCCTACGCTGTCCCGATTTTTTTCGGATTAAAACGTCCAAAACAATAGAAAGTGTTGAATAAGCTCCCGTTCAGAACATTAAATTTAGTGAAATGAAAGATCGCCAACAGGAAACACGCCGGAACTTTATTAAAACTGTTTCATTTAGCGCCGGAGGAATTCTACTTGCGCCCGCATTGACTTCTTTGGCAGCCTGTACCGCGAAGCCTAAAGGTAAAAAACTGGGCATCGCCTTGATAGGACTGGGCGGCTACAGCGCCGGACAGTTAGCCCCTGCTTTGCAGGAGACAAGGAATTGCTATCTGGCGGGTATTGTAACCGGAACCCCGGCCAAGGAAAAGATTTGGGCCAATCGCTATAATATTCCGCAGCAAAATATCTACAATTACAGCAATTTCGACACTATTGCCAATAATCCGGCTATAGACATTGTCTACGTGGTGTTGCCTATCTCGATGCATAAAGAATTTACCATCAGGGGTGCTGAGGCAGGTAAACATGTAATCTGCGAAAAACCCATGGCCTTGAACGCGAAGGAATGTGAAGACATGATTGCCGCCTGTAAAAAGGCAAATCGGATGCTTTCCATCGGATATCGGCTCCATTTTGAGCCCCATAACCAGGAAGTGATGCGCCTGGGGCAGCAGAAAATCTTGGGCGATGTGAAAAATATAGACGCCGCCAACGGTTTTGTTTACGGTGGCGACCCGAATGCCTGGCGACTGAAAAAAGCCCTTGCAGGCGGCGGCGGATTGATGGACATGGGCGTTTATGCCATCCAGGGATCGAGATATACGCTGGGGATGGAACCGCTATTTGTAAAAGCCCGCGAAGAAAAGACCAGACCGGAACTTTTTAAAGAGGTTGACGAAACTGTATTCTGGGAACTGGAATTCCCTGGTGGAATCATAGCGAAGGGCAAATCAAGCTATAACGCGAACTGGGGCCATTTAAAAGTGCAGGCCGGGAACGGAAAATTTGAGTTGCAGCCGGCTTACGCCTACGGTGGCATTGCAGGGTCTGCTTCTAAAGGCGAAATGAATTTTCCGCAGGTCAATCAGCAAGCTTTGCAAATGGATGATTTTGCCCGGTGTATTCTTGAGAAAAAAGCAACCCGCGTGCCTGGAGAAATGGGGCTGAAAGATATGAAAGTAATTGACACCATATACAGAAGCATTGCTTCGGGAAAGCGGGAAAAAATTGCTTGAAAAATATTGATTAGAAGCGATAATTCTGCTTTAGGAATATTCAAAACGCAGATCCGCTTTTAAGCTTTGTTAGCATCTATTCTCCGGTTTTCTCTGAAATATAACCGTCTTCAGCGGTTCTATCAATCCAAAATCGGTTTTTCCCAACCAGCGGCAAGAGTTAATTATAGTCCGAGTTAGGCTTATTTATTCCTTTTTTTATTAAATAATAAAAGCTAACTTCCTTCTAACCAAACTGTAACTTAATTACCACCAGAAAGGAGTTTAATTATGGGAAAAGTTAGAAATGTCCTCCAATCAAAAAACAACACTACTGTTTCAGTTTGCCCGGATAACACCGTTTTCGAGGCTTTGGAACTCATGGTTGAAAAAAACGTAGGCGCCTTACTCGTTATGGAAGAAGGCCGGTTTGTGGGAATCTTTACCGAACGTGATTATGCCCGGAAAGTGATTCTTCAGGGTAAAGCCTCAAAAGAAACGCACATTAGCGAAATCATGACAGAAGATCCGGTAACTGTAACCCCGGACAACACCATTGAAGACTGCATGCGTTTAATGACCAACAAATTCATTCGCCACCTGCCTGTTATTGAGGATGGCAAACTGATCGGCATTATCTCTATTGGCGATCTGGTTAAATTCATCATCGAAGAACAACGCTTTATTATTGAGAATCTGGAACATTATATTACCGGTACCTGATTGCCAATTTGCAAATAATATTTCTACCCGATAAAGTTTTTTGAGTTAAGATAGTTCCCTAAACAGGTAATCTATGGT
>JBGTBV010000060.1:0-11626 GCA_041749185.1 Daejeonella sp. | reverse complement strand
CTCACTTTTGCGGTGCTTGAAACCCTTATGTTCTTTTATCAGTTTATCCACTACTTGTGCAGGCCGCAGGAGAAACCGCGACTGTACTATCTTATTTTATTGTTCCTGCTCATCGTTTATAACATTACAGGCGGTTTGTTTCCAGATCCTGCAATAGATGTTCCGCTCGTATCACAGAATATAATTGCTTATGGAAGCGGCTTTCTGATGGCTTCTTATTTCCCTTATTACTTCTACAAAGGTTTTGAGTTGAATCGGCTACGCTTTCATGCCGTATATGGGGTGCTGCTATTTTTGATCCTACCCTACCTTATATTTTTTGTGATCGCTTATTCTATTCATCAGAACCTGAACTTGGCCGTTCAATATGGCATCGTGATCCCATTTTTTTATTCCATCATCCTTTTATGGGCAATCATGAGGGCAATCCGATTGAAATACAGAGATCACAAAAGCCGCTCTAATTTTCTGGAAGTAATTGCGGTGTACCTGGCCGTAATTCCATGGGTGATGATGACGCCAATCGCTTATTTTGGTTTAGGGCAGTTCATGGAAGTTATCTGCACGAACGGGGGGTTTGTGGTTATTAGTGTACTCTTCATTTTCAAATCAGTATCCACGTCCCGTCTAGAATATAAGCAGCTTAAAGATTTAATGATTAATGGTATCGCACCCTCTTTATTTCAACATAACTGCAATTTGCATAAACTGACCAAGAGGGAGATTGAAATTGTGCAATTGTTAAGGCAAGGCATGAAGTATAATTTGATTGCAGAAAAGCTGTTTATCTCCGAGCTCACAGTCAAGAAACATGTCCATAACGTTTTCGAAAAGGTGTCGGTCTGCAATAAGGTTGAGCTTGTACACAAATTAGAACGCCCATCGCTAAGCGTTGCTTAAACCGCGCTATTCAATCTTAATTCCTCAAAATACTCCTTTTTTATTAGTGAAATACTCCTAATGGCTTATTTACAACGGTCAATGGTATCCGCAACTTTGATTCAGTAATTAAAGGTCTCCATACTTCTATCCTTAATCTGGTATATAGAGAAACCGCATATCGTGATTCACTTAAATCTTGCCATTATGAAAAAGGAATTTATCGAAGATTTGTACTCAAAGCTCACCGAAGCACTGCATGAATCTATTCTAAAAGAGCCCAACTTGACAAAACGGTTGGCCGCTTCACTGGATAAAATACGGTCCACTTTACAAGCCCTTAAAAGCAATATCGAAGTTGAGCCTTTTTCCACTTCCGCTAATGAGATCGAATTTTTCAAACATACCAAGCCCAAATTTTATGCCCTCTTTATTTATGAATTAGAACGATATCATATTGAAATCAACAAACCCTTAAGCACCAATCAGGACCTTCTCGCATACTATCATGAAGAGTTACATTCAGTTCAAAGGTTCTTCCGGCAGAATCAGTTTTTGTATCAATACTTTCGTCAGGGCATGTTTGAGTTGGATCATCTTTATTTCTTAAGGGAAGCGAAAACCACAACGATTCCTGATACTGGAATCTTTACTAAACAAGATGGCTTTTCTACAAACTGCGATTATCTGTTTTCCAAATTTGTTGCTTATGAGCAGATTAGCAATATTTTGCTTCTCAGAATCAATAATCTTTCATCCAAAGATTTTGATTCGCATGACCATGACAAAATAGAAAAACAAAAACTGACCTGGACCGGAGATAAAGTAAATATTGCCGAACTGGCTTATGGTCTCTATTATACCGGGCAAATAAATGGTGGAAGCTGTGATGTGGCTGATATCATCAAATGGTTGGAAGATAGCCTCAACCTGCAAATGGGCAGCGTTCACCGAAAATTCATAGACATCCGAAGGCGCAAGACCATCAGTTATACCAAGTTTTTGGATCAGATGCGGGAAGCCATCCATAAACGGGTGGAGGAAGATTTAGAATATAAACCAAACCGGGGAATTAAATTGCAAAAACCGCCTTTCAGGCAGGATTAGTTCTGGATATTGAAAAATCCGTAACACCTTCCTATAACGGTGTTAAAAGAAAGTTTGAAGTAGCCTAACCTTTGTTCCTGAAGTTTCTGCATCATGGAGATGCACGAAGTTAAACCGAGAAATCATGTTACAACATTTCACCTGGCCGCAGTTTCTCATCGCTGCCCTGATCCTTAGCCTGATATGGTATATCGCCATTGCCCTGCTCTATTACCGAAAGGATTTAACGGATCTTTTAACGGGGAAAGAATTTAATCTACAGAATGAGCCGTTACCCCATGGCTGGGAAGACGAAGTTGATGAAATAACCACGAATGAGCTAATGGGTAAGCCGGCAAAGCCTGAGGGGTTGGAAATCGTAAGCATGAACAGGTTCGGTTTTGGCCCTAAAGACAACTCCGCTAAATCCCTTCAATTGGGTTTGGTGCCGGACGTATTGGAAGAACTGAAAACGATTTTCAACATCCTGCAAAAGGAAGATGGAAGCAAATCGGATTTTTTCTCACTGCTGGAATTGACCAAGGCCAAACATCCAGGGATCGGTGCCAACCCGAATGTGCAATACATCACTGATTTTATAAGGGAAAATGCCCCTTTCATGCTAAGTAAAGAAGAGCTTGAAAACCTGTGGGATTAACCATAAAAAAATAACTGTTCAACTTATTTGAAAAACATCTCATGAAGAATCATCAAAATAATTCCAGGAATCAAGGTACTGTCAAAAACTGGCTGACTACAATAGCCTTCTTTGTTACAAGCATTCATTTAAATATCCAGGCAGCGTTCGCACAAGATGCCAATGCCGGAATACAGGAAGCAACCAATCAGGTGGTAAGCTATTTTGATACAGGCACCGATCTGATGTATGCTATCGGCGCAGTGGTGGGGATCATCGGGGCTATCAAGGTTTTCAATAAATGGAATGCCGGAGAACCTGATACCAATAAGGTAGCAGCCGCCTGGTTTGGCAGTTGTGTTTTCTTAGTCGTGGTTGCCACCGTGCTAAAATCATTTTTCGGAATCTAAATAGAAAAGGCTCATGGCAAGCATTTATCAAATCAACAAAGGGGTTAACAGACCTATCGAATTTAGAGGGCTCAAAGCCCAGTATATAGCCTGGTTAGCAGTAGGTTTGGTATTAATACTTATTGCCTTTGCAATACTCTACGTATCGGGATTAAACTTGTTCATTATTCTCCCGTTGATATTCGGAATGGGAACAACCTTACTTTTTGTCGTAACCAGACTAAGCCACAAATACGGCGAGCACGGCCTGATGAAGTATTTCGCTAAGCGCAGGCTGCCCCGTTATCTCCGGTTCAAATCAAGGCGTTTGTTCACCCAACTTAAACAAGGCTGAAATGATCGAAGCAGAAAAAATATGGCCGGTTTATAAAGTGGAGCACAATGCGATTGTTTCTATGCATGGTGATATTACCATTGCATTCGAAGCAGCCCTCCCTGAGATATTTACACTATCAGACAGGGATTATGAATCTTATCACCAGTCATTGATAAAAGCTATTAAACTCTTGCCCCCGCACAGCATTTTTCATAAGCAGGATTGGTTTTTTGAAAGCAGCTATAAGGCTGATTTCGTAAAAACGGACAGCAGCTTTCTTTCCAGATCAAGTGAGCGGTTTTTTAACGAACGCCCTTGTTTAGATCATCGCAGCTATATCTTTTTAACCATGAAACCAAACGGCAGAAAGCTTTCCAGTTCATTGTATTGCAATGTTTTACGAAAATCGATTGTTCCCCAACAAGCCGTCAATTCCCTTTTATTCCAAAATTTTGTGGACAGTGCGGGCCAATTTGAACGAATACTGACGGACAACGGTTTTGTGAATCTTCGCAGGCTCATTGATGACGACCTTGCCGGAACAGCCAATAAGCCTGGCATCATTGAGCGGTACTGTTTCCTACTGAATCCGGATCAGCACGCGGTAATACAGGATGTTCACCTAAAAGATGAACTAAGAATTGGCGATAAGCATGTCCAGCTATATACCCTATCCGATTCGGACAACCTGCCTCCGTTATGTGGCAGTCGCATCAACTACGACAAATATAGCACCGACCGTACAAAATTCAGCATCGGCTTTGCCAGCCCTTTGGGTCAACTGCTCAATTGCAATCACATTTATAACCAGTACATTTTTGTGCAGGATGCGCCTGTCACACTTAAACGGCTGGAAGCCAAAAAACTCAGACTTCAGGCTCTTTCCGCCTATTCCAGGGAAAACGCAATCAGCAGGGATGCTACCAACGATTTTCTGAATGAAGCGATAGCTCAGCAACGCCTTCCAATTAAAGCACATTTCAATGTCTTGGCCTGGTCTGACAATGCTGAAAATGTCAAAGACCTTAAAAACAAGATATCATCTGCCATGGTCCAAATGGATGCGGTGTCAAAACAAGAATCGGACGGAGCGGCCCAGATCTGGTTTGCAGGAATTCCAGGTAACCAGGGGGACTTCCCCATGAATGAAACGTTAGATACGTTTGTGGAACAAGCAACCTGCTTTTTAAACCTGGAGACCAATTACCGAAGCAGTATCAGTCCTTTTGGGATCCGTTTGGGAGACCGCTTAAGCGGACGACCTGTTCATGTCGATATTTCTGACGAACCCATCCTGCAGGGTTATACCACCAATCGCAACAAGTTTATTTTGGGCCCCAGCGGATCTGGTAAAAGTTTTTTTACCAACCACCTGGTAAGAAGTTATTATGAACAGGGAACCCATGTTGTTTTAGTGGATGTGGGCCATTCTTATAAAGGCCTCTGCGATCTGGTGAACGGGTATTACTTCACTTATTCGGAAACCGACCCGATCAAATTCAATCCTTTTTATCTGGCTGAGGGCGATGGGTTGGATACTGAAAAGAAAGAGAGCATCAAAACGCTATTACTTGCCTTATGGAAAAAAGATGATGAGACCTTCAGGCGGTCCGAATATGTCGCTCTATCCAATGCATTAACCCTCTACTATCAGCATTTAGAAAAGTATAGTGACATCTCTCCCTGCTTCAATACTTTTTATGATTTTTTATCTGATGAATACCTGCAAGTTCTTGAAGATGGTAAAGTAAAGGAGAAAGACTTTGATATATCCAATTTCCTGTATGTGCTCAACCCCTATTATCGGGGCGGGGAGTTCGACTACCTGCTCAACGCCACAGAAAACCTTGACCTGCTGCATAAACGATTTATTGTATTCGAACTGGATAATATCAAAGACCACCCGATCCTGTTCCCCGCCGTTACGCTGATCATTATGGAGGTGTTCATTTCCAAAATGCGCAAACTGAAAGGGATACGAAAAATGATCCTGATCGAAGAGTGCTGGAAAGCAATAGCCAAAGAAGGGATGGCCGAACACATCAAGTATTTGTTCAAAACGGTCCGCAAATTTTTTGGTGAAGCGGTCGTAGTTACGCAGGAAATCGAGGATATAATCAGCTCCCCCGTTGTTAAACAAGCCATCATCAATAACAGCGATTGCAAAATCTTGCTGGATCAAAGTAAATACCAGAACAAGTTCGACAGTATTCAGGAGCTCCTGGGTTTGACCGAAAAAGAAAAAGCGCAGGTGCTTTCCTTGAATAAGGCGAACGACCCTAAAAGAAAATACAAAGAAGTGTTTATCAGTTTAGGCGGGCAATACAGTAAGGTGTACAGAACGGAAGTTTCGCTGGAAGAATACCTGGCTTACACCACAGAGGAAAGCGAGAAGATGAAAGTAAAAGAATACAGCCAAAAATACGGCGGCATCCAAAAAGGGATAGCGGTACTGGCTGAAGAAATCAAAAATCAAACTAACCAATAAAAAATGTCTTCCCTATCGGGGAGGATTTAGGAGGGGCTTATGAAAACAACAATTCTTTTGGTTCTACGTGCGGCAACCTTGTTTGCTGCCTGTAATACAGACAAAATGCCAGATTATATTCCCGGTACGTACGTGGACAGTGCTTCCAGTGAATATAGTGTTGCATTTGACACATTGATCATTGAGCTTTACGAGAAGGAAAGCAACAATTACATCATCCACCGAAAGACCGGCTTTAATAGAATTGAAGATGGAAAGCTGGGCAAAGATCAACATGAAACCGAAGAATGGGTGGCTGTTTATGATCCCGATACCAGGGTGCTAAACGAAACATCAAGCGGAAAAATCATCACTTTCTACCCCGAAACAAATCGGTTGAGGGTCGTTAAACGGGAATATCTGAAGATCGACTAAAACACAGAAAAAATAATCTTGTCAAAAATTCTTGCCACTCACTTTAAGCAAAAGTGAAGCTCATGAGACGTTATTGCCCTGAAAAAGCCTCTAAATCAATCATAAATGCCGATTTAATAGTAACAACCGTGAATTCAAACTGATGAAAACAATACTAAATGCTATGAAAAAATACATGGTCATCCTACCGATGAGTGCCATGACGATCTTTGTATCACTTCCCAAAGGTGCAAATGCACAGGTTGCAGTGACTGAGGTCATAAAGGCCGGAGTAAAAAAGGTCATCAAAGCGATCGACCTGAAAGTTCAGCGTTTACAGAACCGGACTATCTGGCTGCAAAACGCACAAAAAGTTTTAGAAAATCAGCTATCCAAGCTCAAGTTAACAGAGATATCTGAGTGGACAGAAAAACAACGAGAACTCTACAGTCAGTATTACAATGAATTGTGGGAGGTAAAATCCGCAATCACCTATTATAAACGCCTGAAGGATCTGACTGAAAAACAAATCGCAATAGTTGACGAATATAAATGGGCCTGGGGACTGTTCAGGAACGACAATCATTTTACTTCTGAGGAGCTGGTTTATATTGAAAAAGTTTACGCCGGCATCCTTGATGAAAGTATCAGAAACCTGGACCAGATCCTTCTGGTAACCAGCAGCTTCAAAACACAGATGAGCGATGGCCAGCGGCTGGAGATCATCAATGCTGCCGCAGATAAGATGGATACCAATTTCAGCGATTTAAAACAGTTCAATACCCAAAACATCAAATTGAGTATTCAACGGGCAAAATCAGTGGATGAAGTGGCTACTTTAAAACAATTATATGGAATTGATTAGGGAAGGGGAAATGATGAAGGAACAAGGATCAAGGGCTTTTAGCAAACTAAGCAAGCTTATGCTGTCGTGTTTCCTTATATCCTTGCTGCTTATTTCTTGTTCTGTGAAATGCCAGACCTGGGATGAAATTTTTAAGCAAAAGGAAACCCAGAAAAAGTATCTGATTGAGCAGATCGCCGCTCTAAAAATCTATGCAGGCTATTTAAGAAAAGGATATGCTATTGCGGGAACGGGATTGCAAACGATTAAAGATATTTCAACTGGTGAATTCAACCTTCACGGGTCTTTTATCTCCTCATTAAAAACGGCTAATCCCTCAATACGAAATGATGTCCGTGTCGCTGGGATCATAATGTTCCAGCTAGAAATCAGAAATGCATTTAAGAGCACCAGGGAAGGTGATAATTTATCAGCTTCCAATACGGATTACATTGAATCAGTTAGAGATAAAGTTGTAGGCGAATGTGCCGGGGATCTGGAAGAGCTGCTATTGGTTGTTACTTCCGGCAAAATAGAAATGACCGAAGGTGAGCGTGTCCAGCGGCTTGAAAAAATACATGAAAGCATGAGAGATAAATCCGCTTTTACCCAAAGCTTTTGCAATAAGGTTAATCTACTAATCCGGCAAAGAGAAAAAGAAATACGATCTATAAATCAAATGAAACATAGTTATGGAATTGATTAAAGGAAACAAGTGCTTTGTCAGGTTAATGTTATTGCTTATGATATTGACCCCTTCCGCTATAACAAAAGCTCAATCCACTGAAGTGCAGCAATTGTTGCTGAACGTAGAGAAGTTAAGCCAGTTAAAAAATATCCTCACTGATATGAAAAAAGGCTATGTGATCGTCACTGATGGATACAATGCCGTAAAGGACATATCGGAAGGCAATTTTTCTTTGCATGAGGTTTTTCTGGACGGCCTGACATTGGTCAGCCCGGAAATAAAAAAATATCACCGTGTTGCAGATATCATCAGCAATCAAAAGAATATTGTGAAGGAGTACAAATCTGCGTTTAACCGTTTTAAACGCTCAGGCAATTTCAGCGTGCGGGAGATCGGTTACCTCAGTAACGTATATAAACAACTTTTCGATCAAAGTATAAACAATCTGGACGAACTAGCCACGATTATCACCTCCTCTCAATTACGAATGAGCGATGATGAACGCCTTCAGGCAATTGACCGCATTTTTGCCGATACCGAGGACAAACTTCAATTCTTACAAAATTTTAACAAACAGGTCAGCATCCTCAACCTGCAAAGAACCAAAGAAAAGGTCGATGTAACAGTTACAAAGCAATACTATAACATAAACTGATCGTAAGAAAATCCCGCAAGGGATCTTCACCGCCCAAAGAAACTATACGATGAAAACTAAAATATTCGCAGCCGTATTCCTGGCGGCCTCAGCCACGCTTTTGCCCAGGAATTCTAATGCCCAAGATATGGCACAAACTATTTCCGGAATGCAACCCATCCTTGACAAAGTATATAACGAGATGCTCCCGCTTTGCGGCCGCCTGATAGGGGTCGCAAGGGGAATCGCAGGTTTCGGGGCATTGTGGTATATCGCCAGTCGGGTTTGGAGACAAATTGCCGCTGCCGAATCAGTTGATTTTTACCCGCTCCTCCGTCCATTTGCTTTAGGAATGGCAATTATCATGTTTCCTGCCGTAATTGCCATTTTAAATGGGGTGCTGCAGCCCACCGTAACCGCCACCAGTGCGATGGTCGGTGATTCGAACAAAGCTATTTCCGCCTTGCTTAAGGAGAAAGAAAAAGCCATTAAGGACAGCAAGTTTTATGAAATGTATATCGGTGAAACCGGGAGTGGTGACAGCGATAAGTGGTATAAATACACCCATCCAAATGATCCTGACCGTGACGATGAAAGCGTTATAGACGGCATTGGAAACGACATTAAGTTCTGGATGGACAAGCAGAGCTATAATTTCCGTAACAGTATTAAGCAGTGGATGAGCCAGGTGATGGAAATTCTATACGCGGCGGCTGCTTTGTGCATCAACACCATACGGACTTTCTTCCTGATCGTGTTGGCTATATTAGGCCCGCTGGTATTTGGCTTTGCCGTTTTCGATGGGTTCCAGCATACACTTACCGTTTGGCTTGCCAGATATGTAAACATCTTTTTATGGTTGCCGATCTCAAATATTTTCGGAACAATCCTGGGTAAAATACAGGAAAATATGCTTAAGCTGGATATAGATCAGATCGCTGAGCAGGGGGACACTTTCTTCAGCAGCACAGATACGGCATATCTGATCTTCCTGGTAATTGGCATTGTTGGCTACTTCTCCGTTCCAAATGTGGCAAATTACGTGGTTCATGCCGGAGGCGGTAACACGATACTTCAACGGGTAAATTCCATCGTTAGCAACACATCTCAATCCGCATCCGCAAGTGCAGGCATGGCCATTGATGTCATGGGCGACGGTGCGAGAAAAGTCTATCAGGGTTTTGCTGGTGCTGGGAATTCCGATTACTTCCCCGATAAATCTAGTTCACTTTCGAGCCACCAGCATGACCGGCTGTCTGGTAAATAAACTAAAATGCCTAATCTATATACTAAACACCAAGTACTAAATACTTCAAAATGTTCACACAATTCAAAAACATCGATTCTGCTTTTAAGCATATCAAAACCTTCAGCATCTTTTTGATCCTGGCCTGTACCCTGGTTTCTGGTTTTGCCATTTACAAGAGTTATGAAATGGTCGGTTCGATGCAGGAAAGGATCTACATCCTGGCCAACGGTAAAGCGATGGAGGCATTTTCAGCAGAACGGAAGGACAATATCGTGGTGGAAGCCAAAGACCATATCAAAATGTTCCATCACTGGTTTTTTACGTTGGACCCGGACGACAAGGTGATACAGGCAAATATCTCCAAAGCCATCGACCTGGCTGATGAAAGCGCAAAAAAGCAATATGATAATCTAAAGGAAAAGGGATACTATAACAACCTCATTTCTGCCAATATCTCTCAAGAGATTTCAATAGACAGTATCAGATTAGACATTAACCAATATCCCTTTGTATTCCACTGTTACGCAACCCAGAAATTGATCCGGTCGACCTCAACCGTCACGAGAAAACTTATCTCGCAAGGTTATCTGCGCAACGTTTCCCGGTCGGATAATAATCCGCACGGTTTTTTGATACAGCAATGGGAGATTTTGGATAACAGCAACAAGCTTTTTAAACCATAGACATGAAAAATTTTGGAAAAATAAAAGATAGTGTTGGTTTGGATAGGACCGCAAAGCAGGCAGCCAGTTATATTCTAAAAGTTCAGTCCGGTGTAGCAGATCACCTGAACAAAAGAGCCAGAAACGTGTCGGAAAGAATTTTGCTTTTAGCACTGTTCCTTTTCTCTGCTGCATTCGGCGGGTATTGCCTTTACCTGATTTTAACCCCATTTATAAACCATTAAAAAATGATAAGTATGGAAACAAGATTTAGAGACAAACGCAAGGTTTTATTGATATTGCCCCTACTGGCCCTGCCCTTTCTGGCCCTCGCATTTTATGCCATGGGCGGCGGCCGAAGCGATGCACCTTCCATGCAGCTTCAACCCCAAAAGGGCATCAATACCAACCTGCCGGATGCGGCATTCAAAACAGACAAACCGCTGGATAAATTAGCATATTATCAGCAGTCAGAAAGGAATTCAGAAAACCACGATGAAAACGAAATAAAAACGGTGACAGACCGGCTCGGCTTTTCATCTACGGAACAAGACCCGCAAACAGAACTGATTGATCAGAAACTGGAAGCCTTGAATAGGGAAATTAACCGTCCCGAAGAATCACAGATGCGAAAACAACCGTCCTCTAAAAGGAAGGCTGGTCGGCCGGTAGGAATGACAGATGATGTGGACCGATTGGAAACGATGATGAGGAATATGCAACAATCTTCTGGGGACGACCCGGAAATAACGCAGTTGAACAAGATGCTGGAAAAGATTTTGGACATCCAGCATCCTCAGCGGATCAAAGAACAATACATTAGGGATATCCCCGAATCAAACGACAACTTGTTTAAAGCTATTCCTGCAATCATTGAAGAAAACCAAAAGGTAACGCAGGGTTCGGTCATCAAGCTTCGCCTGTTGGATTCCGTTGTCCTCAATGGAGAGACAGTTCCAAAAAACCATTTGATCTATGGTATTTGCGACATCACCAATCAAAGGCTCATTCTTAATATTAAAAATATACGAATAGGGAATTCCATTGTCCCGGTTGACCTGTCGGTTTTTGACATGGATGGAATGAAGGGATTAGACGTACCGGAAGCCTACATTAAAAACGCGGTAAATGAAGGTACTGATGGGGTCTTGCGGAACATGCAACTTCCCGGTTATGATCCCTCTGTTGCTGCCCAAGTTGCGGGTGTCGGACTCGAAGCGGCAAAAGGATTGTTCAGCAAAAAAACTAAGCGGATAAAAGCCAGGCTTAAAGCAGGCAAACCCGTCTTGCTTCGAAATAACCAATTGAAAGCAGAAACAGTAGTCAGGTAAATTACTAGC
>JBGTBV010000059.1:0-14142 GCA_041749185.1 Daejeonella sp. | reverse complement strand
CTTCTATTAAAGTATAACTGGTATTGCCCGAGAGGCTTTTATCTCCCGTTCCGCGGGTATACACAACAAATTCACCGGTTTTCGGGTCATACCGGTTCAATCCACCGCCGTAAGTTCCAATCCACAACTTTTTACTTCTCTTGCTGTAAATCATGGATAAAATAATGTCGTTAGACAAGTTGTTTTTTTTGCCGTCAGCTCTTATATGCTGATAATCTACGCTGCCGTTTTTCAGAAGATTGAGGCCGCCGCCATCAGTACCAATCCAAAGATTATTATTTTCATCTTCCGCGAAAGCGGTTACCACGTTTTCGCTCAAGCTTTTTGAATTGGCAAATTGCGAGCGCACATGGTTGAAATAGCTTATACTCCCAACATATTTGTTTATGCCGCCCGAGAAAGTACCAACCCAGAGAATACCCTGATTATCATGATATATAGACGCTACCGAGTTGTTGCTCAGGCTAAACTCGTCGCCCGGTTCCATTTTATAACTACTGAACGTTTCGGTTTTAGAGTTTAAATGCACCAGGCCGCCTTCGGTGCCGATCCATAAATTGTTGTTCCCGGCATCTATGATGGTAGAAATGTAATTATCGCTTAAACTGTTCGGGTCGCCGGGTTGGTGCAGGTATCTTTTAAACTGGCCGCTTGCCGGATCCATCCGGTTTAAACCTTCGCTTTCTGTTCCCACCCATAAATAACCGCGGGAATCTTCATAAATAGCTTCAATGTTATTACTGCTGATGCTCTGCGGATTTTTAGGATCATGTAGTTTGGATTTAAGCTTGCCGGTTTGATGATCATAATTGTACAGGCCGTTACCTGTGCCCAGCCACAAATTCTTATTGCTGTCTTCAAAAATCGTAAAAACACTGGCGTTACTAATGGTAGCTGATAAATTCATCCGCGTGCTTTTGCCAGTTTTGCGGTCGAACAGATTGAGGTTGCGGTAGGTGCCAACCCAAAAGTTGCCTTTACTGTCTTCTTTAATTGAAAGTACCGCAGGGTTGCTTAAAGTTGAAGAATCTTTAGTGTTGAACGTATAGGTAACAAATGAATCTGAGCTGCGGTTGTATTTACTTAGGCCGCCTGTGATGGTTCCAACCCACAAATCTCCGGCCTTGTCTTCATAAATATCCAGTATATGGTTTGAGGGTAAACTGGAAGCGTTGGCCGGATCATTTCTGTAAATTTTAAAAGTATATCCGTCATAGCGGTTCAATCCGTCGCGGGTGCCGAACCAAAGAAAGCCGTAGTGGTCTTTTACAATACATCGCACCGAACTTTGAGACAGGCCGTTGGCCGAAGTAAGATGACTAAATTTGATTTCGGACGGTTGGGCCCAAAGATTTGCCGGGTTAAAATTCAGCAGAATGATAAACACACCTGTTAAAACCGCAAACCTTAATATTCCCTTTTTCACCATTTTATAAAAGCGTTATACATGACTTCTACGCCAACGGTGTAAAAAAGTTAATACATACCGGAAGTTTTATTAATGTTGAGGAGTTTGGAAGGGAGAGAATTTACCGGCAGTTTTTTTGCCGGATAGCGGGAATATGCCGGGCCCATAATTCTGATAGAAGGCCTGCTGAAGGCATCTAAACTATGGGTTTAAGGATCTGGGGGCGGGATTTTTTAAAATCAACCAGGTTGATTACAATTCTTCCCTGTACATTTTAATGTACCGGCCCATTAACCGGCTGGGGTCGTAGTCGGTTTTGATTTTCTGGGGAGCCATCTGCCTTACAGACAAACGCATACTTTGATTATGATAAGCATCAACAAGGCAGTCTGTGAGGTTATTTTCGCCAGGCTGGTAAACCCAGCCCAGATTATTCCTCAAAACGTAATCAGCAAGGCCAACTTTTTCTGATAACAATACGGGCGTTCCCACCGATAGGCTTTCGATAACTACATTGGCGAAACTTTCATCATGCGAAGGCAGCACCATCAGATCATGCCGGGCCAGTACTTGAAATTTGAGCTGCTGGTTTAACGGGCCCAGCCACGTTATTTTATCCGTTAAGCGAAGTTCAGATTCCAGGTTTTTAAGGTAGCTCAAATAATCGGGCTGACCTCCTCCGGCAACGGTTAACCGAAAAGGAATTTTGATTTGCTCCAGGGCCTTAAGCAAATTATCAAGCCCTTTTTTTTCTTCAACCCGCGATAGAAAAAGCAGACGGAAGACTGGTTCATGCCGGGCTTGCGTATGCGTTTCAATTTCTAAGTCACCAGCTTCTTCGACACCACGCAGAAGGTTTACAAAATTTGGAATGATGGTAATGCTTTTTGGGTTTACAAGGCTTAAGATATCAATTTTCTCTTTTTCTGTGCTCACATGAAAATGGCAACGTTTTAACAACGCCTTCCCAATAAATTGATGAAACGTATTTTTTAAAAAGCGTTTGCGGTTATTGAACGAATAGTTGCTTAGCGTGCCTCTTGGCGATAATAACACCCGACCGGAAAATAACAAAGCGACCAGGCAAGCTCCCACCGAAACCATATTCCACCAGGCATGAATGTGCACAATGGGATACATGTTTTCAGATCGGTTTTTGCTTACCGCTGAATGCGAATTGTTTGCTCTGTTCAGCCGCTTATATAAACCTAAAAGCAACGCCGGGGAGAAGTGTGACGGGTCTTTAGTAAGTCGCCGGAAATAAGTAACCGCAACTCCGTCAACCATGTTTTTTTTGCCGGCTTCCAAGTTCAATTCTGTTTCGCCGTTTGCAGTTGTAGTTAAAACCTCTAATTTAAAATCTTCTTTAACCAGTTCTTCGCAAAGTTGGGAAACAGACATTGTGGGGCCGCCATAAATATAGGCCGGTTTGTAGGAGGCGTTCACGTGCAGAATATCCAAATCAGACTTCCTTAATGAGCTTGAAATTTTTGAGTGCATAGAAAATTACCATCATGGTAATGTAACTCCAAATGACGGAATTGCTCAGGAATTCAAGGCTGTTTCCACGCCAAAAAATTTGAAAGAGTCCGGTAAACACAAATGCGGTGCCGATGATGTACCCACCGAAAAGCTTCTCTGCCCTGATGGAGATGAGCTGCATTATGGCGCCGTAAATAAATAAAATAATAACAATGCCCACACCGCCGCCAGAAAGATACGCATCAACCACAATCGGTGGTTTTGCGGATACAATGGAACCGCGGTTTACCACGCCGGCGTTGTAGACACGTTCCATCACCATATCTTCGGGGATGGGCTTTCCCGGCCAAAACGCCCTCGGGATAATAACCACTACCGCCTGTTTGAGCAAATCAAAGCCGTAGTAATCTATCTGGGCAGGTGTGCTGTTTGTGTACGTTGTGAACATGCTGATCTCGCTTAGCCGGTTGGTTAGAAATCCCCAGTTTGACTGGTCGGCCTCTTCATCTGTTTGGTTCAGCACGGCGTCAATGGCAATTCCGGAAGCGTCTTCCGTCGTTTCTTCGCCCGTCCAGGCATTTTCGCGGAAAACGCGGGCGTATGTTGGCAATAACACAAACAGAACGAAAATCATGGGGATGAAGGTGATCAATACCAGTTTTTTATAGAATGGATAGAGAAATACGCCCAAAATCAGAAAACTGATAATAATGGGTTCTTTAAATCCCGAAAGGAGCGCCTGGGAAATATTAGTGACAAAAAGTATTGCTGCTAAAATGGTGTTGGCCGGTTTCTTTAGCGGAATGGCGAAAGCAAACGCCAAAGTGCCCGCCACAAAGCTAAGCGACTGGAATTGAAAAAAAAATTGCCGCAAACCCGGAATAACCAGAAACGAGGCGGATAGCGGAAACAAAATAACCGCCGATAAAAGCAGGAAACTGGCGGTGTCTTTAATATTGAGATAGTATTTCAGTTTTTGCGGGGGTTTTATTTGCGATAATACACCGGCTACAAATGCGGCGTGCGCCAGGCTATAGTAGCGCTGGCATTGGGCCACATCCTCCAACTGGTTAAGGTCTACAAAGTAATTCGGGGGAGGCGCATTAAAATTGTAATACCCCAAAACGCTCATAAAATAAAAAATGGAGGTGCAGCTCATGTAACCGGCAAAAATTATATGAGGCAAAAACAGCGGCCGCATTAACTGTTCGCTAAATTTCAAATCGGTTGGAATAGGCATGATATGGCCCCTGATGGTGATGTAAAAGATGAAGAACGAGCCAGACCACGCTATTAAATAGGAAATTATCGGAATTGCGCTAAACGTTAAGCTGATTGCCCAGGGCAAAAGGAGTAATAAAAAACGTTCGGGGCGCAGGTGCATGATAAATTTTAAAAGCTACAATCTACTTCGCATCAGGTTGGGATTTTCCTTGGCTATTAGTTTCTCAATAGCAAGGGTAATCGCTGTAAAGTTCCATGTTTTTATCAGTTCGGCAGACTTTTTTCCGAACTGAGAAAGCATTCTTTTGTCTGTTGTCAAATGTTCTAATTTTTCTCTTAAATGGTTCAGGTTCCCCGATTTAAATATGTAACCGTTAATGCCGGGCCTCACCAAATCAATCGCTGAACCAACCTTATTAGAAATCAAGACGGCCCTTCCGCAAGCCATCGCTTCATTAACAGCCAAACCCCAGGTTTCGCCGGGGCCCTTAGAAGGCAGGCAAAACAGGTCGCAAGCCTGGTATAATACAGGCATCTGCGTTTGGTTCTGAAAATCTATAAAATGAATATTTGCAGATTTGAGATTTGAGACTTGTGATTTGAGATTTGCTTCCAGAAATCCGTTGCCCGCAAATAATAGATGGATATTTTTCTGACCGAGATCTAAGAAAGCTGATTGCAATAACATAGGATCTTTTTTTGGTTCTAATTTGCCGGCAAATAAAATAAGGATACTGTTCGGTTTTATCCCGAACCGACTTCTCAGGGCATCGGCTTCGGCACTTCGGTCTTCGGCAAAACGCGAATTATCTACCGCATGAGGGGCAAATGTTAATTGGTTTTCCAGAAGATCATATTGTTTAAAATAGCGCTTATTTTCAGTTCCGGTGTAAAACGCATGATCAATATGCCGGTATACCCAGCGCAAAAACCATTTTTTCAGCAGCGGTTTCAGTAGGCCTTTTTCATCCAATAATGTAGAATCTCCGCGAAAATATACCGGCAGGCGGTTATGATAATGCCTTAAAACTTTTAGATGGCTTTGATAAGCCCAACCGAAAACCAGAAGGGCATCGGGCCGGTAATTGTCAATTCTTTCTATTAGGCACGGGTTTTGGATTCCCGAAAAATGATGTGAGCCGGGTTTGGCGGCCGTGTTAACGGCCCACTCAAATGGATAGCCATCTAAAAGCGGAACATCCCAACTTATTGATTTGCCGAAACCCGGATCGTATGTATCAGCGCCCTGATCTCCGGCAGTATAAAAAACTTTAACATCAATTTTGTTCCGCTGATGGAGCAAGCGGAAAATCGGAGCATAGTATTGAATGGGGTGCGTGGTGATGATGGCCAGCTTTTTCATTCTTCCAAAATGCGGTTAAACAGTTCAACCTGTTTCAGGGTCATGGAATAAGCGCTGTGTTCCTCAAATTCCTGTTGATTTAAAATTACAGGGGCGATCGGTTCGGTTGCCCAATTTCTTAATTGACGTAAGATTTGCAGGGCCAAGTTATTTTCTCCGGTCGGGAAGGTGAATATCTTAGCGCCGGGACTGCAGGTTTGTAATATTTTCACTGCACTGCTGTCTTCGTGCAAAATGGCCATAATAGGTTTTTGGCTCATCAGGTAGGGGAAAATCTTAGAGGCGGTGTACATTGGGTCGTCAGAACCGGGAATGAATAGAATATCGGCTGTCAGTAAAATATTTAAACTGTCGTAAAGGCCTAGCCGGTCTGTAGTTTCAGTTACATGGGATTCAACACCATATTCCGCCGCGAGAGGCATTACGGTAGCCAGTCCGGTTCCGGCCGGAGCGTAACTCGTTCCGCTAAAGCGAAATTGAAACTTTCTGAACAATTCGGGTTCTGCTTCCAGTCCGCGGGCAAGTGCTTCAAAAACCGGCCGGATAGCCCGGTGCATATCCAAACCTCCGCGACCAGCGTAAGCTACCGTAATCATACCGGCGACGGCGGAAGAATGTTCATCTGTAGTTTTATTTGCCTTGGCTATTTTTAAATCAATCTCTGAAAAAGCAAACGGGATTACCGCCGCGGGAACCTGTTCCAAATACGAATACCGGTTTTTAAGCAAATGGATATAACCTGTCGAAACGCTGACCAGCCCGCTTACCTGTTTCATCGCAATCGGCTCCAGAAATTTGTTCAGCCGGTATGAAAACCAATGTTTGGCAGGCCGCTGATTTTTTGGCTTGTTTTGGTAATAGTCAGAATGCCATGGATCCTGCATATCAATTATGTACGGAATCTGAAATCGCTTTTTCCAATAAGCACCCAGAACGCAGACCGGAAACTGTGCAGTAGAGAAGTAAATGAGGTCGTATTTTTTTTGCATTAACAAACGGTTCACCTTTTTTCGGTAAAACCAAATTGAGCGCAATGCAATGCTTCCAAGCCCGAATCTGGCCGTCAGTCTTTTTGGGAATGCCGGTACCTTATGGACGATTGTATTTTCAGGGATGCTCAGGTTCAGCAAAGTATCAGTTGAAATGTCGTAATAATCCGGGTGAACAGTTACTATTTCGGCTTGCCAACCCAATTGCTTAAAATAGGGCAGGCTCATCCGTATCCGGTGCATATCTGCGGCGTTTCCCGGCGGAAAGTAAGGCGAAATAATCAACACCTGTTTTATTTCCATACCCCTGCCGCCTGACTTAACAGCTTATCCTTTTCGCGATCAAAGTTTAATGTAGTTCTGCCTAGTTCATAATTCTGTTTGCGGGTTCGCTTTATAAAGTCAGGCCTTGAAAGCAGCAGGTTGATCTGCTTCGCTGATGAGTCAACGTTTTCCAGATCAATCAGAATGCCCGTGTCCGGAAAATCTGCGGAAAATTTTTGCTGCGCCGCAGTCCGGCTCAGAATTAAAAAATTACCTGATAGCAGGTAGGTATAAAGTTTATTAGACAAACAGAATTCCTTATTAAGCACCAGCGGCCTCTCCAGGCATAAACCGAAATGATGGGCGGCGGCCAGTTTGAAAATCTCATTTTCTTTAACAGTTTCCAGAAAAGTCAGATCGCTAAAGTTTAATCCCTCGTTTTTCCAAAGTGCGGTTAAAATGGTTTTGTATTTCGGGTTTATGTTACCAAGCAGCGTCAGGCGAATGGAATGTTCCCGCATCCTCGCCAAAATCCTGATGAATTCTTCGATGCCACGCTTTGGGCCTATGGTCTGAGAAAACCAGAAGAAACTGTACCTCCGATCATCAGGTTCTGCAAGTGGAGGTTGTCTCTTCAGGCTGAACATATTCTCTACAGCGTTTACCGCTACAAGCGGGAAAAGCTCCCGATACGCTGAGGCAATTAACGGGCTCGCTGCCGTAATGTAGCTGGCGTCTGGCAAAAATTTATCTTCTGCCGTAGCGATTGAAGCAAGCTTATGCCGGGGGAGGTCTTCGCCCCTGTGAAAGTCTTCTGCATCATAAGCAAAAAAGGCATGATTAATCCGGGCAGCCCGGGCGGCCACCGCAATTGATTCGGGATAATGGGCAATATAGAGGTCGGCCCTGGCAGCGACGGCTTTTTTTAGCTGCCAAAAATAAAAGCGGTTAAATAGTACCGGCAGCAAACTTTTTGAATACCAGCGCCGCCGCAAAAGCAGATCGGCCAAACGGCGTTTTATTCCCGACAAATATTTAACAGACCTCGGTTTGATTCCAGGACCACACCAGTCCAGAAAATCAACAGTCCATTCGGGGTGTTCAGCCAGAATCTCCTGATCAGCTTCGATCAGGTAAGCAACATGGCGGGTGTACACTAAATGCACCCGGTAACCGGCCTGGCTAAACGCCGCTGCCTCTTTTACTACCCTTGGGTTGCTGGCGATAATACCGGGAGTAATGATGCAGATTTTACGGGGCGGGGGCAGCGGAATTAAGAGTTAAAAATCAGCAATTAAGAATTAAACGTTAGTGGTGTTTTTTAGGAAATTTTCTGGGATGCCGGTTGTTAATTGCCAACCTTTATCCGATCGCTTGCGTTTCTTTTTTTTCAATTCCCCGCTCCAAAACACGCTCAGAAACCATTCCCACCAATTTTTTACGATAGGCAGCCCAGGGATAAGCCGCCGCTGTTTCTATAGCACGATGGCCGATCTGCCTTGTTTTTTCAGGATTGTTAAAACACCACGACAGTTGATGGGCGAGAGCGCCAATGTCTCCTGCCTCTACTAAAAACCCGTTTTTTTGATGCTGGATTATATCCGGTCCGCCGGAGTTAATAGTTGTAATTACCGGTATTCCTTTAGACATCGCTTCAGAAATTACCATTCCAAATCCGTCGGCAAGGGTGGGCAACACAAATACATTGGTTTTCCGGTAAAAATCCATTAACTCATCATGCGGAATGTTTGCGATGAATTTGACAGAGCCGGGCAGGCCTTTTTTGATGCTTTCGGGAAGTTGGTTTTTTCCGATAATGATCAATTCGGCTTTCGCCGGATCAAAATCGCACTTTTTCCAGGCCAGATATAAAAGGTGGATGCCTTTGCGCAGGCATTGATTGCCGGCGAACATAAAGGTGAATTTACCTTCGAACGTTTGATTTTCATTTCTTTCCACATCCGGGAAACCGTAGGGAATGCGGATGATTTTATCCGGTGACTTTCCGGCAGTAATAATGGTATCAGCCGTGAAACGCGAATTACAGATTACAAAATCGCATTCGGCTAATTCCAGGTCTTTACGGTGATCGCTCCTGATGGCCTGGGCATCAAGCATCAGATCCGTGGAAACGCATTTTAACTCCGGGTACTTTCTGATCTGGTCGGTGATTATTGATCCTAAAAAATGATGATGCTGGCTTGGTTGCTCATAAAATGACAGAATATTCAAGCGTTTCGCTTTTCGGATGGTATGTATCGCTGCGTGCTCGTAAGTATGTACCCAATCAACGCCGGTGCGCAGATGGTGCGCTACCCATCGGTCAAAATCCAGTTCCTCCAGTTCCCAAACCCGGTTTTCAATCCATGAGTTTAACGTTCGGGCAGAAAATATCCGTAACAACTCCAGAAAAGGCTTTCCCTTGAGGTATTTATATTCTATTTCGGCGATGCTCCGGCGTTTAAATTCCTTTTCAAATTGCGGAAAAAACCGGATAAGGTTTTGAGTAAACGGATATTGCGGGTGCTGAAAATAGGTGGTGTAAAATTTATGGAGTGTGCCTGTTTCTTGGTACGCCAGTATGCTCTGTTTGATATATGGAGCGATATTGGGATGAGAAACAATGCACTTCATTCGGGCAGATTCATTTAAAATTGTATATGAATATAATTAACTATTTGATAATTAGCACGTTTTTGTTAAATGCCCAAAAAGATTGGTCGCCGGGATAAGGCTACTTATTGATCAGGTCAATTTGTTGCCGGTACAGTTTCAGGTATTGTTTTGCAATTGCACTTGCGCCGAATTTTGAAAGGGCCTGTTCCCTGATTTGCTGGCGATTCAATTTATTTACCTCCAGCACCCGACGGGCGCATTCATCGGTGTTTGTGCAAATGAATCCCGTAAGGTTCTCTGTTATTATTTCGGGCACGGCGCCGCGGTTTAACGCAATTACGGGCGTGCCGCAGGCCATGGCTTCAACCATTACAATCCCGAAAGGTTCGTCCCAGGTTATGGGCATTAAAAACGCAAGCGCATTGCCCAACAGCGCTGATTTCTGCACATCGGTTACCGGCCCAATAAACTTTATCTGCTGCTGATCAATCTGCGGGTGAATTTGTTCATCAAAATACACTTGATATTCTGCCGGGATATTGCCCGCAATAATTAGCTTTTTTTTTGCTTTCAAGGCGATCTCAATGGCCAGGTGGGTTCCTTTGCCGGGCTCTATCCGGCCTAAAAAAACCAACGGGGCGTCGGCTTCAACCCGATCATTAAATTGATATTTATCTTCAGGAAAACCGTTGTAGATGGTTTTTACCGGGGCATACGGCTTAATCTGTTGGCTGATAAATTCACTGCAACCGGTAAACATCAATGAGTTGCTGTAAGCTAATTTCTGGGCTTTATTTATTTGCGAAGGCGTTGGCCGACGCTGGTAGCTCATAATTTTAGGCACGCTAAAGGGCAGGATAAAAGTTAAATAAGCCAAACGTGAGAAGCTATGCAGCACATCGAAGTTTCCGTTGTAAATTTCGGTAGAAAGCAAATGAATGTTTTTGATCGTATCGATTTTAGATTTACTGCTTTTGCCCGGATAAGGCTTAAGAGTTGCCGCGGTTAAGGAATCCGCATTCGCGAAAAGCGTAACCTCATGGCCGGCCTGAATAAATTCGTCAACCAGCATGGCCACAATACGTTCAATACCGCCATAGTAAAGCGGCGGAACCGGGATTTCGGGATCAACGGTAATAGCAATTCTCATTATTTATTTACCAATGGTTGGAGGGCCAAATCCCGCAATACCTCGTGGTAAATATCCAGATATTTTTGAGCGCAAATTTCGAGGGTCAGATTTTCCATAATGTAGTCCCTGGGTTTGTAGCTATCAAGGTTTTGCAAAAATTCGGTCAGCCGGGGTTCAAATTCGTCCCGATTTCTAAACTTTAACCCGCATCGGTCATCCCAATAGGGAACCGAACTTACTGGTTTATATCGTACTCTATGCGGGTAATAGGCCGGGTCTTTCCAGTAGCCTTGCTGATCCCAGGCCAGCACAGGGATATTGCATGAAAGAATTTGCTGATACGCCAAACCCTGCGTTTCGTGCTCGCAAAGGAAGATTGCAGCTTTAGAAACCCTTAATTTTTCCCTCAGTTCCGACGGACTGTAATTTCCGTACCTGATAAGCTGAAAATTCAAACCCCGTTTATCCAACGTATTTTTCAAATGGTACAGCAGTGCTTTTTCATGCTGATCATATTCCCACCTTACTTTATCATAGATCAGAAAATCATACATTTTTGGTTCCGGAAAAGGTTTCCACTTTTCGGTATCAATTCCGGTGGGCCAGGCACTTACTTTATCACCGTAGAAAGGCTCACACATTTCCCGCATCCACTCGCCTGGTACTAGCACCTGTTTTAGATTTGGATATTTCTTAAATATATCCGGGCTGTCTGTTGGGTGCGAAAAAATTCCGGCACCCAAAAGCACCGGGTTTTTCCAGGGTTTTTCATAAAGCAAATGCGGTTTCCCAATAATGCATGCCAGCTCTTCAGGGTGTTTTTTTATATAGCGGTAGTCATTAAAACGATACGGTACTTTTAGGCGATCAAGTCCGGCCATCAAATTTAAGGCTACGAGCATAACCCCGCCCGGCCGTTCTTTACCGCGGACGATCCGCCTGATTATTCGTCGTGGATAGCGATCATATTTAAACCATCTATCCGTATCCGGTTCTTCGTAAAACAGGTTTAACGCGGTGGAGTTCATGGGTGGAGTAATTCTCTTCTGAAGCGTAATAAACGCTCGGTTATTTTAAACCCTGCCCGTCTGTAAAAAAATCCTAAAACTCCCTTTCCCGGAATCTGAAATGTAGGATCTAATTGGTAAATCCATTCAATAATTTCCATGGCTTCTGTTAGGTGGTGTTTGGCGATCCAGTGCGCCAGTGGCCAAAGTACGGTACACGCAGCTTTTTTCCGGGCGGGAGTAAGGCGGCCGCTTGCTTCCAGTTTCTTTAAAATAACCTGATAGATGCTTAGATGCTGCCAGTTGGTTACCTGCGCCTTAAATCCCAGATAATTGGCCTGCATTTGCGCCGAATGCTTTACCCAGTAACCAGCGCAGCCATCAACGCGGGCTATTTCTGGATCCAGTAATCCAACTTCAAGCAAAAACATCCGGTCTTCCCGCAAGGCGAATTCCGCTCTTCGGGGCACTTGTTCCACCAGATCGCGGTGAAAAAGCATACCCAAAAAATGGCTCCCATACCGGTTGCTTAATTGCACTTCCAGAAAGTCTTCCCAAATTTCAACCTCCGGGCACTTGCTGATCTTTTGAGTTTGTTCATCATATTGGTCTACTCTGGAGTAGATCAACTTCGCCGAAGTACTGAGCGCTTTTTCAAATTGCCGGTCAATAATTCCTTTTTCCAGAAAATCATCGCTATCCAGAAACCGGATGTACTGACCGCGGGCTAGAGAAAATCCAGTGTTAAGGGCATACGTTTGTCCCTGGTTTTCCTGACGGACGGTTATCAAATCCGGTTGTTGTTGCAGCCATTCCCATGTTCCATCGGTACTCCCATCATCCACTACAATTACTTCGGTGTTACACCGCGTGTTTTTACAACTGGCAATGGCCCGCGGCAAACACCAGAGGCGATTGTATGCAGGTATGATCACAGATACATCAACCATTTTTTCTCCTGTACATTTTTTTAATCAGGTTACGGAATTTGAAATAAAGCCGAACCGGCAGATAATTCAGATAGGCTTTGGCTACTTCATTCTCGGAATTTTTTTGGTAATACAAACTGGAAACTTTGCTTTCAGAAGAAATTAAATTATTGATGATCTGTTCTGTATCAAGGTTTGAATTGATATGCAACGTATAATCAATCACATTCAATTTGTACCAAATCGCTAAGTTTTCATTTTCATGAAGAGTTTTTCTAAGGCAATCCACTATTTGAAATCCGTTTTTTCTGAAAAGCTGATGCCAGTAAACTCGTGACTGGCAATTAATATGGCCGTGCCCGTTTTGATTAGGAACTGCCGCAGAAAATATCACGACCGGAGCAGATTGGGTTAGATACTTAATGAGATGGACGGAACTTTCCGGCTTCAGGTGTTCTGCTACTTCGGTACAGATAGCCATGTCGTACTTGTTTGTGCCGAGAAATTGTTCAACTTCAACCGCATCATCCAGGTTAACTTTTGAAAAAGTGATTAAGGGGTCGTTTGAGAAATCAGGGTCAGAAAATCCGTCTAAAGCGTCTACTTTGATATTTAACGAGGCTAACTCCCGGGCTAAATAGCCCGGGCCGCAACCGAATTCGATAATAGTTGAAGGCTTATATTTCTGAGAAATCACGTTTGCAAGAAATGCGTAGTCTGTGGAGAAAATATTTTCGTTAAAATAGTCCGATTGGTAGTATTTCATATTCGGTCTGAAGGTTTGATACGTCTGAAACCAATTAATTTTCTGAACAAGGGTCTGAATAGATTTTTAAAAGTTTCGGCGGCAGTCATCGGTAACTCAATCCAAATCTTTGCGACAATATGCGTTAACATTTTATTTTTCCCCTGCAGCACCTTTTTCAATCTGAAAGCCTCTCGTTTGTAGGGAAACTGCTGGGTATAGTGGCCGAGAAAATGTACTGTTAACGGACTAACTCTTGTAAATGGGTACCAGGCCTGATGTTTTGGATGCGGAGAGGGTGGATTATTCAAAACCCGTTTACCGGTTACCACGTTGAGATCTGTTTTGCCGGGGCATGATTGCAGATCGCCTGCGATTGTTCCGTCATCTTTAAGGGGTTTCTGTTGGTGAAGCTCCATCGCCAAAGCCATTAAAACTTCGTCGGCAGCGCTATTCCTAAATCGAACAAAGCCGATCTCATCGTATGATTTTTCAAGTTCGCGGGCTGTTTTATAAACCTCCGCGGCAAGCGCCCCCTTTTCCAGATAGTATACGCCACCGTTAAATTTAGGATACTGCGCCACGTTAAACCGCCTGCAAATGGCAGCCACATCTCCGAACCATTCGCCCTCAGAGATATACCCGCCAATTACCGACACGGCATGGCCTTCAAATTTTTTAAATACAGTTTCAAGATTCCCGAAAATAAGGGAATCGCTGTCTATAAAGAGGGTTTGCCCCTCAGATGCCAGTAAATCGAGGCTAATTTTCGGATAAAATCCGTGTCCGTGCTCTCCCGGTTTTATCGTTATCAGTTCAAGTTTTTGGAGTAAGTCGGGCGGGAAATTTTGCGGCTGGTCTGTAATTAACCGGAACCTGACGTTTGAATTTGGATGCCACCATAAAAACGAGCGTGCTAAATTGGCGGCCATATCGGCGTATATTTTTTTGCCGGTGGCGATGGTGAGTACGTTTTTAGCAAT
>JBGTBV010000058.1:0-18312 GCA_041749185.1 Daejeonella sp. | reverse complement strand
GTTCCAATATTACATCTGGCGGCCTCGGTACCATGGGCTTTTGTCTTCCGGCCGCAATTGGAGCCAAATTTGGAGCTCCTAAAAAAACGGTAGTTGCCGTTATCGGCGATGGCGGATTTCAAATGACACTGCAGGAGCTGGGAACCATTATGCAGTCTGATGTAGATGTGAAGATCCTGATTTTGAATAACCGTTTCTTAGGCATGGTGCGCCAGTGGCAGCAGTTATTTAATGATAAGCGCTATTCATTTGTAAATATTGAAAGTCCGGATTACGTAATGCTGGCCAAAGCCTATCGTATTGAAGGGCAGCGGGTAGAGGAACGCGAAAATCTAAACGACGCACTGCAAACTATGCTTACACACTCCGGATCGTATTTGTTAGAAGTTTTTGTAGGGAAAGAAAATAACGTTTTCCCGATGGTACCTCAAGGCTGCAGCGTGAGCGAGATCAGGTTGAAGTAGTGTTCGACAGGTGGATTGGGTTGCGATGAATAAATAATCTATCAGCCTGAGCACTATGTGACCCTGAGCGAAGTCGAAGGACGGGATGAATAATTGAAATGAAGATATCAACAAATAAATATCTTTTGAAAAGCAGGTTTCAGTACCTAATTCAAGTTAGCCCTGCTTTACGTTCCAATCTTTTTGTCTCGCCTGATGCGAGGGCAAAAAGGATTTCCACTTCAATCAGGTTTAATAAACCGAAGGCAGTGCATCTATTTAAGATTTAAACGCCCTACCAATAGCATAACAAAGAAATGAGCGACTTAAAAAACAACCCGCAAGCAAACTCCCTCTCTCGTGGAGAGGGCTGGGCTGAAGCAAAACAGGAATTCACGTTTACGGTATACACTGAAAACCGGATCGGCATATTGAGCCGTATTGCCATTATTTTTTCTAAACGGAAGATCAATATTGAGAGCCTCAATACTTCGCCATCAGAAATTGAGGGCATTCACCGGTTTAACATTGTGATTACAGAAACCGGGGAGGTGGTTAAAAAGCTAGCCCGTCAGATAGAAAAACAAGTAGAAGTATTGAAAGTATATTTTAATACCAATGAGGAAATTATTTGGCAGGAACTGGCATTGTATAAAGTTTCAACTGATGTGATTGCCGAAAAAGTACACGTAGAACGCCTGCTGCGACAATACGGCGCCACCGCCGTAGTAATCAGGAAAGACTATACCGTATTTTCGGTAACGGGTCATAAAGAAGAAACAGACCGGCTGATCAGCGCATTAGAGCCATACGAACTGATCGAATTTGTTCGGAGCGCCCGGGTGGCGATTATTAAAAATAGCCGGGGTTTCCACGAAAAATTGAAAGAATTTGAAGCCCTCGAACCCGGAGAAGAAGTGATAGAAAATGAATTTCTAAATAAAGGGGATGATGTTTTTACAATGTAGAATGGTTGCGTGAGGGATTGCAGCGAAAATCCTTTTTGCTCTCGCCTCAGGCGAGACAAAAAGATTGAAGCGAAAAGCCCGACCCGCAGGGGCACGCCCAAATGAATAATTTAAAATTAACATAACTCATAAACCAATTTGAATCAATCCAAAAAGCAACAAATATTGCTTTCAAATTGATTGAATCCTAAAACTTAATCCATAAAACCAAATAACATGGCACAAATCAATTTTGGCGGTACACTTGAAAACGTAGTTACCCGCGAAGAATTTCCCTTAGAAAAAGCGCAGGAAGTATTAGCGACTGAAACCGTTGCCGTGATCGGTTACGGGGTTCAAGGCCCCGGACAGGCTTTAAATCAAAAAGACAACGGCATCAACGTAATTGTTGGGCAAAGGAAAAATTCCAAAAGTTGGGACAAAGCGGTTAAAGATGGCTTTATAGAAGGCGAAACACTTTTCGAGATCGAAGAAGCCCTGAAACGCGGAACAATCATTTGTTATTTATTAAGCGATGCCGCCCAGATTGAACTTTGGCCTACTGTTAAAAAGCACTTAACGCCGGGCAAAGCCCTGTATTTTTCGCATGGCTTCGGCATTACGTTTAATGAGCAAACCGGCATTGTACCGCCAGAAGGGGTGGATGTGTTTCTGGTAGCACCTAAGGGTTCGGGCACTTCGTTGCGGCGCATGTTTTTACAGGGCCGTGGACTAAACTCCAGTTATGCCATATTTAAAGATGCAACCGGCAAAGCGAAAGACAGAGTGATTGCTCTGGGTATTGCGGTAGGATCTGGTTATTTATTTGAAACGGATTTCAGAAAAGAAGTTTTCAGCGACCTTACCGGCGAACGGGGAACATTGATGGGCGCCATCCAGGGAATTTTTGCAGCCCAATACCAGGTTTTACGGGATAACGGCCACTCCCCTTCTGAAGCTTTTAACGAAACCGTTGAGGAACTAACGCAAAGCTTAATGCCTTTGGTGGCGGAAAACGGCATGGACTGGATGTATGCCAACTGTTCTACCACCGCACAACGCGGTGCTTTAGACTGGTGGAAAAAATTCCGTGATGCTACCCAGCCTGTTTTTGCCGAATTGTATAAAAGCGTGGCAAGCGGGGTTGAATCACAACGTTCTATTGACTCGAACAGCAAAGCCGACTACCGCGAGAAACTGGAAGTGGAATTAAAGGAAATGCAGGATAGCGAAATGTGGCAGGCGGGCAAAGCGGTGCGCAGCTTGAGGCCGGAGAACCAGGTGGTGAAGGCAGAGGTCTAAGAGCATCACCCAGCCTCACCCATTTATGTTAGTGGAGTTGGCAATACCCGTACTACCCTCTCTAAAGGAGCGGGTTTTAAAAGGTGTGCTTTTTAACCCGAACGGTTCAAAGCACAGCTGTAAAATGGAACAGAAAACAAAATAAAGCACCGACCGAAAGTCCCCTCTCCTTTGGAGAGGGGATTTAGGGGTGAGGCATTATGGCAAAAACATTGGTCGAAAAAATTTGGGATGCACACATCGTCAAAAGCGCTGAAGGCTTTCCGGATGTTTTATACATCGATACGCATCTGATCCATGAGGTAACCAGTCCGCAGGCTTTTGATGGTTTGCGCAAGCGTGGTTTGCCGGTATTTCGCCCGCAGCAAACCGTTGCTACAGCAGATCACAACGTGCCCACGCAAAATCAGCATTTGCCCATTAAAGAAGAATTGTCCCGCTTCCAGGTGGATACGCTGACCAAAAACTGTGCAGAATTTGGAATTGAACTTTATGGATTGGGACATCCTTTTCAGGGAATAGTGCACGTTATCGGCCCTGAATTAGGCATTACCCTGCCGGGGAAAACCATCGTGTGTGGGGATAGTCATACCTCAACCCACGGGGCATTCGGAACTCTTGCCTTTGGGATTGGTACCTCGCAGGTGGAGCAAGTTTTAGCCACGCAATGTTTACTGCTGCAAAAACCCAGAACCATGAAAATTGAAGTGAACGGACTGTTGGCGAAGGGGGTGAGTGCCAAAGACCTGATACTTTACATTATATCCAAAATTTCGGCGGCCGGCGGCACAGGTTATTTTATTGAGTACGCCGGATCGGCCATCAGGGCTTTAAGTATGGAAGCCCGCATGACTATTTGCAACATGAGCATTGAGATGGGTGCCCGGGGTGGTTTAATAGCGCCAGACCAGACCACGTTTAATTATGTAAAAGAGAGAGAGTTTTCGCCGAAAGGGGAAGCGTGGGAAAAATCACTATCAGATTGGAAAACCCTTAACAGTGATCAGGATGCCCACTTTGATAAGGTTTTAACCTTCGATGCGGCGGATATTGCTCCCATGATCACCTACGGAACCAATCCGGGGATGGGTATGGGCATTACCCAAAATATTCCCGCTACCTCATCACAACCCCAGTCTGAACAACTATCCTACCAAAAAGCCCTGGATTATATGGGTTTTGATGATGATTCTACCTTGATCGGCAAACCGGTTGATTATGTTTTTATCGGTAGTTGCACCAACTCCCGGATTGAGGATTTAAGGGAAGTGGCCGAATTTATTAAAGGTCGGCGTAAAGCGGATAATGTAACGGTTTGGATTGTTCCAGGATCAAAACAAGTGGAGAAACAGGCAAAGGAAGAGGGCATTGATAAAATCTTTGAGCAGGCTGGTTTCAAGCTACGCGAACCGGGTTGCAGCGCTTGTCTGGGTATGAACGAAGATAAGATCCCGGCAGGAAAATATTGCGTTTCTACATCTAACCGGAATTTTGAGGGAAGGCAAGGGCCCAATGCACGGACGATGCTGGTAAGCCCGCTAACTGCTGCAGCGGCGGCGGTAACAGGAACGATTACGGATGTGAGGGAAATGCTTCTCACCCTTTGAAAGTTAGCGCCTCACACTTTGAAAGTTGGTGGTGTTTATTGGACCTGTAACGCTCTCCAAAGGAGAGGGAAAATAAAGGCACTAATTTGAACTAAATGAAAAAGTCCCCTCTCTTCTGGAGAGGGGATTCAGGGGTGAGGCTCCAAAACATTAAAATGAAACACTAAGGAACATACAGCACAGCCCAAAAAATCGCCTCTCTCTTGGAAAGGGGATTTAGGGGTGAGGCACCAAAATATCATGAAAAAGTTCACAAACCTAACATCTACCATCGTCCCGTTGCCGATAGAGAATATAGATACCGACCAGATCATTCCGGCCCGGTTTTTAAAAGCCACAACCCGCGAAGGTTTTGGGGAAAACCTGTTTTGCGACTGGCGTTACGATGCTAACCATCAGCCTAAAACTGATTTCGTTTTAAATAACCAGAAGTACGCAGGAAAAATTCTGGTTGCCGGAAAAAACTTCGGCTGCGGCAGCAGTAGGGAACATGCAGCCTGGGCTATTCAGGATTACGGTTTCGATGTGGTGATCAGCAGCTTTTTCGCGGATATTTTTAAAGGTAATGCCTTAAACAACGGCTTACTGCCTGTGCAGGTAAGCGACAACTTTTTACAGAGCATTTTTTCTGAAGTAGGCAAAAACCCGGAAACACAAATCGAAGTCGACTTGGAAAATCAAACGGTTACGCTTCTTGCTACGGCTGAAAAGGAGTATTTCGAAATTAATGCCTACAAAAAAACCTGTCTGATTAATTGCTACGATGATATTGACTATATTCTGGGGAACAGGAATTTGATTGAAGAATACGAGAGGAGGTAGAAGGTGGCTAAGCTTAAAGGTGGAAGGCAGAGGCTGAAAGCAAAAAGCCGAAGGCTACTTACTGACAGCAATGTCTAAATTCTACATGCTAATTACAAAGTACTAAAAGGAGAGAAGCTGAATGCTGAAAGCTAATTGCTGACAGCCATATCTCAATACTCACTACTCATTACGCATCAACATGAAAAAAAACATACTCATCATACCCGGCGACGGAATTGGCCAGGAAGTGACGGTTTGGGGGAAAGCGGTTTTGCAGGAAATCGCTGTTGCTTATAATCATGAATTTCATTTTTCTGAAGCTTTAATGGGGCATGCCGCTATTGAAGCTACCGGCAGCCCTTTGCCTGATGAAACGCTGGGAAAAGCCCGAAACAGCGATGCCATTTTATTTGGTGCAATCGGTCATGCTAAATACGATAATGATCCCAGCCTGAAAATAAGGCCGGAGCAGGGTTTGCTTAAGATCCGCAAAGAGTTAGGGCTATATGCCAACCTGCGTCCGATTTTACTTTTTGATGAATTGCTGAACGCATCCAGTTTAAAACCCGAGGTTTTAAGAGGCACTGATATTTTGTTCTTCCGCGAACTAACCGGCGATGTTTATTTTGGAAAGAAAGTCAGGAGTACGGACGGCAATACAGCTTCTGATCTGATGATTTATCACCGGTATGAAGTGGAACGTATCGCCCGCAAGGCGTTCGAAGCCGCCCGGACACGCAATAAAAAACTATGCTCGGTAGATAAAGCCAATGTTTTGGAAAGCTCACGCTTGTGGCGGGAAGTGGTTCAGGGAATTTCAAAAGAATACCCGGATGTAGAAACCGAACATATGTTTGTTGACAATGCTGCTATGCAACTGGTTAAAGATCCCAAACGCTTTGATGTGGTTCTTACACCTAATCTTTTTGGCGATATTTTGACCGATGAAGCATCACAAGTTGCCGGTTCCATGGGCATGCTGGCATCGGCTTCGGTGGGCGACGGCCCTGGTTTTTTTGAACCGATCCATGGCTCGGCACATGATATTGCCGGCAGGAATCTGGCCAATCCGCTGGCTTCCGTCTTGTCGGCTTCGCTGATGCTGGATATTGGATTCGGGTTGAAAGAGGAAGCTGATTTAATAACCCGGGCAGTGAACGCGGTTTTAAAAGAGGGGTTTAGAACCAGTGATATAGCCGATGCCACCACTAACAGGTATAAAGTTTTGGGTACCCGCGAGATGGGCAAACTGATTATCAAACAATTGGAGCAAATGGTGCCTGAGAATTGAGTTGCAAGTTGTGAAGAAAAGATTTAATAAGAGTTTCACCACAGATGACACGGATAGCACAGATTAAGGTTCACAAAGAAAATCTGTGAAATCTGCGCAATCTGTGGTTAAACCTTCTTCTGGCAAAAAGTCAATTAGCAAAACCTAAAAAAATAGCGATGGTCCCTTACAAATAGACACTCAACAAATATCAGGCGATTTAAATACATCATTCAAACACCCAGTCACCATGCTACACGATCCAAACCGCATATATGTTTTCGATACCACCCTTCGCGATGGCGAGCAGGTTCCGGGCTGCCAGCTTACTTCTGTTGAAAAAATTGAGATTGCCAAAGCTCTGGAAGAGTTAGGTGTTGATGTGATAGAAGCGGGTTTCCCGGTCTCCAGTCCGGGGGATTTCCAGAGCGTGGTCGCGCTATCCAAAGCGGTTAGCCAGCCGATAATATGCGCACTTACCCGAGCCAATAAAAAAGACATTGATACCGCCGCCCAGGCGCTTAAATATGCCCGGTATCCGCGAATACACACCGGTATTGGCGCATCAGATACGCATATCAAACACAAATTCAACAGCACCCGCGAGGCCATATTGGAGCGTGCGGTAGAAGCGGTAAAGTACGCCAAAAAACAGGTGGAAGATATAGAGTTTTTTGCTGAAGATGCCGGTCGGGCCGATAATGAATTTCTGGCCCGGATGATCGAGGCGGTGATTGCCGCAGGTGCCACCGTGGTTAATATTCCCGACACCAACGGCTACTGTTTGCCTGAACAATACGGAGCAAAAATAAAGTTTTTGAAAGAAAACGTTAAAAATATTGATCAGGCAATTATTTCGGTGCATTGCCATAATGATTTGGGCTTAGCAACCGCAAACACCCTTGCCGGCATTCAGAACGGAGCCAGGCAAATAGAGTGCACCATTAATGGCATTGGCGAGCGGGCGGGCAACACCGCTTTAGAAGAGGTGTGCATGATCCTGAAAACGCATCATGGCCTAAATCTGCACAGTCAAATTAACAGCAGGCGTTTCTCGGAAATCAGCGGAATGGTAAGCCGCATGATGCGGATGCCGGTACAATCAAACAAGGCGATTGTAGGCCGAAACGCTTTCGCCCACAGCTCGGGCATACACCAGGATGGCGTACTAAAACACCGCGAAAACTATGAGATAATGAACCCGGAAGATGTTGGACTTCAGAAATCAGACATCATTTTAACCGCCCGGAGCGGCCGCCACGCCTTAAAGCACCATTTAACCCGGCTTGGCTACTCGGTTGAGCGCATCAATCTCGAGGAAATATATGAACGTTTTCTTGCTCTCGCCGATGAAAAACTTTCAATTTCTGATGACGATTTGCTGAGATTAATGGAAGGCGGCCAGAACTTTAAAGACGGTTTAGTGATGCAATCTATAGAAGTTCGCTGCGGCGATAACAATTTGCCGGAGGCTAAACTACGCCTGACCTATAAAGGTCTGGAACATCAGGCGGCAGCTACCGGAAACGGCCCGGTAAACGCATCAATTAAGGCTATTGAAAGCGTTATTGACAAGCACATTGACCTGAAAGAGTTTAGCATACAGGCTATGCATGGCGGCAGCGATGATTTGAGCAAGGTGAATATGCGGGTTAGTTTCGAGGGGAAATCGTATATGGGCTACGGCTTCAGCACTGATATTGTAAAAGCATCGGCGAACGCTTATTTGGATGCGGTGAATAAATTTTTATAATTGAGTGGTGGGTGTTTTGCGATTTTTAAATATTGTTTGATACGTTTTATCAAAAGACTAACCCTACAGCAAACATGAGTTAGAATATGACGAAGTACAGTTTGAAATATGAAATTGCTGAACCGGGTTCACTAAACCCGATTGTAGTGGAAAGCTTTTTCCGCCTCAGGCGAGAAAAACTTGGAACGAAAAGCGGGACTGAAACGACCAAAGAGAAGCTGAAACCTGCTTTCCAAATTTTTAAACAAGATTTAGAAAAGCAGGGCCTTCAGGTTTTAGCAAACGGTAGTCCCGCTATGCGCTGTAGCCTCGCCTGAGGCGAGGGCTGCCGCTCCTATCGGGTTTATAAACTCCAGCCATTCGTTTTTTACAAAGGAACCCATAGCATGCCAGGTAAACAGATCAATCAATAAATGCGACAAGATGATAGTGGAATCAACCTTTAAAATCGATCCGGTAAGCGCTTTAGAACGAATAAAACACATTATAAAGCGAACGCCCCTCATATACAATCAGCGGCTTTCAGAAAAATACCAATGCGATATTTATCTTAAACGGGAAGATTTGCAGGTGGTACGCTCGTACAAATTACGGGGTGCTTACAACATGATCAGCCAGTTAGATTACGGGCAGCTACAAAAAGGTGTGGTTTGCGCCAGTGCCGGCAATCACGCCCAGGGAGTTGCCTGGTCCTGCAAAAAATTAAATACCCGCGGCGTAATTTTTATGCCCGAGTTTACCCCACGGCAAAAGATCAGTCAGACGGAGTTGTTCGGAAACGGAACTGTTGAGATTATTCTGGTAGGAGACAATTTTGACGAGTGTTTAAAGGACGCTTTGGCGTACGCTGATGCCCACGCGATGACGTTTATACCGCCCTTTGATAATGAACGGATTATTGAAGGGCAGGGAACTGTTGGTGTAGAGATTTTGGACGATCTGCCTGATGCAGAAGTAATTATTTTGCCGGTAGGCGGCGGCGGTCTGGCCGCTGGCGTTGGCTCTTACCTTAAGAAAGAACGTCCGGATATGATCATCATCGGGGTGGAACCCGAAGGTGCTCCATCTATGCAGCAGGCACTTATAGCCGGCAAACCCGTTAACCTGAGTAAAATAAATCGCTTTGTTGATGGTGCATCTGTAAAACGTGCAGGCAAACTCACTTTTCCAATTTGCCGGGATGTGCTCAGTAAAATGTTGCTCATACCCGAGGGGAAAGTATGCAGCAGTATTCTAAAGTTATATAATGAAGATGCCATTGTAGCCGAACCTGCCGGTGCGCTTGCGGTTGCGGCGTTAGATTTTTGTGCCGCCGACATTAAGGGTAAAAAAGTGGTTTGTATGATTAGTGGCGGGAACAACGACATTGAGCGCATGCAGGAAATCAAGGAATTATCATTGTTATATGAGGGTTTAAAACATTATTTTGTGGTTCGCTTTCCGCAACGACCAGGAGCATTAAAAAGGTTCGTAAACCACGTTTTGGGCCCGCATGATGACATAACGCGGTTTGAATTTATCAAAAAGAACCAGCGGGAAAGCGGACCGGCTTTGGTAGGGATCGAATTAAAATCAGCAAAAGATTATCAATCATTATTGCTGCGGATGGAAGAAAATAACTTTGAATTTAAAGAGATCAACAACGACCAAACCTTGTTTGAGTATCTGGTGTAAAAAAACGGTGGCGGAAGAGATTCCATCCAACTAACTGGTGCAATAATTGAATGGCTTATGAACGGAAACTGTGTACTCATTAACGGAAACCTTATTGTGCAGGAGAATGCGGCATTAAAAATAAGCGATCTGGCTATACAACGGGGTTATGGGGTATTTGACTTTTTTAAACTGGTAAAAGGTCATCCGGTATTTCTGGACGATCATCTGGAGCGCTTTTTTGGTTCGGCGGCAGCGCTTCGACTGGAAGTAAACTACAACAAACAGGAAATTACCAATCAGATCAGCACATTAATTGCAAAGAATGATCTGCCCGAATCGGGCATGCGCATTACGCTAACCGGAGGCTACTCTGCCGACGGATTTAATCAGGGTAAACCCAATTTAATTATCACGCAATCCAAGTTTGAAACCAGCGCTCAGCAGTTGCAAAACGGCATCCGTCTGGTTACTTATCCGCACCAGCGCCAGTTTGCGCATGTAAAAACTATTGATTACCTGATGGCTATATGGCTACGCGATTTTATAAAAGATAAGGGTGCCGATGAAGTGCTTTACCAGCAGAACCAGGTTGTTTCTGAATGCCCGCGGGCCAACTTTTTTATCGTAAACAAAGGCGGTGTACTGGTAACGCCTGCCAATAATATTTTGAAAGGAATTATCCGAAAAAAGGTTCTGGCAATAGCCGGAAAGCATTTGCCCACCGAAGAACGGGATCTGTTACTGGCAGAAATATATTCTGCCCGGGAAGCCTTCATTACCAGCAGCACCAAAAATATCATGCCGGTAGTGGCGGTAGACGGACACCAGATGGGCCATGGCAAACCTGGCAATATCACAAAAGCCCTTATGGACGAATTGAATCAGGTTATCTATAAAAATAAAACCCCAGATAAGCTGGCTGACCTACAGGCCAACCACCGGTAAAAGGTCTGGGATATTAACGGGACGAAAATAGCTTCGCCGAATTCCTCCAAATAAATGCCTAAATCCATTTGAATTTCAGACCAGCCTTATCTGTGAATATATTAACTTTTAACAAAATTTGAAAAGTTGACAACGGCATCAACTACTGTAGGATCTGCTTGCGCCGATATTTAACATATCTATATGAAGAAAAGAATATCAATACTATTTGTACTCATTATTGCGATAAATCAAAATTGCTTTTCATTTTCTGTACTTTATAAAAGCTTCACATTTATTAATCAAGAGGGTGATACTTTACATGGAAATTTAACATTACCCTCCAAAAATGAATCTGCCAGAATACCGGTTATTATTTTCTTAGTTGGTTCTGCCCGATCAGCATTTGATAAAAACTATGAAGGATTTTTGAAGGAAAATTTTGAGGATTTTCTAACAGCCAAAGGTGTTGCTCTCTGTTATTTCAACAAGCCCGGAATAGGTTTATCAACGGGGAAATGGTACAAGCAAAATTTCCAGGACAGAACAAATGATACAAAATCATGTATTGACTTTTTAAAAGGCTTGACTTCAATTGACAGTAATAAAATTGGGGTAATTGGGCACAGCCAGGGTGGATGGATTGCACAAATGGCGGCAGCTCAATTTAAGAATGATATTAAATTTGCCGTTAGCCTGTCCGGTCCAAGTTACAGCGTTAAACGCCAACTTATAAGTGATTTTACAAGTTCATTAATTTGTAATGGCCTTGAAAAATCAAAAGCTTTAGATAAAGCGAAAAGAAAAACAAATTTGGTATTCACATTAGCTCAGATCTCGCCTTTTAATGAGAATTTAAAACAGCTTAAAAGAATAAGAAAATATAATTTCGAAAGTGCGATTAAAAACATTTCGATCCCTTTCCTTTTTATGTTTGGAGAAAATGATAAACTAGTATACTACGATTGGTGTCTGGAATCGATAAATCGTATTTTCAATCATCATATTCCTTCCAATATTCAGGTAAAGGTGATTAAAGGAGTTAACCACAGTTTTGAGATTGAGGCTTTTTGCTCAAACACCAGTCGAAAAGCCTTAAATTATTCAGCAGAATTTCAGGATATACTTTTGAGTTTTGTAGAGAGCAACGTAAAGTAATAGCAGAATAATTCAATCTGGTGGTGTGGATGTGCTACTTCGTTTCAGGAATCCCGCACGACGGCCAATGATAAAATGAAGGACAGCAAAAAACCGCTCGCGGTAATTTAATTGTGTTACAAAAGATCTATATATCAAATTCCAGAAATCGGTTTAAAATCACCTGAACGCTTTCGCCTTTTGTAAAACTTCCGGTTTGCAAATTAACGGCCCGTATTTTAACGTGCTGCCGCTCCAGCAGAAGTTCTTCATAAAATCCTTTGAAGAAGATATCTTTAATCTCATAGCGTCGGCTGCTCCAACCAGATTTAAGTTGCACCCATTCGGGATAGATCATCACCTGCGCCTTTACTGGTTTGAGGCCAAGCAATCTTGCCTCATCGGCGGGCATAACAAAGGCGTTGCCCAGCAATGCGGCGGTGTAGGTATGGGCCGGGCGGGCGTAAATTTTTGCGGGCTGTCCGGTCTCAATAATTCTCCCCTTCTTCAAAATAACCATCTGGTCGGCCAGGGTCATACCATCTACCGGGTCGTGGGAAACCAGGATAATGGTGATACCCAGAAACGAGCAAAGGCGACGAAGGTCGGCCCGAAACTGATTTTTTAAGACGGCATCAATCTGACTGAACGGTTCGTCGAGCAGCAAAACTTCCGGTTCGGTAATAATGGCCCGGGCTATTGCTACCCGCTGCTGTTCGCCGCCGCTTAATTCAACAATCCGTTTTTCGGCTAACGTCTCAATTCCCATAAATTCCAGCATCTCCCAGGTTTTCTGCTCTTTAGCCGTCAAATCGGCATTAGAAAGCATCCCCGCCACGTTTTCATAGACTTTAGCATACAGGCTCAGGTTAAAATCCTGGGTTACCATCTTCATATTCTCGTGTCCGGGAATAAGCCGCTCGTGCGGACCGGCAAGATGCGATCCCTTAAATTTCACCTCGCCGCTGGTTGGTGCCAAAAGCCCGTACATCAATTTAAGTAGTGTGCTTTTTCCGCTACCGCTCTCGCCAACAATCGCCACAAAATCGCCTTTTTTTATAGAAACGCTGATATCGCTTACGCCGGCCGGCTGCCCAACCTGGTATTGTTTGCTTACGTTGTATAGTGAAATGATCTGCTCTACCATTGTTCCAAATATAAAAAAAACCCGCCTATCCATGTTGATGGATGGCAGGTGATTTAGTCTCCGGTATGTGCGCCTTCGCTCAGGGTGATTGACTATTTTAAATTTCACGCGAAGCAGATAAGAAAGGCCCAAAGCTTGAAAAACTGCTCTGCGATCTTTGTGTTTTCAACTTTGCGGTCTTCGCGTGAAACAATTAATTTATCACTACAGGTAGAGCAGAAGCGAGTCGAAGCACAACGCACAAGGCACAAGGCAATCAATATTTAAAATCCGAACATCAAACCAAAGGATAAATTTTTGAAATCAGAGGGCCCCTGTCCGTCGGCAAATACATCATTAAAATAATATTTGGCATAAACACCCATGCCGCCATAACCCAAACGGGCCGAGGCACCGTAACGGAAAGGATTGAAGTTATAATCATCCTTAAACTTCTCCTTGCCACGGGCATTACTCACCTGTTTAACCTTTCCGTTTAGCAGGAAACCCACTTCAGGCCCGAATACAAAATTTACTCTATTTCCCTTTTGGTCGTCACGGCTGCGCACCTGGAAAGATAAGGGTACCCGCAAATACTGGCTTGAAAAGCGGTTCTTCTTAAAATCAATCGATTCTTCAATAAATGTGAGTGTAGGCTCTTTCTTTTGGAAAGTGATGTTCTCGGTAAGCCGGATATGGTTCCAGTCTAAGCCTGCGGCCAGGTAAACCTTAAAATAGCTGTTAAAGCGATAGCCCATTTGAAAAGCTTCAAAACCGAAATTGCTTGATTTCCAGGTTTCCCGCTCCAGGTAGGAATTGGCGGGCGAAAGCGTAAAACTACCGTTATCAAGGTAAGTGCTCAAACCAATATCAACACGGGCCAGCGTAAACTGAGTAGAAAACTTGCTTGAGGGCTTAAATTCTTCCTGCACGGTATCTTTCCTGCTGGTATCCTTCCTGCCAAATTCTATTGTTACCCGGTTCCTTTTTTCCTTTTTTAGCGTATCGGCCGTAATTACCATCAAGGTATCTCTGGCAGGTTTCCTATTTTCCTGGGCGTTAACTGCCCCAATGCATACGCATAATAGCGCCGCCATAATTGATTTTTTCATGTTTTTTTGGGAGTTATTGTTGTTGAATATGAGAGTTGTTTTTATTGAATATTCTATTTAAATCAAATGAGTGCATAGGGAAAACATTATTCTCTATTGTCAATTATTATTTGTTTGAAAGCAGGTTTCTTGCAGCTATTTATTTTTGCTCCAATGTTTTGTCAAATATTATTCTTTTGGAAAGCAGGTTCTTTACTGTTATTTACGGTAGCCCCGCTATCCGCTGTAGCCTTCGTTCGTTCCTCACTCCGGGCTGCCGCTCCTATCGGGTTTATTTAACTCAGGCCATTCTCTTTACACTCACAACTGCCCGCTGACACCTGATAGCTGAACTGATACCTGATAGCTGACACCTGATAGCTAATTCACCTGTTCCTGTTTTTAAATTTTAGCAGGCCCAGATTTATAACCGACACTTCCGAGCCTTCCTCACCATCTTTAAACTCAATGATCTTGTCGTCACGTTTATCAACCTGTGCAATCACAAAATTGACCAGGCCGCCAATGCTTTTTATTCTCGGCCGTGTCTCCTCAACTTCCGCTGAGATTTCGGTTATAGTTTCCTCAGTAGAAACAACTACCGGCAAAGGCTTTAAAGCGATCAGCAACTCATCTTTCGCGGGAGGCGTTTCTGTTTCACCAACAATTTTTTCAGGATAATTTACCTGCGGCACCGCAGGCCTTAACCTGTCCGGCTGACGGGTGTAGAGCAGAGCAACCTCAAAACTTCGGATTTTCGGCCTCCGATTGTTTTGAGTTTTTCCCAAATCCGGAACGTTTCCCGGAACTGGTAGCGGATCTTCATTGACTTCAGGTTCTGACATAAAAACCTGTTCCAATTTCTCTTCTGGAGCTGCGGCAATCGCAACATTTTCTCTTCCTTGCAATTTAATTATCTCCACCGGGCGATAAAGCCAGAGCACCGATGACATTATCACCACAACGCTTGCTGCCGCCATCCAAAAGAATGGGAACACCTTTCTGCGTTTTTGACCATCACCAAGTTGCCCGGCTATTTTTTGCCATGAACCAGCAGATGGTTCAACTTCAAAAGAATCAAACCGTTGCTTAATTACTTCGTCAAATTCTTTATCCTGCATAGGTTCCATAATTCGAGCCCTCCATCTTTATAAGCTTTTCTTTCAAAATTGCCCGTGCCCGGGATAACTGCGATTTGGAAGCACCTTCAGTAATTCCCAGGCTATCGCTGATTTCGCGGTGGGAAAACCCCTCAATCACATACATATTAAATACCATCCGGTATCCGGCAGAAAGTTGCTGTACCAATCTCAACAGGTCTTTGGTTTCCAATTGGCTCATATCAAACATCGTCTGCGGCTGATCATAAACTTCATCAATATCTATCACGCTCAAGGTTCTTAAATTTTTGCGGTAAGTCTCAATCGCTGTATTCACCATTATTCTTCGTATCCAGCCTTCAAAAGAACCTTCGCTCCTAAACCCGGCAACTTTGCTAAACACTTTAACAAACCCCATTTGCAGCATATCTTCGGCTTCAAAATTATCTTTGGCGTAACGCATACAAACGGCCAGCATCCTCGGGGCCAGGGTTCGGTATAGATTTTCCTGGGCTCTCCGGTCGCCCCGTTTACACCCATCCAGTAAACTATCTATTGTAAAAGTATGGTCCAAATTCATTGTGCTTTAAAGGTAAGATGCAGAAAGGGGAGGAAGAGTTGCAAGCAGGAGAAAAATTTTTATTATTGCTTAAATACATGGCCGGCTGTAATCCGCTAAGTCGCGCTTGAAATGGAACATTAACATTTTTTCAGCGGAGTTTTCCTGGTGCTTTACGTTTCCCAATTTTTATTAAATTTATTTAAAAATTAAATATGTCCGCCAATACCAACTGGTGCGAAGCCAATCAGCTCTGCTCGAAAAGTATAAAGAAACGCCGCATCCTTTAAACTACGGGAACATTTATCACAAATAAAATGGAGTTTTTAACTCTATAATGCTTACAACTTCCACAAGCTAAAAATATTATTTAGTATCCCCTCTGTCCTTGGCCTGATGCAAGGCCAGTGCCTTGGGACTACCGATTCATAAATCAATGGGAGTTATAACTTCATAAATACAATAGTTACAAATCCGCAATCTAAAAACCCAACTCCGTAGTCTGAAGCAAAGCCAAATGCTTTTAGAGACTACCGGTTCAAAAATGAACTGGGTTTTATAAATCCATAAACACAACGACGTGCAGGTTGCACGAAACCTTTGGGAGTTTTTTTAGCCGCCCCGCGTTTTAGGTTGCTTGATTTATGAGAAAAGGGTTCCAAGGTTTTGGAAAGTACCCAAAAATGGTAACTTTATGAAAAACTTAATAGGATGGGAAAGAATACATCTATATCGTTGGGCGATCATTTTGAAAGCTTTATTGAGCATAGTCTTTCTGAGGGTCGGTTCAAAAATGCCAGTGAAGTTGTAAGAGCCGGTTTACGTCTTTTAGAAGAAGATGAAAATCGGTTATTAGTCTTGAAAAGTGTAATCCAGGAAGGCATCAACAGCGGGCGGGCTCGAAACTTCGATCCAATTAAACACCTTCGTGTTTTAAAAACAAAAAGGGAAGCAAATGGCTAAATTTCATTTAACGAATAAAGCAGTTGAAGATTTAGCTCAAATTTGGAATTATACATATGACAAATGGTCCGAAAACCAGGCCGATAAATATTACAATTTGCTTTTGGATTCATGTCAGGAAATAGCTGAAAATCCCAATAGAGGCAAAAAATATGATATTGTTACCGAAAGGCTTTTAGGATATAAATCGAATAAGCATATTATTTTCTATTTAGTGATTTCAAATAATGAAATTGAAGTTATAAGAATACTTCATGAAATGATGGACCTGAAAAGTAACCTCTAACGTAGCATTTTGTGCCGCCATTGCTCCTCCCCAATTTTTATTAGATTTATCTAAAAATTAAATATGTCCGCCAATACCAACTGGTCCGAAGCCATTCAGCCTTTGCTCGAAAAATATAAGGAAACGCCGCATCCTTTAAACTACGGGAACATTTATCAATTGGTGGTGATGGTTGTTTTGTCGGCACAAGATTCCGACCGGAACATTAACAAGCTGGCGACAAAATTATTCGAGGCGTTCCGGGATATGGAATCCCTTTCAAGAGCTACACCAGATACATTATACCCGTTCATTTCCGGCGTGCGCAACTTTGGTAACAAAACCAAATGGCTGATGGAGATGGCGCACAGGGTAAAAGAGGATGAGAACATCCCCAACACATTAGAGGAACTAACTGCCTTGCCCGGCATCGGACGAAAGTCTGCCAATGTCATTTTGCGTGAATCCGGAGCTCCGGCGGAAGGTGTGGTTGTAGACTTGCATGTGGTACGCGTAGCACCCAGACTGGGCATCGCATTGGGCAGCGACCCTAAAAAAATTGAAAAACAGATCATGGAACAGCTTCCCAAAAAACAGTGGGACGCAGGCATGGCGATGTCATTTCTGGGACGGGAAATCTGCAGGCCTCAGCCCAGGTGTGAAATATGTTTGATGAAACCGGTTTGTGAATATTACCGGGAGCTTTTAAGAAGTTAAGCCTACCACCCGCCTGGATTACGAGCGGTAATTGCAACAAATTCGTTGATCTCTCCTTTTTAACGAGTATGTTGTTTTACTGAAATCGCATCTGCGAAACAGATTTGAACACTTCAGAGGTTATTAAAGGCTAGTTTGCCTTTAATGTTGCTAAATTTTTCGGGGTCGCCGTTAACTTTAAATTTTCTTTTAGAAATCACTCCTGCAATAGTGCCAACTACTGCTCCACCCAAGCCGAGTACCACTCCGCCTGCAACAGCTTTTTTCTCGGCACTTATGCTGAAGAAGGGTGAAAAAAAATCTCCCGGAATCGGTTCATCATCGCCGTCTGCATAACCTCCAATTACGCCGGCGGCAATACCAATACCCAGTCCGATAAGCGTTCCTCGAATTACCCTTCCCTTTTTTGCCACTGAAAACGATTTGACATCCGCCGCAGGGATTCTCAATAAATTCCCTTCCCGCAAACTTTCTGGCAGCCGGAATAACGACTGCGAAAGAACCAATTGACTATCGTTTACAGCATACAGCCATCCTTCGACGAGCTGTTTATCCATTGTTATTATTTTGACAACCGAAGGCACTTGCCTTTTTTGGATGCTGGGATTATCAGGCTGAGCCTTTGAGTTGAAAATTGTAAACACGCAT
>JBGTBV010000057.1:0-10111 GCA_041749185.1 Daejeonella sp. | reverse complement strand
CGCCAATATTGCTTAACAGATTTGCTTCGCCCAGCCGATCACCAATAGATTTAAAGATCGATAAGGATCTTTGCCAATACTGCAATGTTTCGGTGTATTTTCCCTGGATGTAATAAGCAATGCCGATGTTCTTGAGAGCATAGGCAGCACCCGTTCTGAACTTGATTTGTTCCGCCAGTTTGTATGCTTGCCTACCGTAAGCGATTGATTTGGCCGGATCTGTATTGAAGTGGTTTTTACTTGCCAGGATAAGGTTATTAACCCTAATGGTGTCATCCTTAAAACTTGCCTGAATAAAGTTTTGCGGTAATTTAGCCGGAGATGCAGCGCAACATAGGTTAACTAATAATAGGAAGAGAATTTGGCTAAGTGCAATTTTTATCATCAGAAAAGCTGTACTCTTAAAATTATTTCCACATCAAGCCTAAATCACAGCCTGCTTCTATAGGTATTCTGGAGCATCGCGTGTAAACGCTTTCCCTACTTTACCTTACCTTTTTTAAAAATACAAAAAAATTAAATATCGGTTCACATCTTTATGATACGCAACACTTTATAATCTAATTTGCTATTTATCCTGATGAAATACAGACCCGATTTTAATGCCGACAAGTCAAGCTCCAGACTGTTTGCAGAAACCCTCCGAATGCTGTTTGCCTTGTGCAAGCGCCCTGCAACATCGGTTATCACAATATCTTTCTCCGAGATGCTTTCCCACTCTATAGTTACCTGCTCGTTTACCGGATTTGGATAAATGTACGGCGTTGGGCTTAGCTCCTCAGTTCTGAAAATAGAACTTAAATTTCCGCCTGCACCACTTTTGTTGCCGTTAGATAAAAGCAAATTAGCATTAGAAAGTGTAATATCACACCGGGCAGAAGTAGAACTGGCATAGGATGCCACCGAAGTTTTGTGATAACTTTCAAAGCTTTTAACCGTCCATGTAAGTCTTGATCCGTTAAACAAAACCGTAAAACTGCCTCCTCCTGGATTAAAAACTACAGGTTGCGCACCCTCCACAATAAAATTCCGGGTGCAGGATAACATATTGTCGGGGCCAACGGGAATATAAACTGCTGTTGCGTTACTGTTTTGATACGAAAAATGAGCCCGATAGGAAAATCCGGAAGGATGATCTGTTAACACCTCAACACAATCAAGAGTCGGTTTGATTTTTCTGGCACCGCTCCCTTTCGGATTTACATACAGGTAACCTGGCGAATAGGTAATGTGGTAGTTTGGTGAAGAACTGAATTGCAGCGCACTCGGGCTAATTGTATACACTCCCGGCGAGCCGCGGTAATGTGGACTAACAGAATAATGCGGGCCTGACCGTGTTTGCAGCGAATCATCATACTGAAAACCACTGATCATGGCAGAAAATGCCGGTAAATGATCTCCCTTAAAAATTACCTGATCATTGGCTTTTACCAGCAGATTTGCCGGCTGTATCAGCAATTTGCCTAAACCATACGAGACCTGAAAATTATCAGAAAGCAGCGCACCGGGAACAACGGTAAACTCACCCGCAGTTATTCCGGTAATCATGGTAATGGATTTAAACTCGTTCAGCACATCCTCTGCCGGTGCATTCACATCCTCCTCATCAACAATTACCACCACCTGGCTGGCGGTATCATCAATGGTATTGCTGTTTACAATGGGCGATCCGTTGATCAGTTGCCGGGCGTTAACCGTTGCCGTGCCGTTGATTAAAGCCCGGGCATTGATAAGTGCCCGGGCGTTTATCAATGCCCGGGCACTAACCAACGTGGCCGAGGCCGGATCAATCTGGTAATTAAACACCGACTCTACGGCAACATCTACAATGTTTGTGGTATCAAAAACTGGTGTATTGTTGATCAGGGCACGGGCATTGATCAACTGGCGGGCGTTGATTAGCGCTCGGGCACTAACCAAAAAGCTAAGACTTTCCAGGTCTGAATTATCCAGCATCCGGCCGTTAATTAAAACCCGTGCGTCTACTAATGCTACTGCTGCGGCCAGGTCATTCTGATGAGCATTTTCCAGGCTGGTTTTGAAAATGCTCTGGTCGCTTAAAGCGATATTTGTCTGATCGTATTGATAATTAAACTCAAAACCACTAATCTTATCGCCATACACCAGGGTTTTATCCTTGGGCAAAATGGTTAGAGGCAGTTTTTGTATACTTAAAACGCCATCGCTGAAAGTATAAGTAAGCGTTTCTGACAAAGCAATATCTATAGGATCTTCTGGATTAAAGGCCTGACGCCCTGGCCGGATAAAATAGTTGCCGGTATTGCTCAGGTTATTGGCAGAACTGGTAAAGGTAATTTGCTGTAAACCGAGTTCTTGCAAGGTTAGCCCGGTATCCGGAAACGGAACACCGTCTATTAATATTGAAACAGTAAAATCAGGCAATTTCTCTCCGTATTTTTTCATTTTATTATCGGCCCTGACCGTTATTTTTTTCTTGACCGGAGAAAAGAAATACAGCGAGTCGCTAAGGCCGCCGTCATTTTGATTTGGAGACACTGCCTGTGTAAATACCTGAATAACCGGGTTTCCGGTAAATGCGGGGATAGCTGCCGTCAGCTCATTACTGCTTACATAATTTGTGGTAATTGGCCGTCCCCTAAAGGTTACCACCGAGCTGGGATCAAAATAATTCCCTCTAACTTTAACCAGAAATGAATTAGGCCCCGGGATGTAACCGACAGTTGGCAGCACCAGTTCCAGGGCTTCGGGGCTTGGGCTTGCAAATGTTCTAAGAGCAGCATTCGCCTGTATAAAGCCGAATCCCGAAAACACATCATAGCCGGGAGTTCCGATATTTAAAGCGGTGCTCTGCATCAGAGAGCGCAACGCCGGGGGAGTAAGTGCTAAACTTGAAAATTTCTGTTTCCCCTCGATAATGAGAGCTGCTGCCCCGGCCGCGTGTGGTGCGGCAGCAGAAGTTCCGAAAAAATTCGGGAACAAGTCCCCGTCAATATTTTGCCCGCCCAAATCTACCGTTGTGTTAATTCCATTAGGAGCGGCAAAATCGGGCTTATTTCTTAGCTGACCATTTACGGCAGTGCCGCCGAGGGATGAGAACGATGCGATAGAAGGTGCATTGCCAAAAGCGGGGGTATTTGTATACAACACCGCAGCCACCGCCATTGCGCCGTTCGCGTTGGCCTGACCAACAATGGTGGAGTTACCGATATTGTATTCACTTATGGTTGCTTCGCCGCGGAAGATCATGTATTTGAGTGGAACATTTCCGGTGCCACTTGCCCGGGTAATTAAAATATTGGTGGTGGTATTTTGTGTTACGTTAAACGGGAGGATTTCAAGGGGATCGCCACCTAAATTGTTGCGGTTAAATCCAAATAAATTAACCCCGTTATTATCGGTCAGGTAAATGTCCAGATCATTTACTGTTCCTGCCGGGCTTTGGCCAAGCGAATAAACAGCATCGTCCCATTGCAGTACAATGGTGTACGAACCCGGTTTAAGTGATACGCTTTGAAAAATATCGCCTCCGCCAAAATTATGCGCCACGCCTTGCAAACCTGCCGGTGCTGGCGCTGCGGTAAACACGCTTTGATAAGATTTATTTCCGTAATTACCTGCTGCCGAAAAATAAGCTACGCCCTGCCCGGCAACATAATCTACAGCCTGTGCAACAACGCCGTCGTTAAAAAACGGCTCGGTAATAAAAGTGATGTCATCAACTATAATATCAGCGCCATCCTGCTGCAGTTCTTTAATACCCAAGGCGAAATCTCCGGCACTTATAAAACCAGTTCTGAACGCAAGCCGGGCTTTCGGCGCAATATCATGCACAATCTGGAGCATGGCCCGGCCTTCATCACTGCGGCGGCCAAACGGATATTCTCTCAATACACTTACCGGATTTGCATTTACCGGGTTTCCAACGCCCGGAAGATCGCCGTTGGATACATCAGTTTGAGCCCGGTTACCGGATAAGGTATTATAGCTGTCAGACAGAACGCCAATTTTTGTTCCTTCTCCGCTAAGGCTATAACCGTTTCTTACAAAGTCTGATCCGATAGCAATATCGCCCTGAGAGCTGGTGATGCCACTGTTGCCCAGCGCCGGGAACAAGGGCCGACAATAGTCTATCAGATCGGGGAGGTTGTTTAATTTTAAAAGGTTGGCGATGGGATATTTGCCGGTTATGATCAACGATCCAGGCCCGTTGCTGATGAAATCAGACATTCCATATGGACTGGTTTGAAGCAAGGCCAGCAGGGTGCTGTATTGATTTAGCCTGGCAATAACTTCTATGTAAACAGACTCCCCGTCTATCTGAAATATGTTCTCCGACAGCGAATCAGCGGTTTCAAAATTGAGAAATAAGGAGTTTAGCTCAGAGCCGATCGCGGTGTTTACCTTGCCTGCAGGCGGTGGCGGATAATCTGGTAAAATGCAGGGATCAAACAATACATTAACGGTATCTGCAGCACTACAATCGCCGGCCGGGCTGGTAACGGTTAGGATGTAATCTCCGCCAGCGCTCACGGTTGGCGTGGGGGTATTTTCTCCCGAAACAATAAAACCACCGTTAATGGCATGCCAGCTATAGCGGGCGTTTGCGGTGGAGGAACTTCCGCTCAACTGTACAGATGTGATAGTACAACTAAGTTGTTTTTGCGGGCCCGCATTTACATTGGGCTTTACACACTCATTAAATGACGCGAATTTTATAGTCACACCACTTTGTATAATCACAGCTTTACCACTATATAAAGCGCCGTTTATATTGCTGTTGCCGGTGCCGGCACCAACATTTATAGCCGCATAGGGTGCCCAAACCGTACCCAACCACTTAGAAGGGCTGCTGGTTTTGGTAGAAGCTCCGTTAGCGATAATAAATGATTCGTTTCCTGCTGCGGATGTAGATCCGTTGCCGTGTGTTTCTGTAAAAACTCTTGATTCACTGCCTCCGTTGATGATGCTGGCGTTTACTTTTCCCAAGTTAATATCTCCGGTTACGTAAATCTGAATTACGCCGGTGGCCTTATTTTTAAAATCGAATACAAAACTATTGGTCGTACCTGTGTTTTGGATGCTGCTGAATACGTACACGCCCGGGCCCGACAGTGTGAGCGTTTTTTTTCCGCCTAACGCAATTTTACGATAAGATCCCGGGACAATGACCCTGGAACTGGTGATATCAGTACTGCCCGTTGCCGGGAAAGTAGTTATTGGCAACATATCAGGCATCTGAGGAATTGAGGGGGGCGCTAGCAACTCTCCGCCCTGCGGAACCGGACCAGAATAAATGGTACCTGCCGGATGCGTAACTTTCCCCGCGACTGATCCGCCTTTTATGTATATGTTTCCGCGGATATCAACGTTACCGGATATTGCCGTGCTTGAGCCGGTTTGAAATATGTTTCCCGTTAAATTGGAGGCATTCGCAGCGATCACACGTCCCTTTATCACGTTTCCATTATCCAGCAGGACTGTTCCGCCACTGTAAATGCTTCCGCCGAAACTCACGTTTCCAGTAGATTGAACGATGGCGCTGCTGCCAACGTCCCCACGCTCAATGGTGATTGATGAGCTTAGCCGAACGCCGTTGCCGGTGGTTAAAGAGCTTCCACCATAAATCACAAAATCCGTAATTTTCAACTTTGCTTCCTGCGCAACAGTCTTAAATGGAATGAGCGAAATAGCGAAAATTAAAACGGTAAGAATTGGCCCGAAAGCCGGGCGGTGTAGAAATTTTTTCATGGTATTAAGTTTTTCAGGCAACCTGATTGCCGGCCAAAAAATAGACCCTTTTTCCCGCCGAAACTGGATAAAGGGGATTCAGAATGTATAAGGTAGTTCTGGCTGGTACCGATAGAATTAGTACCTGTGCTTAATGTTTTCTGAAAGATGTTCGGGAAAGGAGATAAAAATAAAAGGTGTCCGGTTTCGGAAAAAACAAAAACATATCGCTCAATCAATAAAATTAGTCAAATTAAAGAAGCTCAGTCGAAAAAGTTTTCAGCTTATTTTCAATAGGTTGGCCTGTTTAACAGGCTCTCTCAAGCTTTGCGACGAACGGGTATGGTATTGGTGTTTGTTTAAAAATTTTAACTGCAATTGTTCCCACTGCTCGTTGTTGGCAACGATGTTATATTCCAAAAACTCTTTCCGGAGGTTATCACCGATCGGGAAAAAATCATCACGTCCCAAATAATCCAGATCGGCATCGCAAATTATTTTTTCAAGCAGAGTTTCTGGCGCCTGAGGGATTTGTGTGGCCATGATCAGATTTTCAATGGTCTTTTTCTCCCGCGACGTCAGGTCAAAACGGTCAGCATCCTCCAAAAAAATCTGGCAGCTTTTTAATTCATGCGCTATGTAGGTTTGCAAAAAGCCCGTGTCGTGATATAAAGCGGCTATCTTAAGCAGATAAAGATCCCGTTCGGCGGTAACCTGCTCATCGGCAGCAATCCGTACAGACTGCTCCACCACATCAAGGGTATGGCTCATGCAATGGTAGGTAAGGTTAGCGTTTAATTTCGAAAGCCTGTTTATAACTACAGTCTTTACATTTTCGAATTCATCCACAAAAGAATAGTTAGTCTTGAGGTTTAAGCGTTTTATAAATTTATAATATTTTTTCAGAATCTTATCCCGGCGTAAAAACTTATTTAAAAACCCCGATTTTTAATCTTGCAATCAGTCAACACATTCATGAATGTCCGGGATTATCTTTGGCATTTTGCAAAATGCCTGTTAGTCAGAATTACCGGATCATAAAACAGCTAAGATTTATCGGTCTTGCCGAGGGAGTAAGTTTTATCTTGCTGTTGTTTGTGGCCATGCCGTTGAAATATTTCTTTGGTTACGCAGCCGCGGTTAAGGTAAACGGTTGGATCCACGGACTGTTATTTATCAGTTATCTTGTGTGCGCAGTGCGCAGCGCTTATCTGCTCCATTGGAATTTCGCACGTTTGCTTATCGCGATGACTGCTGCCGTTGTTCCCTTCGCCACATTTGTATTAGATCGGAAACTTAAACGCAACCCGCGAATTTATTAAGCAGATGCGAAAACTCAATTACGTTCCGCTGTTAGCGTTGGCAATTTTTGCCCTTTTGTTAGACTGGTATGCATTTGGCGGCGTTAAGGCACTTTCCAGGCCACTGCCCGAAAACCAAATCGTTATTTATCTCATTTTCTGGATAGGTTCGGCGCTTATTCTGGCGCTGTTTCTATATATGCTTTCCAGGGTATTTCCCTCCCGGGAATTTAACCTGATATTTAATATTTCTTTCAACCTGTTTCTCACCGTGTTTGTAAGCAAGCTGGTATTTGCGCTGCTGCTTTTTGCTGAAGATATTTTCCGGTTAGCTGTATTCATTTTTCAAATTAACAGCCAGGGCTTGCATAACCTGCCAGCCAGATCATTAGTTTTTAGTCAGCTTTCGCTGATGGTGGCCGCCATTCCGTTTTTCTCATTTTTATTCGGCGTTACCCTGGGCAAGTACAATTATAAAGTGCGCAAAACCACCGTTTACTTTGATGATCTGCCGCCAGAATTCAACAATTTTACCATCGTTCAATTTTCTGATATTCATTCCGGCAGTTTTGACAACCCAAAAGCGGTGCAAAAAGGAATTGATCTGATAAAAAGCCAGAAAGCAGATCTTTTTGTTTTCACGGGCGATCTGGTGAATAACCGGGCTTCTGAAATAGTTCCATACATCAGCATGTTCAATCAAATTGAATCTCCTTACGGGAAGTTTTCTGTGCTCGGCAATCACGATTATGGCGATTACATCGGTTGGAAAAACCCGGAGCAAAAGCGTCTAAACCTTCAAATGCTCAAGCATTATCATTCAGAAATGGGCTTTCGACTGTTGTTGGATGAAAGTGTGGCAATTGAAAAAAGCGGACAGAGTATTAATGTTCTTGGGGTAGAAAACTGGGGAAAAGGTTTTGGAGAACGCGGCGATTTGCAAAAGGCTTTGAAAGGTACCGATCCGAAAAATTTTAAAATTTTGTTATCGCATGATCCCAGCCATTGGGATGCCGAAGTAAAGAACAGTGCCAACCCTATACATTTAACCTTTTCGGGTCACACCCACGGTATGCAGTTCGGAATTGAAATTGGCAGTTGGAAATGGAGCCCCGTAAAATACCGCTACGCAAACTGGGCCGGACTTGCAAACGCAAATGGCCGATACCTCTATGTAAATCGTGGTTTCGGTTTTTTGGGTTTCGCTGGTCGTGTGGGCATCTGGCCGGAAATAACCGTAATTATCCTTAAGTCGGGTCCTGATGTTTCTTAAAAATTTACTTGCTTTGCTTCAGACTTTTAATTTTGCGCCTGTATGTCATTATTCTTCGCGTCATTAAATTCAGGGAGTAACGGCAACTGCTATTATATTGGCAACCATGCAGACGCTATTCTGGTTGATGCCGGAATTTCCTGCCGAGAAACCGAGAAACGGATGCTGAGGCTGGCTTTGCCCATGAGCAGGATCAGGGCAATTTTTATTTCGCACGAGCATTCAGACCATATCAGCGGCCTGTGTACTCTGGCCAAAAAGTACCAGTTACCCGTTTATATCTCATCTAAAACCCTCCTCAACTGTCCGTTTAAGCTTGAAAGTCACCTGGTGAAAATTCTGAAAGCCGATGAACCGGTTACGCTTGGATCGCTTCGCGTGCACGCGTTTCCAAAAATTCACGATGCGCATGATCCGCATAGTTTTATGATTTCGGCCGGGAACGTAAATGTGGGCGTTTTTACCGATATCGGATCTGTATGTAAACAGTTGCAAAGCCATTTCGGCCGGTGCCACGCCGCTTTTTTAGAAGCCAATTTTGACGACACCATGCTTGAAAATGGTCGCTATCCAAATTTTCTAAAAAACCGTATCCGCGGGGGCAGGGGGCACCTTTCTAATAATCAGGCACTCGAACTTTTCAGGTCGCTCAAGCCCAGTTTCATGAGCCATTTGGTGTTAGCCCATCTTTCTAAAGACAATAATTGCCCCCATTTGGTGCAGCAACTATTTAGCCGTGATGCCGGAGATGTTCAGATAATCGTGGCATCGCGGTACAGCGAATCCCACCTATATCAGACGGTGTCAGACACCGACAGCCAAGTTATGCCCCCGCCAACTCCCGGCCTGCAACCGATACAAACAAGTTTATTTTAAAGCTTCAGGCCGTAGTAACAGAACGCTGGTGATTGAAAAATAAAATGGAAACGGGAATAAGCATCATCCCCGAAAAGGCGAAAATTACAAATGCGATGCGCAGGTTAAACGCGTGCGCCAGATAACCAATAAGTGGCGGACCGAGCAACATACCGGCGATTGCGTACGTGGCAATAATGGAGATGGCCATGCCGGGAGAGTATTTCTTTGAAGTGCCGGCCAGCACATAGGTCATTGGAATTATTGACGCGGTGCCTAAGCCAACCAGCGAAAAGCCGATCATGGCATTTGTGAACGAGGGGAAAATGGTGGCTACGCCAATCCCGGCGATGATGAGTACCGAGCTGATCAGATAGGTAAGCGGCATGCCAATAGCCCGGGTTACCAGGTCAGAAAGAAACCTCGAGGCTGCCATAAAGCCCATAAAAATTAAATATCCGTAGGTAAATATCTTTACGTTTAACACCTCTTTAAAATAAATCCCGCTCCAGTCAAACATTCCGCCTTCGCAAATTGCAGCAAAAAACACCAGCAAGCCTAAATAAACAATGTAGGGGTCGGGCTTTCCAAGTATCAGTTTATTTCCTGACGCAGAGCGATCATGGATCAGCAAAAACTGATACGATATAACCGTGATAACAAACGCGGCCAGGGCAACCATCAGCAAATGCGACTGGATGGAAACATTTAGCCAGAGCAGCAACGTTGAAAAACCTACACCGAAAATGCCACCGGTGCTCCAAAGGCCATGAAAGGAGCCCATAAATACAGCCCCGGTTTTTTTCTGAAGCGTAATGGCCTGGGTATTAACCGCGATGTTAAATATCCGCATAGAGAACGAAAAAACAGAAATAGCTATTACAAGACTGACGGTTGTTTGCGCAAAACCGATAAATGCCAGAGCGATAGCGTTTATTGCGCAGGCTACCGCCAGGGGCTCGCGGCTGTCAAA
>JBGTBV010000056.1:0-14702 GCA_041749185.1 Daejeonella sp. | reverse complement strand
GCTCGATTTTCAATGGATCAAAATTCACAATCTTAGAAGCGTCAAAAAATGGCACACCGTCAATCATCAAGAGGGCGTTACGGTCGTAAAAGCCCTTTTTGTTACTGAAGCCAACTTTCATTGAAGCGTTCTTTTGTCTGCGCTGAAGTAAAACTTCCAGAACATATTCTCTGAGAACTTCCTCCATTGTTGGGAAGCGGGTGTAATCATCCAATTTATAAGTGATATCCGCCATACCAAAAAACGATGTGCTATCAATTTCTGGTACATATAACCGATTTGCATTTGGAGAATAGAGATCATCAAGCTGCCGGCTCACATGATAGATCTTCAGTTCGCTGCTGCTGGAGGGTTTTAGTTGCAAAGAAGGAAGACGCTGCGCCGAAAAACGGTTTGAAAAAGGGTTTGCAATGCTGATCTGGTAAATACTGTCTACCGCGTAATTATTTTGAAGGATGATCTCGTTGTCCCCATAAAGGTCTTTTGTAAAAAAAGAGATTTCGCCACCGGCGCCACTATCCGACTGGTACAAGTGCACGCTGTTGCCGGCTGAGCTTAGAAAGGTGCTCACTCCGGAAACGGCTTCACCGGTTTCTTTCTCCACTATTTTCCCTGTAATAATATGGCCTTCATATTCTGGGAGAAAGCTAAAAGCGGGCAGTTTTTTAGTTAAAATCTGATCCCAGTTGAAACGTCTCCACCCCTGTGTTAGCATCAAAAGATCGAGTGCTTTGTTGTTTTGCGGGGTTTCATTAGCAAGATATTCATCCGCATTTTCTACCCTGCCTTTTAAATCTGAGCTTAACCATACGTAGGCCAGAATTTGCTCATGCCTGAAAGACGACAAAGAATCTGTACGGTACACCGCAACAGATAAGTTTGCCATCAATGCTTTGTTATCTGCATCAGCCGCAGCTACTTCTATTTCCACTTTTTTTCTTACACCCAGTTCCTTGGCGGCAAGCTTTGCCTGAAGCATTAGTTTATTCTTCGGGCGTTTAAAGTATAGTCGCTCTGCTACAGGCGTTTTATTTTCATCAAATATGGTGATGTGCGAAATGCCATCGCCCAGCGCATTTCTATCTACATTGAAAATCGCCTGGTTGTCAACAAAACCAGCAGTTAAGGCCGCTTTTAAAACGTGCCTTGTATGAATGAGCAGGTAAACCGATTGATTGGTTGAATTGCCGCTCTTAGTAATTTTAAGTTGAATTTGCTGCGCATTCTCAAGCAAGTTCATCACATATCCAGCCTGAAAAATAGTTGGCAGATTACCGACAAACTTTCTGTTATTGGTGTGGAGGACAGAGCGATAAACCTTCCCTCTTTCAGGCTTAAAATTGAATTCGCCAGTTCCGTTTTTAAAAGGTTGAAACCTCAAAAGTGTATCGTTGTTCTGATCAATAATGGCTCCGTAAAAGGCCGGATCAGAATGATCCGGGTAAGTAACTTTAAATGCGACTTTGCTACTCAGGCCTTCTACCAGATTCCCGCCTTCCGGGAAGAACTGTATCTCTGGAACAGCGGCAACTAGGTTTGAGCTATTTGAAAGGCCTTTAGCCGTATTGATGATGCTGATACACTCCTCAAAATAAAATTCCGGACTGTAGTTTTTCATCCAGTTGGTGTAGGCTCTAATTTTATAGTTACCAGAACTTAAGGAAGACGGCAGGAGAAAAGATCCGTTTCCAAGTCCGTTTTCTACAGTTATTTTGGCCTGCAACACGGGGTTTTGAAGGGAATCAAGAATCTCCACATAGGCTACTTTACTCAGATCAGCCGGTTTATGAGAACTCCCATTCATCACATAGGCTTTAAACCACAAAATATCGCCGGCTATAAAAAAACTCTTGTTTATGTGCAGGTATATTTTTTCCTGGAAGGCCTTCCGGGCAAAACCTCTAAACTTTGCCTGGAGAGAATCCAAAACCCCGCTTTGCGCCCTGCTGTGTAGGCTAAAAGAAAACAACATCACAAACAAAAACAGTGTGGTTTTAAAAAGCGTGTTGGTTACCGGAGTTTTCATCATAAACAATTAAGGCCAGTAGCTGGGTTTAACGGATGTTCCGCCTTTTTCCCTGCAATCCACGCATCCTTTAAGGGAATAGGTATAGCCAATAATTCCCGATCCGGGTACCGAGATAGGAGAAACAGGAATATATTTCCCTGAGGTGAATGTTTGATCAGCACGGCCCTGAAAAGTGGCGGCTGGAGAAATTAAAATTTCTTGTATTGCGCACGCGTCAAGAGACGGCGGCGGTATGTAAGACGGAGCATCCATTGGGAAATCTCGATTGTCAAAATACTGGCGCCTGCTTGTAGTTGTTGAAGCGCTGATGTAACCGATAACCGGTTCAGCAGGATCAGTCAGGCAACGGATATTTCCGCTTGCAATTGAAGGCTGCGGATCAAAGACTGTTCCCAGTTGTTCTGTATTTTTTTTAAGTAATTGCCAATATTCAAAACCTTCTTTACTTAAGGCATACTGTTTTACCAGGATACTGTAACCAAACGATACTTTACCGGACTGAGCACTAACAAAAGATACCGGATTATCTGTAATTACATCTGAAGCAAGATTTGTTGATGATCCAAGAATTATGCTGTTTGAAGAGCCGGATTTCCAGCAGGTAAAAATGGAAAGGTTAGCGGGCCGGAATTCAAAAGCAGAATTTTCGTATCGTATAATCGAATTGTGAAGGGCGGTGTAAAGCCACGTTTCATCGTACTCCCAGCGGTAATATTTAACTTTATTTTGATCGTCATGTGTGTTGGCGTAGAATTGAACCCCATTGTTTTGTACTTTAAAATTTATACTGTCAATTTCTGGTGTTTGCAACGCTTCTACAAATTCTGAAAGGTACTCTGAAGAAGAACCGGTTTTGATTCTTAACCTGTATTTTTTCCCCGCACTCAGATTTGATGGCGGAAGTATATAATTTCCAGGGGCTGATTCTGAAAGCATAAAGCTGCCGTTCTGCTCATCTTCAATTATGACAATAGCCCCTGATTCCCGGCTTAGCGTGTTGGTATCTTTCAATTGGATCGTTCGGCTTAGCAGGATTGTGGTTTGAGCATTTAAATTGATGAAGCCTTCTACCACCAGATAGCTGGGAGCATTTGCAACGGCAGGCGGATCATAGGGCTGTTTGCAGGTAATCAGCATCGAAACCAAACCGAAAAACAACACGAGCCTGTATAGTCTGATCATCTTTAAAACCTGATATTATAATTTACAAACGGCAAAGCAGAAGCAAAAATGGAAAGTTGGTAGCCTTTAATGGAGCCGTTTTCTGAGGTGAAATAGGTTGAATACGCATTTTTTCGTCCGGTTAAATTATACACCCCCAGCGTCCATGAATTGTGTGTTAACTGTTTCACTCTGTGATTTCCTTCAATATTCATTGAGAAGTCTGTTCTGAAATAATCCGGGATCCTAAAGGCATTTCTATCTGAATATAAAACCCGCTGCGATCCGGCATACCTGTATTTGGAAACGGGCAATGTAATAGGCCTCCCGGTGCTGTAAAGCGCATTTAGAGAAATGCTGAGACGGTGCGAAAACCGGTAATTGCTAATCAGGCTTAAGTCATGCGGTTTATCATAATTTGCGGGATAAAACTCGCCGTTGTTAATTAATTGCCCGGCTTGCAGATCGTCCATTTGAAGCAACGTTCTGGAATAGGTATAACTCAGCCAGCCATTCATCTTACCGGCAGCTTTTCTTATCAGGAACTCGGCTCCGTAGGCTTTTCCTTTTGTATTAAGTACTTCGGTTTCTATGGTATGATTTAGCACCAGCGATGCACCGCTTTTATAGTCCAGAAAATCCTTTATCCGTTTGTAGTAAACTTCAACGGAAGTTTCAAAAATGTTGGATTTGAAGTTCTTGTACAATCCCAGCGAAACCTGATCGCCAAACTGGGGTCTGATATTCGGATCGCTGAGTTTCCAGATATCTGTTGGAGCAATAGAAATTGTATTTGATAAAAGATGAATATATTGTCTCAGCGTATTGTAGCTGGCCTTAACCGAAAAATCATCCGCAAAAGAATATCTACCCGATAACCGGAATTCCGGGCCCTGATAGGTTTTTATAAAATCGCCTTTACCAAATGTTTGTGTACCGCTTACGCTTGATTCTTCCCTCGGTGTTCCGGGAGTATATATGCTGATCTGCTGCGGGCCAAGGTAATTGTATAAAGAATATCTGATTCCGTAATTGATAGAAAGCCGGGGGTTCACTTCAAACCTATCGCCAATATACAGCGCACTTTCTAAAGCCTGTTCGGCATCCAGCTTATCTGGCTGTGTTAATGACAATTCATTTAAGGGCTGATAGTTGCCGGGGTTAAGCTTATAATAAATACTGCTGAAGCCAAAATCAATGGAATGCTTTGCACTGAGATAATACGTAAAGTCAGACTTGAGGTTGGATTGATTGATATTAAAATTAAGCTTATACGCCGTTGCCGGGATTTCATTTCCTGATACATTGTAACCGTAATAATCCTGACCGGCAGTAAAGACCGCAGTTAGTTTATTGTTGAACACATGACGCCACTTAAGCGATGCATTTTTATTGTTATAGCCATAAGCCGATGTATCCTTATCTAAACTAAAGCGGTCATTACTAAGATAAGTTGTTAAATAGAGCGTGTTCTTCTCATTCACCAGATGGTTTAGCCCAAGGTTCAGATCGTAAAACGATGCCCGGCTATTGTTATACTCTCCGGGCAGCAGGCTGAGCATCCAGTTGGAATAAGTTGTGCGGCCACCAACCAATATTGACGTGCGGTCTTTAATAAGCGGAGCTTCAATATTTAACCGGCTGGTAAGCAACCCAATACCCGCGGAACCCGAAAACTCCTTTTTATTTCCTTCGCGGGTACTGATATCCAGAACGGATGCAAGTCGGCCCCCAAACTTTGATGGAATACTGCTTTTGTAAAGCTCTATATCTTTGACCACCTCCGGGTTAAACGCAGAGAAAAACCCAAAGAAATGTGATGGATTGTAGATAGTTGCATCATTAAACAGGATCAGGTTCTGATCTGTAGAGCCGCCCCTGACATTAAATCCCGAGCTTGCTTCACCAACAGACTTAACGCCCGGAAGCGTGAGCACCGCTTTTAAAACATCCGCTTCGCCAAACACCGCCGGGATTTGTTTTATGTTTTTGATTGTTAATTTCTCAACTCCCAATTGAACCCGGTTTACATTTGCCGCTCTCTCTGCCGAAATAACCACTTCTTTAAGCGCAAAAACTTGTTCCTGCAATTCCACATTTAATTTGCCGTCGGCGTACAGCATCACCTGATGTTTACGTTCCTTCATTCCAGCTTCTCTTACATGCAAAATGTGCGCACCTTTCGGCATCGTTAGCGAATAATAACCATACTGATCTGTTGAGGTTCCAATTTTTGGCTTTTCAATGTAAACGGCGGCGCCGCCAACCGGCTCCCCGGTTTTTGTGCTTCTGATAATACCTGTTAAGGTAGCCGTTCCAGATAAATTATTGGTTTTTTTACCGATAGTGTATAGCTTATTTTCAAGCGTTGCGCTGGTGGCTTTATTGTCAGATCCCGGCGTTTTATCCATTGCTATATCTTCCGCTTTCGCGGGATTGCCTGTAACAGCAAAAAAATCGGTGGGAAGCTCTGTTTCCAGAGTTTTGTTTTTGCTCAGGAAAACCCGTTCTGCGAATATGGCAAATTTAAACGGGCTTCCTTTAAATGCCAATTCCAAAACTTCCCTCAAGGATTGCCCGTTAACCTTAATTGTGATGGTTAAACTGTCAAAATCCGCGTTGCTATAATAAAAATGGTAATCCGTTTGGGCTTCAATTCGGGCCACAAATTCGTCAATCCCGGCATTGCTGAAAGTAGCGGAAATTAAGGCCTGATCTTTTACCTGGGCGCTGGCATATGATGAAATTAAAAGAAAGAATGCTGCGAGATATCTCATATTAATCGCTCAGCGTGTCGTAATAAGAAGCCATAAGAATTATTGCCTTTTGCGGGTCAAGTCTGAAAACGACATTGTTTTTACGAAGGTATTGCACAATTTCAGGCTTCTTATCTTTCAATACGTTCAAAACCGATTTCTGGCTTTTTACCGGGTACAGCACCCCTTCCTTCATCAAAAAATATTCATCTTCTGGTTCAAAACTGGCGCTGAGGGTGGTATTGTTAGTCACTCTGATTTTCTTTACCCTTTTGGCAAAAACTGAAATTTTCTGCTGGTACAACCGGTCGTAAAATCCGCCGCTGCTTTCGGCATTTAAGTTGTCTGTTTTAAGATAGATGAAATGATGACCGTGAATTTCAAATTCTTCTATTTTTTGTCTCACGAGGCTTAATTTGTTTGGCAGCAGAAAATTAAGAATTATCACTTCGTCTTTTTCAAGATCATAAAGCATCTTCACATCCTGAAAAGAAGAGCCATCATAAACGATGTTTCCCGGTGTCCATTCCTGATTTAGAAAAAACGGATGTCCGCTTATGTATGCTTCATGAGGGATGTACTCCCGTCCATTGTTCAAACGCGATTGCTGAGCATTTGCTTTGAAGAACAGAGACAAGGCGTAAGAGGCATTTGATGTGTCGGACAAAATATTTGCCTGACCAAATGCCGGAAGGTGAATATTGGCAAAACAGACACCAACAAACAACAATATAGATGTTAACCTGGTCATTAATTGAAAAGTATTTTTTCTGAATTGGTTGTGCTAAATTTAGTATGAAATACTTATTCCTTATGGCTTACGCAGAATTCCTGGCGGCATTCACTATGCCGTACAGCGTTCGCAGAACTAGTTTATCATACACTTCCTTTTCGGCGCTGCTGGTATTAGGGTCTAAACTTTTCATCAGGCCGTAACGTTGTATAATAACCAGAGGGAGTGTTATTTTCTCGCGAACAGAGATGGACTGTTGGTCTGTAGGGTATTTCTCCATCAGCACCTGCGTATCTGTTAAATCCAATAGGAGCTCTTTGCTGAGATCGAATTCATGTTTTAATAATTTCCAGAAATCGCCGAAGGTTTCATCCGTTTCCAAATATGCGGTAAGCCGAAAATCGCACTTACTCATAGACATAATGCAATTATCAATTACCGTTTTAAAAAATGCCGACTCTTTGTACAGGTTTTTAGCTGACTGCCAGTCGCCGCTTTCCTTAACAGATTCTAACGCAGTTCCCACGCCGTAAAAACCCGGCACGTTTTGCTTGAGCATGCTCCAGGATGTGACGAAACTAATGGCCCGCAGGTCTTCCAGCTTCAGTTCGCTGTCGGAATTTCTCTTAACCGGCCGGCTGCTGATATTAATCTGCGATAGCATGCGCAAGGGACTTTGAACTTCCAAAAATTTGAGAAACAGCGGATGCCGCCTCAGCTGCATAAACGAATCGTAGCTATCGGCAGCCATGGCGGCAAACAGCTTTTTCTCCTCCGCATTCATCGTATCGGCCTGTTGTTTTTCCAGGGCAGAGGCAATACCGGCGTGGATGAGCTGCTCCATATTGTTGGTAGCACTTTCAAAAGTGCCGAAATGGGAACTTATCGTTTGTCCCTGAACGGTTACTTGTATCTGGCTGTTGGCCACATCTTTTCCAAACGAAGCGTAAAATTTATGGGTTTTTCCGCCGCCGCGTGCCGGCGGACCGCCGCGACCGTCAAAAAAGGTAAGGTCTATTGCATGCATTCTTGAAATTTCCGTCAAACGGGATTTGGCATCGTAAATAGACCAGTTGGCCATCAGGTATCCGCCATCTTTGGTGCTGTCAGAAAATCCAAGCATAATGGTCTGCCGGTTTTTTCTTCTTTGCAAATGCTGCTGATATAACGGATGGCTGTACAAGGTTTCCATCACCTGGTGGGCCGCTTTTAAATCGTCAATAGTTTCAAAAAGCGGAACGAAATCAATATCCAGGGTTTCCATTTCCCAGCCGCTCCACAAAAAAAGTTGCATCAACTGCAAAATATCTGAGGCTTGCTGGCAATTGCTGATGATAAAGCGATGGCAGGCTCGTTTACCGTTATGCTGCTGCAGGTCTTTAATCAACCGGATCACGTCCAGGCTGTCTTTACTGAGTTCGGCAAAATGATTGTAGTCTAAGATATTACCTGTTTGCATCGGGATATCCGAAACTTTCTGATATTCAGATGCTTTCAAATAAGCTTCCGGGAGCTTGCCTTTTAGTTCAGCGGAAGCGGCGCATTCGGCAAATAATGTTCTCAGCACACGGCTGTCCTGACGGATATCAAGCGAAGCGAAATAGCAGCCAAAGAGCTTCACTTTCCAGATCATATCTTCAACAACATCTATAAATAACCCATCGTGATAAGTGATCAGCACCTGCTTTATTGCCCGCAGGTTTTGCAACAGGTCTTCTTTGATGTCTTTTCGGCCGGGCTCCAGATCGTAAGCATTCGCATAGATCATTTTTTCAAGTACGGCCATGTGCTTTTCAACACCTTTGAAAGTGATGCGGCGCTTCATGTTTTTGAAATCACGGTAGTAACACCTGAAAAGAGATTTTCTAAGAAAATAGGAAACCTCTCCGGTTATCGCCGAAGTAACAAAGGGATTGCCGTCGCGGTCGCCGCCGGGCCAGAAACCCAGTTCTATCAGGCTATGGTTTCCCAGATTAAGCCTGAAAACTTCTTCCAGATTATTATGTACCCCCGATGCGGTTTGATAAAGAATGTTCTCCAGATACCAATTCAGGCTGATCGCCTCGTCAACCGGACTTGGTTTTTCCTTTTTGAAAAACGGTGTTTTACCCAATTGCTGCAATAAGAGGTTGATGGATTTAACGTCGTTTTCTTTAATAGCTACCGTCAGATCGGTCATGATGCCCAGAACAGCACCCGGATAAAACTGCGTGGGATGAGCAGTAAAAACCAACCTTAACTTAAAATTCATCAAACAATCGCGAATGCTTTTGTAGAGATTTTCGTCTTCCAGCGCTTTACTCATTAAATTGCTCAAAGAGTTTGTGTCTTCTATTGCCCGGATTTTTGAAAACGCGGCGTCTTCTACGGCATCAAACAAAACTACCTGCCGCTCAATGTATTGAGTAAAAAGAAAGAGCAGATCAATGATTTCCTTTTCATCAATCAAACCTTTCTGCTTCGTAAAAAACGTAGAAATTATTTCATCCGGACTAAGATGTTGCTGTGCGCCCTGCTCGCAATGGTTAAAGAAGTACGGAAGCGCCAGGCCGGTATTTTTAACGGTATAAAACGGCAGCGTTAGAAAAAGGCTGTTGTAAAGCTCAAATTTGGTAAATACTTCGTCTTTAAAAACCGTTGCTTTTGATCCGGACTGATTGATGAGCTTTGACATGCCTGTAAATTTAGGTTTTCTTTCATCTATACAAAATGTACATACACATTTTGCGGCAATTCAAAAACCATCAGTCTTATTACCGGATAGTATTTTGCGGATTTGCGGAGTAATCTGTGCTGCCCGGAATTTCTAACGGCAACGTACTCAATAGCCTTTCAATTGATTTACAAAAAAGCCGGCCACATCCGGATAAAAAATTATGGTAAGCAAAACTCCGGTTAGGGCGCCATAAAAGTGCGCATCGTGATTGATCGCATCCCGCGAATTACGGGCAGCGTACCAGCAATATCCAAGAAAGAGAAAACCATAAATTACCGACGGAATTGGCAGCGGAATAGGAAAAATGTAAATAGTATTGAGCGGATAGAACAAGATATAGCCAAAAACAACCGCACAAACCGCCCCGGATGCTCCCAGACTGTTATACCAAAAATCCTCTTTATGCTTTAGAATAGAAGTAACATCAGCCAGAATAATGCTTAGCAAATACAATATTCCAAACTGCACATGGCCCCAACTGCTTAAGGAAACAAAGGTTTTCTCCAGTTGAAAGGCGAAAAAATAGTAGGAAAACATGTTTACTAAAAGATGCCCCCAATCTTTATGAATAAGTCCGCTGGTAATTAGGGAATATAAACGTTCGCCCCGGCTAACGCTGTAGGGATGGAGCATAAATTTGCCGTAAACAGTCGGGTTAGAAAATGCGTAAATGCTGGTAATTACCGTAAGCAGAAAAATGGCGGTTGCAACAGGTGTTTCGGTAAAAAAAGTCTCCATCTATTTTAAATCTAATTTAATATCATTCATTAATCGCCCAACGGGATAGCGCAGGTAGGTTTTCTCATAAAATTCAGAATGCTCGTAAACCCAGTCTAACTGCGCTGCTGCGCTTTTAGCAAGTTCGGGGTTAGCGGCTTTCGCCGAAGCAAATTCCTTTTTCAATTGGGTGTTTTTATCTAAAATAGCAGCCGATTGATCTTCAAAAACATAAGCTGAAAAATGCTCCTTCTGCCCCAAAACCGAATCAAAAAAGTTCCAGGCAAAATAGGAGTCTACCCCCTGCGGCTCCAGCGCTTCAACAATGTAGCGGTTTTTCGGCTGGTTTACATACACCACATAATCGCCTTCAAAAAAATTTACTTTCTGGCGCTGCACGCTCAAAGTCACATTACTGTGCAAGTAATGGCCTTCAAAAGGCCTTGGCGAAGTTTTATAATCATCAATGTAATACATATCCAAAGTAATTGCCTCGTCTGCCCGTAGTTGACGCATCTGCACACGGTTCAGTTTCAACAAATCAATTACCTTTTGCCATGCCTGCGGAATTACATAGGCCACCGGCTTTTTAACCATAATTGAAGGCACAAAATCACTCCAACTATTAATTGCTTTCTCATAAGGCGCATCGCGATCATAGTACAATCTGTCAAAGCCGCTCAGCCCGCTGGGCTTATATTTCGCCTCGTAACCCTTAAAGCTGATCTGCGTTTTTTTCGCCGTATCCAGTTTCCAGTTGAGTGCAAACTCAGCCTGCGCCGCCACTTGCTCATCGGCCTTTTTCCTATTCTCAGCAATTAACCGGGCATCTCTTTGGGTTACGTCAATTACCTGCTGCATAAAAGCGTATGTAGCTTCAACCCGCTGGCGGTAAGGTTTAAGCATATGCGTTTCTGGCATAAAGCCGATGGCATTGTGCAATGCGGCGTATCCGGTGCTGTAACGCGGGGTCTCTAAAAAATCCTGAATGCCTTTGTCTGGTGTCTCCTCCACGCTGTTTACATACGGTGTCATCTCAAATCCGGCGGTTTTCATCTGCTGATAAAGCTGCGGGAGCATGGTATTTGCCAGATAATCTGCGAGAACTGGCTGCAGTTTATCTTTTTGGGTGGGAATAAGGGTGATGATATACGGATAATCGGCGCCGTTGCTGGTATGGTTATCCACAAAAACCTCGGGCTGCCAGATGTTAAACAGTTCCTGAAACGACCGCGAATTTCTCGAATCGGTTTTTATAAAATCGCGGTTCAGGTCAAGATTTTTGTAGTTCCCGCGGAAGCCATAGCTTTCCGGCCCGTTCTGATTAATTCTGGAAACGCCGCGGTTCAAGCTTCCGCCGATGTTGTAGATGGGGATGATGCAGATGACTACATCTGCCGGGAGTTTTTTATTTTGAGCCAGATCACGGGCCAGCATCATACTGGCATCAATTCCTTCCGGTTCTCCCGGATGTATGCCATTATTGATCAGCAGGATGCGTTTATTTTGTTTGCGTATAGCCTCCGGTTCAAAGACTTCATCCTTTGACAGAAGAACCAAATGTAGCGGTTTGCCGATATCGGTTAATCCGGCGCTTATTATTTTTACCTGCTCGTATTTTGTGTCCAGATGCTGATAAAAGCTGATCGCTTCGGCGTATGTAGCGGTGGTATTCTTATCCTCACTTTTCTCGTAAGGGCTAAGCTGTGCTGATGCCATCGGTTTTAGAAGGATAAAAAGTACAAGAAAAGGGAGGCCAAATTTTTTCATGGATGCATGCCGCTGAATGGCAAATATATCATCCCCGGCCCAGTTTATCTATTTGCGAAGCAAGTTTGCGATCTTTATCGGTGACTGTGTTGCCGGCATCATGTGTAGAGAGGCGAATGTTTACCCGGTTGTACACATTGCCCCAATCCGGATGATGGTCCATTTTTTCTGCCAGCAATGCCACGCTGCTCATAAATGCCCAGGCAGCTACAAAATCCTTAAATATAAATTCCTTTGATAGCGAAGTTTGGCCTTCAACCGTTGCATCTTCTTTCCACTCCATAATTTCATTTTTATAGGCTACTTCCAATTAGACTTAAGATCTTTTATTCTTTGGAACGCCGGCAACTACCAGATCGTATGAATGATCAATCAGCCCGGTGATAAAATTCGGGCTTAACGTGCCGTTTACCAAAACGGTATTCCAGTGCTTTTTGTTCATGTGGTAACCCGGTTTTATCTCGGCGAACTGCTCCCGCAACATGATGGCCCGTTGCGGATCGCACTTTACATTAAACTGGTGTGGCGATTCCAGGCCTATTAACAAAAAAATTTTGTCCATCACTTTAAACACCAGCGTGTCGGGCCCGAAAGGCAGGGTTTCTGATGCTCCTGGTTTGGCCAGGTAATACTCCCGTAATAATTCGATGTTCATTAGTATCTGAACGGCCGGTAGAAAACACCTTTGCGGCCAAAACAATACTTCAGGCTCAGTGTGCTGAAGCTGTACATATCGTTGTAATTGTTTTCAAATACAGCCGGCGGATCGTTAAAGCCGTCCAGGCCTTCGCCGAAAGTCAGGTTCATCTGATAGCCGGCACTTAGAACGTAACGGGTTTCTCCCCATCCGTCGTCAATATTAAACGAAATCCCAAACGTTGCCGGAATGACCAGATTGATGCCGGAATCTTCTCCCGGAAAGGTATAATTATTCAATCCATCGGGTTTAACCCGAGTTACAAAGGCCATTTTATTGGATATAAAACCCGCTCCGGTACCTACATACATGCCCTTAAAGGTGTTTAAAAGCCCCGGGCGATTGTAATTGAGTAGTTGCCCCAGTGCCAGCTTGCCGCTAAAAATTACGGCCTTATAAGAATTTTCAAACTCCCGCAGGTGCGGATCAAGAACGCGGTCTCCGCCCTGCAAAGTTCCAAACTGGGCTTCTAAGCCCGCGGTAACAAAGGGTGTAAAATAGAAATCGAAATTTACAGTACCGCCGGGGTTGGCTTTATTGCGGGAAACGTCGGTATAGGGCTGGTTAAGCCCCCCGGAAAGGCCGGCGCTAAACCGCCGAAAGTTGTACTGCGCAAAAGCATTGCTGCAAACAAAAACGCCGAGCAAAAAAAATACAAGCTTTTTCAAACTGTTACTGCTAATTTAAGGGCCTAAAATTATAAAAAACAAGCGAGCTCTTTTCGTGTAAAAACAGAATCAATTTAATCATTTTATATCTAATACTATGCAAACTTCTGAGATAGACTTTACCGGCACAGAGCGTTTTTTGCGCTATGTACGCATTGATACACAGTCTGATCCCTCCTCTGCCACATGCCCATCTACCGTCAAACAAAAAAATCTAGGCAAAATATTAGCTTCAGAATTGGTTGAAATCGGCTTAAGCGATGCCCATCTGGATGAGCACGGTTACGTTTATGCCACCATCCCCTCAAACTCAGTCAAAAAAGTACCCGTCATCTGCTTTTGCTCCCATATGGATACCTCGCCAGATTGCAGCGGGGCAAATGTAAAACCGCTTTTGCACAAAAATTATCAGGGCCAGGATCTGGTTTTACCGGATGATGCTTCTCAAATTTTGAAAATGAAGGAGCATCCCGACTTAAAAGATCAGATCGGCCACGACCTTATTACGGCAAGCGGTACAACTTTGTTGGGGGCAGATAATAAGGCCGGGTTGGCTGCCATTATGGATATGGTTAATCATCTTTGTTCGCACCCGGAGATTAAGCATGGCACGATAAAAATACTTTTCACTCCCGATGAAGAAATTGGCCGGGGCGTAGAAAAGGTAAACATGCAAAAGCTGGGCGCTGATTATGGGTACACCGTTGACGGGGAGACCGCAGGCTCTATCGAAGACGAAACATTCTCTGCCGATGGGGCGGTTTTAGAAGTTTCGGGCGTGAGTTCGCATCCCGGTTTTGCCAAAGGAAAAATGGAGAGTGCCTTAAAAATTGCATCCGAAATAATTGCCTGCCTGCCAAAAGAAACGTTATCGCCAGAAAGTACCCACCAAAAGCAAGGCTTTATACATCCAACCTCTATCCAGGGAACTGTAGAGCAGGCAAAACTTGAATTTATTATTCGCGATTTCTCTGAGCAGGGTTTGCATGCGCATAAACGGATATTGGAAGAAATTGTAAAAGAAGTAATGGAAGGGTATCCGAATTCAAATTTTAAATTACATGTAACGCCGCAGTACCGCAACATGAAATCAATTTTAGACCAATATCCGCAAGTGGTAAACTACGGGATGAAAGCTATTGAGCGGGCAGGCTTAAAGCCGCAACTCCGGAGCATTCGGGGCGGAACAGATGGGTCACGACTGAGTTTTATGGGCTTGCCATGCCCCAATATTTTTGCCGGAGAGCATGCATTTCATAGCAAACAAGAGTGGGTATCTGTTCAGGATATGCAAAAAGCCACAGAAACCCTTGTTCATCTGGCTGTGATTTGGGAGGAATGCGCCGAAGTATAAAATAAGCAGATCGCTGATATTGCAGCCGGATCAAGAAAGGCATTTTACAAATACCACATCCGGCTTCGGCACCTGTGATTAGCATAGGGTTTCCGGGCTCC
>JBGTBV010000055.1:0-22769 GCA_041749185.1 Daejeonella sp. | reverse complement strand
GCTTTTTCTGCCAGCCGAACCAGCGTAATTGAATCTTTCCCGCCCGAAAAAAGCAAAGCCGGTTTTTCAAACTGGCCGGCAACTTCCCGCAAAATATAAATCGCTTCGGCCTCCAGTTGGTCTAAATAATCGGTTTCCTGTTTAGTCATTTTTTGTAGTATTGAGTATTTAGTAGGTAGTATTTTAGATTTCAGATATAGATTATAAAGTCAATTCACCCTCTCAAATCTCACAGCATCTCTTTTTAATGTGATTAATCAGTTGTAAAAGGTTTTTTTTTGAAAAGCAGGGCTACTGCTACTATTCATGTTAACCCCGCTATCCGTTCCAAGTTCCGGGACGAAGGGCCCGGAAGCTTTCCACTTCTATCGGGTTTATTTAACCCGGCTAATTCGCTTCTAACGAACAACTGGCAACTGCTGAAAGCTGACGGCTGAAAGCTGACTGCCAACTATCAACTGCTCACTAACAACTGTTATCCAACATGCAAGCCGCATTCCTTTTTATCCTGATCTTCCCACCACCAGCGGCCGGCTCTGAAATCTTCGCCGGGTTTAACCGCCCGCGTACAGGGCGCACAGCCGATACTCGGAAAGCCTTTGTCGTGAAGCGGATTGTACGGAATGTTGTGTTCCTTAATATACTCCTTAACTTTCTCAAGGCTCCAGTCAAAGATGGGGTGGACTTTGATGAGCTGATTCTGCTCATCCCATTCAACGCTATGCATATTTTCGCGGTCGGCAGACTGTTCGGCCCTTATCCCGGTTATCCATATTTCATTCCCAGCCAGGGCCCGCCGTAAGGGCTCAATTTTTCTGATTGCACAACATTCTTTCCGGTTCTCAACCGACTCGTAGAAGCTGGATGGCCCCTTTTTGCTCACCATCTCTTGCACACGTTCCGTGTCTGGATAGAATGCTTCAATGTGCCGGCCATATTTTTCAAGCGTGCGGTTCCATACATAATAAGTTTCCGGAAAAAGGCGACCCGTTTCAAGGGTAAAAACTTTTACCGGCAAATTCTGAGCAAACATTATATGGGTTAAAACCTGGTCTTCCCAACCAAAACTGGTAGAAAAAATAACCTTACCGGGAAATTTTTCAGCCAGAAACTGCAGCGTTTGCTCAGCGCCCATGGATTCTAAGTCATGTTGTATTCCGTCTGCTAAGTTCATCTTATAAAAAATCTGTCCATCTGATATTCGCCGGCTTTGCACTACAAGTTGGGCAAATACATTTATTTTGAGTTGCTTAAAGCCGATAAGATATCGTCAATAATATCTTCCACATCTTCCAGTCCGACAGATATGCGCACCGTGCCGGGGAAAATTCCCATCTGCGCCCGCTCGTTATCGCTTAATTTTGAGTGCGTAGTTGATGCCGGATGGGTAGCTATTGATCTGGAATCGCCCAGGTTTGGCGACAGCAAGATCATAGAAAGCGAATCCATAAACCGTTTCGCACGTTCAAAACCTCCTTTTACCGTAAACGTAATAATGCCGCCGCCCTGTTTCATCTGCCTTTTGGCCAACTCGTACTGCGGATGCGAAGGCAGAAACGGATAGCGCAACTCTTCTATTTCCGGATTATTCTCTACCGTTGCGGCCACTTTAAGTGCGCTGCTGCAATGGCGGTCCATGCGTAATGTAAGCGTTTCCAAGCTTTTTGAAAGGGCCCACGCGTTAAATGCCGACATTGCCGGCCCGGTATGCCTGATAAAAAACATCAGTTCTTTCATAAGATCTGTACGGCCTACCACCACGCCGCCCAACACTCTACCTTGCCCGTCCATGTATTTTGTCGCCGAGTGGCTTACCAAATCTGCACCGTACGCAATGGGCTTTTGCAGGTAGGGCGTTGCAAAGCAATTATCTACATTCAAAATAAACCCGTGTTTCTTTTTCAGAGCGCCAAGCCATTCTAAATCTACCAGCTCCAAACCAGGGTTAGATGGAGTTTCCAAAAAAACCATCCTGGTTTCGGGGCGCAGCGCTTTCTCAAAATCCTGTGGTTTAGAGGCGTCAACGTAGGTGGTGGCAATTCCCCATCGCGGCAGCAACTGGGTAAATAGTTGATGTGTTGAGCCGAAAACCGAGCGGAAAGCAACAATATGATCTCCGCTACGTAACAAACCAGCTATTGAGGCAAATACCGCAGCCATACCCGAAGCGAAAGCAAGCCCTTCTTCGGCGCCTTCCATCTCCACAACTTTGTTAATAAATTCGCTGGTGTTTGGGTTCGAATATCTGGAGTACAAATTGCCTTCCATCTCCTCAGCAAACATGGCCCTACCTTGTTCAGCGCTATCAAAAATAAAACTTGATGTTAAATATAAAGGAACGGAATGCTCCCGGTTGGCAGAACGCTCGGCCTGACTACGTATTAATTTTGACTGTTCTCTCATTTATTTCTCTTTACCTGCTCCACTTCTATTGTTGATGTTTGGCTAAATTACCGGTTTTATGCAAATGCGAGCACCGCGGTTACAATACTTTTAATACTTGCCAGAATTACGATAATTCCTACAGCAACCATAATTACCTTAACGGAGATCCGGTTTGATAGCCTGGCGGCGATGGGCGAAGCAATGGCGCTACCAATTACCAGCCCCAGTAATGCATCCCAGTGAATAATATTGAGCATGGTTATAAACGTTAGTGAACTCATCAGCGCTATAAAAAATCGTGAAAGCTTGACCGAACCCAACGCATAACGGGCGTTTCGGCCACCTGCGATAAGGGTTGACAACACGATGGAACCCCAGCCGCCGCCGCCCACGGCATCTATAAATCCGCCGCCAAAACCCAACGGAATAATCTGTCTGATTTTTTTCTTAGCCTTGTTTCTTTTCAGTTTAAAGGCTTTACTCAAAATAACAGTGCCTAAAAATAACGTGTAAACTGAAACTGCCGGCCTGGTTAAATAACTATAATGCTCTAATGAAGACAAGATATAAGCTCCGGTTACCGCACCGATGATGCCGGGAACCACCAGGTTCCAAAAGAGGCGCATGTTCACATTTTTCATGCGGTAGTGCATCCATCCGGCAATACCGTTACTCAGAATTTCTGAAACGTGTACCGCCGTGCTCGCCGAGGCTGGCGGGATACCCATTGATAAGGCAAACGTAGTTGATGTTACGCCGTATGACATTCCAATAGCTCCGTCAATCATCGCAAAAACAAAACCGGCCGCTAAAAAATAATAGAACGCAGCCGGAATAGTTTGGAAATAAGTTCGAAAACCGGCATCGTTGTTCCAAAAAACAACCGCAATTATGGCCACACTTACAGCCATGAATCCCCACAAAAGCCAGCGCATTTTTTTACTTCCGCTTTGCTCGGTATGGCCGGAAACCAACCCGGCGGTTGCCTGATTTAAGTGCTTCACCTTATAGGCAAAATCGCCGTTCAGAGTAGTTCTTAACTTGTTGATGTTTTGAAGCGTAAGGTCAATTTCGTCGGGTATTTGCTGGTGTAAAACTTCCTTTATGCGTTTTGCTACCGTAGGCGATTTCCCGTTTGTGGATATTGCCAGCTTAAGATCTCCCTTTTTTACAATTGAACCGAGGTAAAAATCACACAGGCCGGGTTTATCGGCGGCGTTCATCAGCAAATTTCTGCTTCTTGCCATTTTCCGGATCAAGTCGTTCAAAGCCGGAGCATTGGTAGCTATCAGTAGCAAATCCCGGCCGGCAAGGTCATCTTCTTCAAAATCGCGTTCTAAAACAGTTACCTGCGAATGTTGCCCGGCCAAACTCCAAACTTCTGGGCTTACCTGGCGTGCAACAATGGTGATTTGACTATGAGGACTATTATTTAGCATGGCCGAAAGCTTTTCCAGCCCAACATTACCGGCACCCACAAGCAACACATCAAGCTGATTTAATTTCAAAAAAATCGGGAAAAGCTCATTTCCCGCTTCCGCGATTTCGCTGACCTGTTCGAAATTATTCGGCAAACTCATAAAATGACCTGATTGGCTGGAATAGCGGATGTAAGCCAACTACTTCGCCGAAAACGATAATAGCCGGTGAATCTATTTGTTTATCGCGGGCTGTTTCTACGATGGTATCAACCGTGGCAACGGCTAATTTTTCGTTTTCCATTGAGCCGTTCTGAATTACTGCAACCGGAAGACGATGCTTTCCTTCGTTCTTAAAAATTTCGACAATTTCTGCCAAACGTTTAATTCCCATTAGTACCACAACCGTAGCTTTTGACTTTGCAGCTGCGAACAAGTCGGGCGAAATATTACCCGACGCGGTTGTACCCGTTACCACCCAAAAGCTTTCGCTGAGACCACGGTGCGTAACCGGAATTCCCTGCAGGCCGGGAACAGCTATGGAACTGGAAATGCCCGGGATTACTTCTGCCGCAATGCTATAAGAAGCGGCAAAGTCGAGTTCTTCATAGCCGCGGCCGAATACAAACGGATCTCCGCCTTTAAGCCGTACTACATGTCCGTAATTTAACGCGTAATCAATCATCAGTTGATTTACGGCATCTTGCGAATAGCTGTGTTCGCCGGAACGTTTACCAACGAAAACCCGGGTGGCATGTTTCGGTGCGAAATCCAAAAGCGTATCATTTACCAACGCGTCGTATAAAACTACGTCGGCAGTTTTAAGCGCTTTAATCGCCTTAATCGTAATTAGATCTGCATCGCCGGGACCGGCACCCACCAATGTGATTCTGGGTTCCTTTACTGCAATTTTCTCTTGTGTTTGTATCATTAGTTCTCCCTATCCGCTTTAATACTTAAAATAAATTCTTGTGCTTGTTTCAGGTATGCTTCGGCGAATGCACCGCCAGGTTCATTTTTATTAATCTGCAAAACCAGTTCGCCGAATTCCGGGCCATTGGGTGGTAAATATTGGCCGTTGAAATTTTCCGCGAAGTCGCGGATGATGCCGGTTTGAGTGCTGCTGTTAATTCCTTTGTCTAAAAGCAATGCTTTTGCGGCACTTACAAACACGCTGTAGGTGTGATAAATGGCATCCGCGAAAGCATCGTTCTTAAACGATTCCTCGGCCCAATTCAATTTCTCTTCTGTTTCCAGCAACAGTGTTGCCACCAGATCAATCATAACGCCGGCGCATTCGCCAACTCCAATTGCAGTTTTAAAAACTTCTTCGTGACCCCAATCTACATAGTCCTGATCTCTCAGCGTGGAGGTATCAGCCAGCGGCTTTAGCAACTGATAGAAATAATCTTTGCCACGGCGATCATAGTAGCCGTTAAAAAGCTCTTCGGCAATGCTGTTTTCGTGGTAATCATCCAGCAAAGTGCGTAAAACGATAGTTGCCCGTTTGGAAGGAACCTTGGTAATTTTTTCGGCTGCACGACCGGCTCCATCGCCTAATGTTCCACCGCCCAAAAGCACCTGCACCGCGGGGACAACTTTTCCGTTGGCTTTAACCGAGCTGCCATGAAAACCGATATGGGCCAGGCCATGCTGCCCGCAAGAATTCATGCAACCGCTGATCTTAATTTTTATATCGCGGTTATATACCAGGTCTTCATATTCCTCAAAAATTACATTTTCAAGAACCCGGGAAAGTTCCGTGCTGTTAGAAATCCCCAGATTGCACGTGTCGGTGCCTGGGCAGGTGGTCACATCAGCAACACTGTCAAAACCGGCTTCAGCAAAGCCTAATTCTGCAAGGTTGCTATATAATAACGGCAGAGATTGTTCAGATACATACTTTAAAAGTAAACCCTGATTTTGCGTAATTCGTATTTCATCGGCCACCAGATTCCGTATCGCGGCAACCAACTTCCGTGCTTTGGCCGTAGGAATATCTCCGGTTGTAACCTTCACATAAACACCAAAATATCCGGTCTGCTTTTGTTCAAACACGTTGGTTTGACGCCATTGCTGGTAAGCAAAAATATTCTCAGGTTCAAACCCGGAAGCAATCGCAGCCGGCAGATCGGGCGCTAAAATGCTTTCGCGGTCAATCCAGAAAGTTGAAGATTTGTTAGCGATTTTCTCTTCTTCAATTAAACGAAGCACCTCTTCAAGCCCCATCTTCTGTATCAGAAATTTAAACCGGGCTTTATTCCGGTTATTGCGCTCGCCATAGCGGTCAAAAACACGCAAAGCTGCTTCAATATAAGGTATTAATTTTTCTTCGGGCAGAAAGTCATTTACAGCATGAGCAAGGTAAGGCTGCGCTCCGAGACCGCCTCCCAACATTACTTTAAATCCGCGGGTTTCTACACCGTTATGAACCTGCAGTTTGGGTATAAAACCGAGATCATGAATGTAGGTAAAGGCGGTATCTGCCTCACTGGCAGAGAAAGCGATCTTGAATTTGCGCCCCATTTCCTGGCAAATAGGATTGCGTAAAAAATATTCAAATACGCCTTGGGCATACGGCGAAACATCAAACGGTTCTGCCGGATCAATCCCGGCTGTGGCCGAGGCGGTTACGTTTCTAACCGTATTGCCGCATGCTTCACGTATGGTTACATCATCGCGTTCGAGCTGTTCCCATAATTCGGGCGTACGGTCCAGGCTTACGTAGTGGATTTGGATATCCTGGCGGGTGGTAAGGTGAAGGTTTCCGCTGGCAAACTCATCAGAAACATCTGCAATACGCAAAAGTTGCTTAAAGGTAACTTTGCCGAAGGGAAGTTTAATGCGGATCATCTGCACGCCCGGCTGCCGCTGACCGTAAATGCCACGGGCCAGCCTTAAACTTCTGAATTTGTCTTCGTGTATTTCGCCTTCGCGAAACAATCGAATTTTCTTTTCCAGATCAATAATATCCTGCTGAACTATGGGATCTTCTAATTCGGTTCTGAAGCTGTTCATTTTTTAGATTTAAAAAGCCCCTTCTGCGGTTTGGGCGGAAGAGGCTTGAGTACTTAATGGTTCTTTAGACTTCTTCACATCAAATTGTCTGGCAATAGCCATTACAACAAGGCATTTGCAGGAAAATCAGAATTTGAAGATTTTGTTTCACGGCCCAAATATATATAAAGTATATAGATTTAGTAGACTTTATGAATAAAAAAATATTTTTTACTGAATATCCCGTTTAGAACTCAGGAGGGCAGCTTCGCGATCCATCACATTCGCAATACTCGTTTCCATCAATATTTTTAACGAGGCATTTCGCACATCAACAAAAACATCCCGAATGCCGCAGGTACCTTCGTCAATACATTCTTCGCAACGCTGATAGAAATTGAGGCTTACACAGGGCAAAAGCGCAATGGGCCCGCCGGTTATACGCAGCACCTGAACCAGAAATATCTCGTTCGGGTTTTTAATCAGGCCGTAGCCTCCACCGGCGCCTTTTTTACTATATAAAAGTCCGGCGTTGCGCAAATCGAGCAGAATTTGCTCCAGGAATTTCTTAGGAATATTTTCTTCTGTGGCGATACGCGAAATCTGCATCGGTTCTTTGCCGAAGTTTTTTCCCATAGCCAGGAGCGCTTTAATGGCGTATCTGGTTTTTTTTGAAAGCATCGGTTTTCAGTTTTTTAATCAGAATTTTTTATCCGCTCTCCGAGAAACTTGCCGGTGTAAGAATCTGGCACTTTCACCAGTTCTTCCGGCGTTCCTTCAAATACGATATTGCCGCCTTTGTCGCCACCTTCGGGGCCAATGTCAATTACCCAATCGGCGCTTTTTATCACGTCCATATTGTGTTCAATAACAATAATAGTATTGCCCTGATCAATTAAAGCATTAAATGATTTGAGAAGCTTTTTAATATCGTGAAAATGCAAACCTGTTGTGGGCTCATCAAAGATAAAAAGCGTTTTGCTGCTGTTGTTCCCTTTAATTAAGAACGATGCGAGTTTGATACGCTGCGCCTCGCCTCCAGAAAGTGTGTTGGATGACTGGCCGAGATGCACATAGCCGAGGCCCACATCTACCAGCGGTTTCAGCTTGGCGGTTATCTTAGGCTCCTGATCGAAAAACACCAGGGCTTCATCAATGGTCATTTCCAGAACTTCTGAAACGTTTCTATCCCGATAGGTGATATTTAGAACATGCTGCTTAAAGCGTTTGCCGTTGCAGGCTTCGCAGGGCAGAAAAATATCGGCCATAAACTGCATTTCAATTTTCACCTCGCCTTCGCCCTGGCAAACATCACAACGGCCGCCTTCTACATTGAATGAAAAAGCAGCCGGCTTTAAACCGGCAGATTTTGCCGAAGATTGCGCAGCGTACAAATTTCTAATCTCGTCCCAGGCTTTTACATAGGTTACCGGATTTGACCGTGATGACCGGCCTATCGGATTTTGGTCTACAATTTCTACCTGTTCAATATTCGTATAATCGCCTTCGATGCTGTCATAGGCGCCGGTTTGCTCGCCAGAATAATTCCCGATAGCTTTCTGGAGTGCTGGCTGTAGAATTCGCTTTACCAGCGATGTTTTGCCTGAGCCCGACACCCCTGTAACAACAGTTAATATATTAAGCGGAAATTTGGCCGAAATATCTTTCAGGTTGTTTTCTCTCGCTCCGTTAATTTTTATAAAATCATTCCATTTGCGCCTTTGAGGCGGAATTTCAATTTGGAGGTCGGCGCTAAGGTAACGGCCGGTTAAGCTATTTTTGTCACTTAAAATTTCCTTAAATGTACCTGTAAACACCAGGTTGCCTCCGTTTGTGCCTGCTTCGGGGCCAATATCAATAATATGGTCGGCGGCGTTCATTATTTCTTCTTCGTGCTCAACAACCAAAACCGTATTTCCAACATCGCGTAAAGCCTTTAAAACTTTAATCAGCCTTTGTGTATCGCGGGGGTGCAAGCCGATGCTGGGCTCGTCTAAAACATAAACCGAGCCCACCAGGGAACTGCCGAGTGATGTAGCCAGGTTAATTCGCTGGGATTCTCCGCCGGAGAGTGTGTTAGAAAGGCGGTTGAGGGTGAGATAACTCAACCCAACATTATTTAAAAATTGCAGGCGTGTAGTTATTTCAAGCAGCAAACGTTTGCTTATTTTTTGTTGTGTAAGGTCTAACTCCAGGTTTTCAAAAAAGCTTAAAGCGGCATCCAGAGGGGTGAGCACAATATCTGTGATAGACTTTCCCGCTATTTTTACGTACGATGCATCTTGCCGCAGACGGCTGCCTAAGCATTCCGGGCAAACAGTTTTTCCGCGGTAACGCGAAAGCATTACCCGGTATTGTATTTTATAAGTTTGTGTTTCCAGCTCTTTGAAAAAAGCATCAAGTCCGGTAAAATGCTTGTTGCCCGTCCAAAGTAATTTCTTCTGCTGCGCCGTTAGCTGGTTGTATGAACGATGGATGGGAAAATCGAATTTTAAAGCAGTTTTAATTAGCTTATCAAGCCATTCACGCATTTTTTCGCCACGCCAGGGTGCAATCGCCCCATCGTAGACCGACTTACTTTTATCAGGAATTACCAAATCCTCATCAATGCCGATAACCTTTCCATATCCCTCACAGAGCTTGCAGGCACCGTAGGGGTTGTTAAAGCTGAAGAAATTAGGGTTTGGCTCTTCAAAACGAATTCCATCGAGCTCAAAACGGTCGCAGAAGAAGTGGGATTTCCCATCGGATTCAACCAGACAATCGCCCTTACCTTCAAAAAAAGCGGTTTGCACAGAATCAGCAATTCTGCTAATAGTTTCCTCATCGGCGGTAACCGTAACCCGATCAATTACAATATTTACATGGGTCTGATCTGCCAGCTTCTGGCTTATAACGGCTTTATCTTCTAAAACTTCTTCTATTTTAGACAGCAGGCCTTCAACCTGCACTCTGATAAAACCTTTTTGCAGCAGAACTGCAAGCTCCTCTTTTAAGGAGCGGTTATTATGCGGATACAGGGGACACAATATGGTTACCGAAGAATCTTCTGGTAGTTTAGCTATAAAGTCTACCACATCAGTAACGGTGTCTTTTTTAACCGGCCTGCCAGAAACCGGCGAAACGGTTATACCAATTCTGGAAAATAACAGTTTCAGGTAATCGTATATTTCGGTTGAGGTACCAACTGTAGAACGAGGATTGCTGGTAATTACCTTTTGTTCTATGGCGATGGCCGGGGCGATACCTTTAATATAATCTACATCGGGCTTATTCATTCTGCCCATAAATTGCCGGGCGTATGATGATAAACTCTCTACATAACGGCGCTGACCTTCGGCATACAGCGTATCAAATGCCAGAGATGATTTCCCGGAACCAGACATACCAGTTATAACTACCAGTTTATTTTTGGGGATGGAGACATCAATGTTCTTCAAATTATGAACTCTCGCTCCTTTTATAATTATGTATTTCCGCGGATCCTGTTCCTCTTCTTTACCCATAGATAAACCTAAACTTGGAGTGTTTACGTATTAATAAAGAAACGCTTATTAATCGTTTTCAAAAATACGCCTATCCGGCGTCATATAGGTGGTTTAGGAAATTTTCTTTTGAAATCGGGAAAATAATTGGTTCTTTTGGTGAGAATAATCTACAAAACACTAATAAAAAGGAGACACTCTATCGCATAAACTCTACATAGAAAACACTTTTCGACTTTATAATTAAGGGGAATTAAAGTTAAAGTACTATGAAAATACAATTAGAGAGCGACCAGGATCTGATTCACCAGTATATCGCCGGACAAGAATCATGTCTTGAGGAATTGATTCGGCGTTATAAATCCAAGGTCTATACATCCATTTATCTTTTAGTAAAAGACACTTATCTGGCAGAAGACATTTTCCAGGATACGTTTATTAAGGTAATTAATACGCTAAAAGCGGGAAAGTATAACGAAGAGGGAAAATTTTTGCCCTGGGTTATGCGCATTGCCCACAATTTGGTTATTGATTATTTTCGGAGAGAGAAGCGAACGCCCGTAGTCACGAACGTAGAAGGGTTTGATATATTCGAAGTCCTTCAGTTTAATGAAGAAAGCACAGAGGATAAAATGGTAAAGGAACAAACTTATAAAGATCTGAAAGACCTGATCCATTTTTTACCTTCAGAGCAAAAAGAAGTTTTAATTATGCGCCATTACGGCGAATTAAGCTTTAAAGAAATTGCAGATATCACCGGCGTAAGCATTAATACCGCGTTGGGACGAATGCGTTATGCGCTTAACAATCTTCGTAAGATGATCATATCTAAAGAATTAAGTTTAAAAAACCACGGATAGAGCTTATTATTAAATAAAACTTCGCAACTGTAAAATATTGAAACTGGTAAAGCGTTTTTAGTTTAATTATTACTATATGATTAACCCTGAAAATGCTTATGATCAAAACCTCTACCCAAATTACCAATCCTTTAACTCAAGAAGCGGTTGGCCGCGGCGAATCTTCTGAAGATCTTAGCGAAGATGAACTTGCCTTTTATGACTTTATAAAAAAAGACTTGAATAAATTGGAAAAGCCGCCAAGCTCGTCATTGGTTGAGAAATTAGTGAACTATTCAACCACCCACTAAGCATTGCAAAACACAAACCCCTGAATTCAGGGGTTTTTTTGTATCCAGACACTAGACATTTAAATTGCAGCTCATTTTCTATCTTTAACCGATGCTGCGAACCGATCGTTATAAAGCTTTCATCACGTATTTTTCAACCCATCAGCCTGTAGCAGAAACTGAACTGATCTACAATACCCCCTTTGAGCTGCTCGTTGCCGTTGTTTTATCTGCCCAGTGTACTGATAAGCGCATTAATCAGGTAACTCCGAAATTATTTACCCGTTTTCCGGATGTCTACAGTTTTGCCCAGGCAACTGCCGAAGAAATATTCGAGCTGATAAAGAGTGTGAGTTATCCCAACAACAAGGCGCAACACCTTGCCAAAACCGCCCGCATGTTGGTAATTGATTTTAATGGGGAGGTGCCGTCCGCGATCCCCGATTTGCAAAAGCTTCCGGGTGTGGGCCGTAAAACCGCCAACGTCATCGCCTCAGTGATCTACCAGGCACCCGCTATGGCGGTTGATACGCATGTTTTCAGAGTTGCAAACCGAATTGGCCTTACCGTCAACGCCAGCACTCCCCTGGCTGTAGAAAAGCAATTAGTGAAATTTTTGCCTGAAGATAAAATTCATATCGCCCATCACTGGCTTATTTTGCATGGCCGTTACATCTGTGTGGCCCGGAAACCGAAATGTGAGATTTGCCCGCTAACACATTTTTGCAAATATTATGAACTTACCCAAAGTAAAGCAGGAGTTAAAAGGCTCGAAGCCGAGAAGAAAAGCCGGGCAGATGCCAAGCAGAAATTACGAATCAGAAAAGCATTAAGGATCGACCTTAAAACAACGCCGCCCACTAAATAATTTTCCTATTTTTAGTATTAAATTAATACCTTTCGGCAATACAAAACTACGTTAGAAATAATAATTTTTTTAGTATTTTCGCAGGCGAATATCATATAAAACTTTCACAAAACTAAAATAATGAGCAATTCGGATAAGTTAAAAGCGCTTCAGCTTACTTTAGATAAACTGGAAAAATCTTACGGAAAAGGTACAGTTATGAAATTAGGCGATTCGGCAATTGAGTCTATTGAATCTATCTCTACCGGCTCACTAGGATTAGATATTGCCCTCGGAATTGGCGGTTTGCCAAAAGGCAGGGTAATTGAAATTTACGGGCCAGAATCATCAGGAAAGACTACTTTGGCCATACACGCTATTGCCGAGGCGCAAAAAAAAGGGGGTATAGCTGCTTTTATTGATGCCGAACACGCCTTTGATAAATATTACGCCAAAAAACTGGGGGTAGATGTAGAGAATCTGTTAATATCTCAACCCGACAACGGCGAGCAGGCGCTTGAGATTGCTGATAATCTGATCCGCTCAGGCGCAATTGACATAATAGTTATTGACTCTGTTGCCGCCCTGGTACCGAAGGCAGAAATTGAAGGCGAAATGGGCGATTCAAAAATGGGGCTTCAGGCCCGGCTGATGTCACAGGCTTTGCGGAAACTTACCGGTACTATTTCCAAAACCGGATGTTGCTGTATATTTATCAACCAGCTTCGTGAGAAAATTGGGGTTATGTTCGGTAACCCCGAAACTACCACAGGCGGTAATGCGTTAAAATTCTATGCTTCGGTCCGGCTCGACATCCGCCGGATATCCCAGATTAAAGATACAGACGAAGTATCTGGAAACCGGGTGAAGGTAAAGATCGTGAAGAATAAAGTTGCACCCCCATTCAGAATTGCCGAATTCGATATCATGTTTGGCCAGGGAATTTCCAAGGCAGGAGAAATAATTGACCTCGGAGTTGAGTACGATATTATTAAAAAATCAGGATCCTGGTTTAGCTATGGCGAAACGCGACTTGGGCAGGGACGCGATGCGGTAAAACAACTTATTTTAGACAACCCCGATCTGATGGATGAATTGGAAGCCAAAATAAGAAGTACGGTGACCGGAGAACTCCTGGAAGAAAAAGTTTAGAAGGAATTATAAATATTAAAGCGAACCCTAAAATTTAAATAAGCCGTTTTCTGGTACATCCGGGAAACGGCTTTTTGCTGAGCTGTTCTGTTCTGGCACTTCTTAAAAAGGCATCCGCGACAGCGGAGAAACATCCTGCCCAACGAAATCGCCTTTTAAGAATTTAAAATACCCGGCGATAGCAATCATTGCCGCATTATCTGTACAATATTCAAACTTCGGAATAAACACTTTCCAATTATTTTCGATGGCTGCATCCTGAAGCGCAAGGCGCAAACCCGAGTTGGCAGAGACTCCGCCGGCGATTGCGATTTGCTTAATGTTCTGCTGCCGGGCCGCCAGGGTTAATTTGTTCATCAAAATACTAACAATTCTGGCCTGAACCGAGGCACAAACATCGGCAAGATGATTATTCAGAAATTGCGAATCGGCCGCCAGCCTGTCGCGTACGAAATATAAAATAGAAGTTTTAAGACCGCTGAAGCTGAAATCGAGCCCGTTGATTTTTGGTTCGGGGAATTTATACGCGTTTGGGTTTCCGGTTTGGGCAAGTTTATCTACCAGCGGACCGCCGGGATAAGGCAGTCCCAGGATTTTAGCAGTTTTATCAAATGCCTCGCCAACGGCATCATCCAGTGTTTGGCCAATCACCTCCATATGGAAATGGCTTTTAACCAGTACTATCTGCGTGTGCCCGCCCGAAACGGTAAGGCACAAAAACGGAAATTCGGGTTTATCATGATCTATAAAATGCGCCAGAATGTGTGCCTGCATATGGTTAACCTCAATTAATGGCAAGTTTAACGCAAGGGCGAAGGCTTTGGCGAAACATGTGCCCACTAACAGCGAGCCCAGCAACCCTGGTCCGCGGGTAAAAGCTACAGCATCAATATCATTTTTATGTATTTTAGCGATCGAAATTGCCTGATGTACCGCCGGCACAATATTTTGCTGATGTACCCTGGAAGCAAGCTCTGGAACCACACCACCGTAATGCTGATGCACCACCTGGTTGGCTATAACATTTGAATAAATTTTGCCGTTTATACATATCGCCGCCGAGGTGTCGTCACAAGATGATTCAATGCCTAATACATTTGCCAAAACTGAAAATATTAATTACTGTTTGTTGATTTAAAGAACAAAATTATCAAAAAACTACTTAAAATAACCCTTTGGGTTTTAGCGGTGATATTGTTGCTGGCAGCGGCTTTAATATTCTCGCTACAGTTTAAACCGGTACAAACGTATGTTGCCAAAAAGGCGGCAAGCTACCTGTCTAAAGAATTAAAAACCAGGATAGAGATTAAGGGCCTTTATATCAAACCGTTCAAATCTATTGTGCTGGAAGGATTTTATGTGGAAGATCTTGAAAAAGATACACTCATTTTTTCTCCGACACTTACCGTTGATATTGATACGTTTTCTATAAAAAACAGAAAGATAGCGATCAACAACATCCGGATGGACAACGGCAAATTTTACATCAAACAATATAAAGACACCAGCACTAATCTGGAATTTCTGATCAACTACTTTGATACCGGCACAACTACCCCCTCAAAAAAACCGCGTAGGCCCTATGATGTTACTTTTGGCAAAATTGTGCTTAATAATATCGCCTTAAAATATCGAAATTTCAAAACCGACACCATTATAGCGGGCATCAACTTTAATGACTTGTACCTGCGCAACTTAAACGCCAATATTATCGGGCTCGACACCAAAAATCACTTATTTGCAGCCACATTCCAGGATGTCAGCTTTCGCGAAAAAAGCGGCTTTTATCTTAAAACTTTTAGATCTAAGGCAGTTATTGACAGCAACCAGATGGAGTTTAAAAATCTGCTGGTTGAAACTCCGAAATCGCACCTAACGAATTATTTATTGCTGAAGTACAATTCTTTTCAGGATTTTGGAAAATTTGTGAGTAAGGTTTACCTGAAGGCTAATCTGGTTGACTCTAAAATCCACACAAGTGATATCAACTATTTTTCTCCTGCTCTAAAAAATTCAGATCTCAATTTCAAAATAAACGGCAAATTAAGCGGCTACATTAATGATCTGAAGTCTAAAGACCTTTCTTTACAAACCGGCAAAGCAACTTATCTAAAAGGAGATTTCAGTATTAAAGGCCTTCCGAACATTGACCAGACTTTTTTAGATCTGGATTTTAATCAAGTGTTCACAAATAAGCAGGATCTTGATTATATTATTGAGCAGGCAACCGGGAAGCGCAAAATAATTACACCGCCGATTTTAAAAAAATTCGGCAATATAAATTTCAGCGGTCGGTTTACCGGATTCACCAATAATTTTATTGCCTATGGAGAATTTAAAACGGCGCTGGGCCGCGTTGTTTCTGATGTTCAAATGAAAATCCCGGCAACGGGAAACCCCACTTACAGTGGTTTGATTGAAGCCTATGATTTTAATATTGCTGAGCTGTTAAATCAAAAAACACTGGGGCGAACCACCTTAACCGCTAACATTAGTGGATCCGGGTTCAATTTGAACCAACTTAAAGAGCAGATTAAAAGCGAGGTTGCCTATTTTGATTTTAAGGGCTACCGTTACCGCAATATTGATGTTGACGGAAGCTTCGATAATAATTTTTTTGACGGAAAAATCAGCGTTGACGACCGGAATATAAAGCTTGATTTCGATGGCGGCGTAAACTTGAATCCAAAATTACCGGTTTTTAATTTTGATGCCGTTATTCGGGGAGCAAACCTTCATGCGCTCAATTTACTAAAAGACACGGTACAGATTGACGCTGATTTTAACACCAATTTTACAGGAGACAACCTGGACAATATACAGGGCGATTTTAACATCCAAAGCATTCGGATAACGAATTTAGAAAATTCATTTGTAGTTGATTCGCTGGCACTTTCCGCTGTCGGAATTGGTTCAAACAGAGAACTTAAAATCAGCTCGGATATACTTGATGCCAGCATAAAAGGCGAATACGACCTGAACACGCTGCCGGCCTATTTCAAATCTGTAGCTAAAAAGTACATTCCTTCTCTGGCAATCGGTAACGTAAAGCACCGGCCGCAAAACTTTCAATTCAGCCTTGATCTAAAATATTTTGAGCCAATAAGTGTCTTGTTTTTTCCGCAGTTAAAGATACCCGAAGGCGCCAGCATTACAGGCACCTTTAATTCTGAGCAGAATATTGCCAATTTGAATGGCTTTGCAGAACTTCTCACCTACAATAATATCAAGGTGAATAACTTTATTCTCGATCAGACCACTTCGCCCGAAGCGTTAAGCCTTTTTATCACCTCAGATCGCGTTGACCTTACCGACAGCTTGTATATCAAAAACGTAAACATTGCGAACATTCTGCAAAACGACAGCCTGAACCTCAACATTAAACTTTCTGATAAAGACGCAACCAACCAGTTAGATTTAAACGGACTGATCGAATTCAGCGAGCTGAAAGATTCTGCGGCAAGGCTAAGTATTTTACCTTCGGACGTGATTATAAACCGTGAGGTTTGGCGTATTCAGGAGAAGGTAAGTTTCGGGCTGGAAACCGGAAAAATTATCGTTAATGATTTTGAGCTTTTTAGAGACAATCAACTACTTACCGTAAACGGGGCTATCTCGGCAAACCCGGATGATGAGTTGATTATTGGTTTCAATAAATTTAAACTCACCACTTTTAATCCCATTACCCAAGCGCTAAATATTAGCTTACGCGGAGAGCTTAATGGTACTGCAAAGTTGTCTGCTTTCGGCAAAACGCCCACTGTTGAAGCCGCTTTAACTATTGATACACTCAATTATAACAACATCCCGATAGGTGACCTTACGTTGGCCGCCAGGTTAGATAACGCCTCCAAACTGGTGAATGTGAAGATGGATATTTTTAACGGGGGCGAGAAATCTTTAGACATCGAAGGCACTTACAATGCCAACAGCGAGAGCGAAAATTTGGATATGGATGTAGTGATGAAGAGAAATGAGGTTATTATTTTCGAACCTTTTTTAAGAAAACTGGTATCGAATTTAACCGGTCAGGTGTCGGCAAATTTAAAAATCACCGGAAAACTTTCAGAACCCCGTATTAATGGCTCGCTTGAATTATTAAACGCAGGCATGACGGTGAACTACCTGAAAACCCCTTACCGGATAAACGATGGCGTGACCATTGAAAACAGCGTGATTAACCTGTCAAATTTGGTTTTAAAAGATAGTCGTAACAACGAAGCCATCGCCAACGGCTCTGTAGATTTGCGCAGTCCAAATAATCCGATCATTAACATTACACTGGTGGCCAACAATTTTATGGCGCTGAACACCACCTCTAAAGATAACCCACTGTATTACGGATTGGCCTACGGCACCGGCGTTTTTCGGTTCAACGGTCCTACCAATAACATGAAAATAAATATTGATGCCAGTACAGAAGAGGGCACCGTTTTCAATATCCCCTTAAATTCATCAGAAACCGTTGGAGAGAATGATTTTATAACCTTTGTTGCAAAAGATTCGGCGTTGACCGTAAAAAAGCCAACCTCGTTTAACGGTCTCACCATGAATTTTGACCTTCGTGTTGACGAGAAAACGGAAGTAAATATAATTACTGATCTGGGCAAACTTACAGGCCGCGGCGATGCCGGCCTTGACTTGCGGATTACCAGTTTGGGTGATTTTGAAATGTTTGGCGACTATCTGATCTCGGAAGGAAAATTTGAGTTTACCGCACAGGATTTTATCAATAAAATTTTTGATATAAGACAGGGTGGTTCTATCCGGTGGACCGGCAATCCCACAGAAGCGGCTATCAATCTGTCAGCCGTGTACGCGGTGCGCACCAGTTTAGAGCCTTTGTACATTGCTGCCGGCCGTACAGACGTCATTGATCAGCGGGTTTTAGCAGAGGCAATTATGAACCTCAATGGCTCACTCTTGCGGCCGGCAATTGTTTTTGACATCAATTTTCCGGCGGACACGTACATAAAAGATGAGTTACAGAGTTACTTGAGTGACGCCAACAATACCAATCAGCAAGCCCTGAGTTTAATTGTTCGAAGAAGCTTTTCGCAGGGCACCGGTGCGAACCTGGATTTTGCAACCTCAACAGTTTTGAGTGCCGGGGCAGAGCTATTTTTCAATCAGCTAAATACGGTTATCACGCAAAGTTTAAACCTGAACTTTGTCGACTTCAACATCCGTTCACTTAACGAAGCAAGCGCATCCTTAAGATTGTTAGACGGCCGTTTGCTGTTAACCGGCGGCGTTACTGGTCGCGGGAGCAATTTAACCGAGTATGACCTGATCGGTTCATCGTCTGTGGCCCGTGATGTGGAAGCACTCTATTTGTTAAACAAAGACGGAAGCCTGATCCTGCGGGCATCGCAAAAGTTGAACAATCGGAATTTTTTGAACCTTGGATCTAATGACGAGTATGTAAACGCCATTGGCCTGGTATACCGGCAGGAATTTGATAATGCGAGCGAGTTCCTAAAAACCCTGATCGGGAAGAAACGGAAAGAAGAGCGGCGAAATAAAGAAAAACCAGAAGCGCCAAGACCTCCGGTTATTACCTCAAAAGAGCTTGAAGAAAAGTAGCCCGTATTTTATCCGTGTTTCATAATGGTATGGCCCATTTTATCGCGTTTGGTTTTCAGATACAGTTCATTATGCTGATTTGATTCTATTTCAATAGCCACATTACCAACCACCTCCAATCCGTAACCAACTAAACCGGCCCTTTTTGTCGGATTGTTGGAAAGCAAGAGCATTTTCTTAACGCCCAAACTTCGCAATATTTGTGCACCAATGCCGTAATCACGCTGGTCCATTTTAAAACCGAGCTGCAGGTTTGCATCAACTGTATCTAAACCATTTTCCTGTAGATTATAAGCGTGAAGCTTATTAATAAGACCAATGCCACGGCCTTCCTGGTTCATGTAAATAATTACGCCCTGACCATTTTCTTCAATCATCTGCATGGCCTTATGCAATTGTGGCCCGCAATCGCAGCGGCATGATCCGAATATATCGCCTGTAATACACGAGCTATGAACCCGTACAAGCACGGGCTCATCCGGTTCCCAACTGCCCTTTACAAGGGCGAGGTGCTGCTCCCCAGTATTAATTTGCGTGTAGGCAACCATCTCAAAATCACCATAGTCTGTGGGCAATTTTACCGAAACTTCCTTTTTTATTAATGATTCGGTATTGAGCCGGTAGGATATTAAATCCTGAATGGAAATAAGCTTGAGATCAAACTGAAGCGCAATAAGCTGCAAATCAGGTAAACGGGCCATCTCACCATCCTCATTCATTATCTCCACGATAACACCGGCGGGCTCAAAACCCGCAAGCCTGGCCAGGTCAATAGCTGCTTCGGTATGACCGGCCCGACGCAAAACACCTCCTTTTTTTGCACGTAACGGAAAAATATGCCCCGGGCGACCCATGTCTTCAGGCTTAGTTTCTGGATCAATCAGGGCCATAATGGTTTTAGACCGGTCGGAGGCCGAAATACCGGTAGTGCATCCGTGACCGATCAGGTCTACTGAAACTGTAAAATTAGTTTCGTGAGTTGCGGTATTGTTGCCAACCATCAAATCAAGCCGAAGCTCATCGCAGCGTTCCTCGGTAATTGGGGCGCAAATTAAACCCCGCCCATGCCTTGCCATAAAATTGATAACCTCTGGCGTGGCGTTTTGGGCCGCCGTGAGAAAATCACCTTCGTTCTCGCGGTCTTCATCATCAACCACTATAATTATTTTGCCAGCCTTAAGATCAGCAATGGCTTCTTCTATAGAATTAAGCATTTTTTCAGAAAATGAATTTAAAAGCCCTTCCCGGGCATGCAAATTTAACTATTTTGAATGGCCCTGCATTTTTATCCGTCGGCATCTGGTCAGGCAAATGCAATAAGCCAAAACTACCCGGCGCTGACCCTGACCCCCGGCTTGCGGGCCGGCAAAAGCTTTTTGAGCCATTGCTTGTAAAAATCCGGATCGAAGAGAACCGAATCTACCGTGGCTTTATAGGTTAAAAATATCCCTAATGGAGTAAGTACGATGATGGAAAGCCACATGCCCAACATCGGTTCCATGGAGCCCTGTTTAACCGATTTTTCTCCAACCGTAGATACAATGTGGTACAGCAAAAAAAACAAAACCGACATTACAACCGGTAGCCCAAGGCCTCCCCGGCGGATAATCGCCCCAAGAGGTGCCCCAATAAAAAATAGGAGCAGACAAGAGATGGAAAGCGTAAATTTTTTGTGGTATTCTATTAAAAATCCCTTTACCCTGCTGGAATTGTCTTCGTTAAACGTTTCTTTCTCTCTTAATACATCCTTAAGAGAATTTACCTGGCTTTTTGCGCCAATTAAAGCAGTTAATCGGCCGCTTTCTGGAAGCATTTCCAACACGTTCCTGTAAGGCTTTAAGGCGGCATATTCCCTTTCAGCCCTTTCCAGATTCGTGGGCGGTGTGCGATAGTACCCTTTAATATCGCTGTAGACGGCTCGCTTGTTACTGTCAATTTTCAGCAAAAAAGAATCCCGGTAAAAACTGAGCTGCCGTAAATTTAGCATGGCGTAATTAGACTTGAACAGGCTTTCGTCTGTGCGTTGAAGCTCAAATCCAGAAAGATCAAACTTTTGCTCAGTTTCTTTAAATCTGAACCGGGTAAACTGCTCCCGGGGATTATAATTAGTAGCATCGCCCTGGCTTTCTTCATACCTAACCCCGTCTTTAAGCTTTAACACGAGGGTTTGGTCGTTATCTGTTCTAAACATTCTTCCCTCTTTAGCAACCAGCACATTGATGTTGCCGTTGTTGTTACTGCTATGATCGTAAATAATCACGTCATGCAGGGTTTGCCCGTCATCCCCTTTTCGCTTTACGCGGATAGAATAACCGGTGATGTCGTTATTAAAAACACCCTCGCTAATTAAAAACGAAGGTTTCTGATTCCGGATATCGTATAAAAGTGATCCGTATTTGAGATTTGCAACCGGCAGCATGTAATCAGAAAAAAAGAAAGCACCCACGCTAAGCATACTTATTACCACCACCAGCGGAAGCATTGCACGCTGAAGCGAAACGCCTGCAGATTTGATAGCTACTAGCTCGTAATTTTCGCCCAGGCTGCCAAAAGTCATGATAGAAGAGAGAAGTATAGCCAGCGGAAGCGCCATCGCTACGTTTGTGGCCGAGGCGTAGAACATCAGCTCGAGGATAACCAGCCAGTCGAAACCTTTGCCAATCAGATCATCAATGTATTTAAATAAAAATAGCATCAACAAAATGAACATCACAATGAAAAAGGTAACGATAAAAGGCCTTAAAAAGGCCTTTAGCACTAAAAGATAAACTTTTTTCACCCTGCAAAGATAGGGAAATTAAACCCTACGCACCTAAAACGCCAATGAGGTATTGCACCTGATTGTCCCAGATCAATTTCCGGTCTTGTACAGTATCTTCTGTAGCAAAATCGGTTATGGAAAGGGCTACGTCATTTGTGAGTTCATCCTGCAAAATTTCCATCTCGAAATAGCAATGAGGTTCATCATCAAGCCATTTAAATTTAACCAGCTTATTGTCTTTTATAGAAAGAAGCTTGGCTTTTTGCTCTTCACCGTCCCAGGTAAAAGTGTAAACCTGGTCGCGGTAGGTTACATCATCGGCAAACCACTGAGTGAGGCCATTGGGTTCATTTAAAAAGGAAAACAATATTTTAGGTGACGAATGAACCTCATACTCCAGGGTAAACTTTTTCTTTTCTAACATTACAACAGGTTTCATTTTTAGAAAGCAAAAAATAAGATTTGTTTCTAAAGGAAAGTAAATTCCGCTATATTTGCAACTCTCATTTAAAAACTGGTTTATGGCGGGGTAGCTCAGATGGTTAGAGCGCAGGATTCATAACCCTGAGGTCGGCAGTTCGATCCTGCTCCCCGCTACCAAAGCCCCGAAAAGGGGCTTTTTTTATGCATTAAGATAATGATAGATTTTGTGTGCATTTGTATTTATCCCAACTATATTTGAAAATACACGTTAAACCTTTTGACCGATAAATTTTGAAAGCTAAAATAACTAATAAGGATGGGTTGACGCCGGTATTTTTTTGTGTTCCGGATATTACGGGATTTACAAAATTTATTGCAACTGCCGACATCAGCTTCAGCAAAGAAGTTATCCCAACACTTCTTCGCAAATTAATTGAGGCCAATATTTTAAAGATGAACGTTGGCGAAATTGAAGGGGATGCAATATTTTTCTATAAAAATGGGCGTTTACCTGCCGTTCATCGGGTGGCAGAGCAATGCAGGTTGTTCTATAAAACTTTTTCAGACTTCCTGTCAACACTTGAAA
>JBGTBV010000054.1:0-12938 GCA_041749185.1 Daejeonella sp. | reverse complement strand
ACTTTAAAAATTCTTGCATCCTTTAAGCAAAAATATTTTGGTGATTTACACCCGTTTAGAAAATGGCACAAAAATTTAATGGAGGCCGGAATAAATGTTGAAATTTATTTTGATCATACCGATAAAAACATCACAGATGCCGAATATTTACTTATCCATCATCGCTATTTTGATCACAAATGGATCAATTCCTTGGATCGGCCAATCGAGTCAAACGAGGAATTTATTAGAACTTTGCTTTTGCTGAAATCTCGTGTAGGTAAATTGCTATGGTTTGATGCTGGAGACTCTTCCGGATCAACTCAGTTCCCGGTTATTCCTTACGTTGATGGTTTTGTGATGAAACAAATATTGAAAAATAAGAACTACTACACCGGTGAGAGTTCTGAAAGAAAAAATATCATGATTTGGACGGATCAGGAAGCTGACCAAAGACAGTTTGTTCCGATTGATTCCAATCAGCTCCACAAAATAACGCTCGGTTGGAATATCGCATATAATGACTATCGGGATTTTATAGTTCATTACAGGATGAGAAAGTATTTAAGCTACTTTATTAATTATAAGATTGTGCCATTAAAATATACATCGGTTCACAAAATCAGGCCGAATGATATAACTTTCAGAGGAACATTAGATTATGGGATCAAAAAAGATGTTGTTGGAAATCAAAGAAATGAAGTTTTAAAAGCACTGAAGTCATTACCGTATAAGATAGCTTCCGGTGGTGGTATTAAACGAAGCAAATATTTACATGAGTTAAGCAAGACAAAAATTAGTATCAGCCCCTTCGGACTGGGCGAAGTTTGCTACAGGGATTTCGAAACCTTTATAGCAGGATCGTTGTTAGTTAAGCCCTCAATGGACCATTTGGAAATGTTTCCGGATTTGTTTATAGCTGACGAAACTTATATTCCTATTCCCTGGGACCTGAAAAATTTGGTGCCAACTCTCGAAAATATAGTTGAGAATTACAGTTATTATAAACAGGTGGCGGTGAACGGTCAGGAAAGGTATAAAAAACTTATAGGCGATCCTCAACCTTTTATTGAAGGAGTAAAGAGGATGCTTAACCTAAGTTCTTAGAAATCCAGAATATGATAAAATTAAATATCTATTAAAGTTAACACTGAATTAATAAACTTTTGGGGCGTTCTTTCAGTCAGGAAACGTAAATTGTTGTTTATTTTCTGACTTCCACCCAAGGATTTTTCAATTCCATCCTTGATTCCTTTACTTAAGGCTGCTTGATCATTTGCCTTGACCTTAATAATGCTATCGAACTCGTCTATTCCATCGGCACACAACGTAGTCACCACCGAACTATTAAGAGACATCATCTGTAGCAGGACATTCGGGAACCCCTCCCGAATAGATGAAACGACGCACAGCCTGGCATTTTTAAAATAAGGAAAAGGGTTGCTGACGAACCCTATTAATATAACCTTGTTTTCAAGATTGAGGCTTTTCACGAGACGTTCCAGATTCGGCTTTTCTTCTCCATCGCCTAATATCAACAATTTAAGTTTCGGATAATCCTGGGAAATAACTGCAAAACTTGAAATTAAAATATCAAAGCCTTTTAGGCGAATCAATCTCCCGGCAGAACAAATATAGTCCTGCTGAAAGATGGGGTCTACTATTATTAGTTCAGCATTATCTTTAACAAAGGCTAAGTCGAGTGGGTTCTTAAGCACAACCACCTTTTCATCATTTAAAAAAGCTAAGTTCTCCATAAGCTGTGCTTTCATTTCGTCGGTCTGGCAAACCAGCAGATCAATAGCAGGATAGCCTAGACTATAAACCAATTTATAACTGAGCCTTTTAACCCCCGAGAATCGCAAAAATACAGAGGTACATTCCCTTGTAACGAGTTTAGATTTTATAAATCCAACTCGTTTTAAAAAACCCAAATACCCGTTTAAATAAGGGTGCGAACTTATGATCACGTAATTTTTCCTGTATGAAATTAACTCCTTTAACAAAAGTAGAAAGCCAATGAATATTGACAAGTTGTTTAAAAACTTGACAGTTTGGGTTTTGCCATCAACTAACAGTGCTCCAGAAGACACCTTTTTTAAAAAGACTACTTTACTGTTAGTAATTTTAGCGCACATCATTAAAATTTGTTCAGCGCCGCCAGCACCATTAGTCAGGGAAATATAAAGTATCTTATTATCCAGATAACTCATAATCGCTCTTCGGGGCTTAATTAAATCTTAAACTTTGTAAAAATCTCTGTACCAATCAACGAATTCCGAAACTCCATCATTCACTTCAATTTCAGGAAAATAATTGAATTCTCCGGTGAGATCCGTTATATCAGCCCATGTCTCTTCCACATCACCATCTTGCATAGGCATGAATATTTTTTCCGCGGATTTTCCAATACTTTTCTCAATCGCCTGAACAAAATCCAATAACTTCACAGGCTTACCTCTTCCAATATTGTATACTTTATAGGGAACGCTGGAGTTTGCCGGATCTGGATTTTTACTATTCCATTCTTCATTTATTTGAGCTGGTTTGTCGATCACTCTTATAATTCCGGCAATTATGTCAGTGACGTGAGTAAAATCACGCTTCATATTTCCGTTGTTGAATATATGAATAGGCTTACCTTCTATGATTGCCTTTGTAAATAAGAAAATAGCCATATCTGGCCGGCCCCAGGGACCGTATACGGTAAAAAACCGGAGGCCGGTTGTCGGGAGGTTAAACAAATGACTATATGTATGGGCCATTACCTCGTTACTTTTTTTAGAGGCGGCATATAACGAGACAGGATGATCTGCATTATTATGAGTGGAAAACGGCATTTGTTTATTTAAGCCGTACACACTTGACGAACTTGCATAAACCAGGTGCTTAGTTTTATGGTGACGGCAACATTCAAGAATATTTAAAAAGCCCTGAATATTGGAATCAATATATGCTTGCGGGTTCGTTAAACTGTAACGGACGCCGGCTTGGGCTGCCAAATTACATACTGCGTCGAACTGCTCAGCATAGAAAAGCTCGTTCAGATTTTGTTTATCTGTAAGATCCAAATAAATGAACCTGTAATTTTTAAATTTATGGCTTTGTGCGCATTTATTGTATTCCAAATGTTCTTGCTCAATTCCGGTAGCAGCTAAACGGCCATATTTTAATTTTACATCGTAATAGTCGTTTAGGTTGTCCATCCCCACCACCTCATCGCCGCGTTGCAGCAAAGATTTAGCTAAGTGAAAACCTACAAAACCTGCACTCCCTGTTACTAATATCTTCATGTTATAATTTTAATTTTAAATGGCTCCGAGCACTCAATAAGGTTATATCATTTATGTTTAAAGAAATCCTTTTGCAGGTTTCAAATAATTATTGAGGTTCTTTAGACTGGCTTTGAAATTATCTATTTTAAAAACTACCGTATCAACCAGAAATTAATTTTTCGTATAGTCTTGTTATTCTTTCAATACTGTATCTGGAATATACATCTTCCCGTATAGCATCTCTATCCCATTGTCTCTCGCAGGCACTGATAATTTTCGCTTTAAACTCTATCAAATCGTTTTGTTCTACAATAAAACCATTAAAAGAATCTGACAGAATGTCGGAAATACCACTAACGGAGAATGATACAACTGGAGTACCAACCGATAAGGATTCGATGACGACATTCGGAAACCCCTCAATATACGAGGGCAAAACAAAGAGATCATGTTGGGAAACAACTTCTAAAACATTGCCAATTAGCCCGAGCAACGTTATTCGGTTCGTAAGATTTGATTCTACAATAATTTTTTCTATCTCCGCCCTTTGGCTACCTTCTCCCACGATCGTCAAATTATAATCTGTAGGAAGAACTTTCATGATATCCAACAGCCGTATTATTCCTTTCTGAGGCGTTAGCCGGGCCACTACTATTAGCCGCTTGCAATGCCCAGTATTCTTAATACAATGATCAAGGGAGTTAAGGGCAACCGGGTTAGGAATAATAATGAGTTTATGATCGGATATCTTAAATTTATTTTTAACATACATTCTTACTTCTTCAGACTGGCAAATAATCCTGTCAAATTGATTATAAAGGGTTCCGGAAATAAGGCCCAGTATCTTCGCTTTTAAAGTCAAAAAATTAGAATTATCCTCATTGGTAGGTCTGCCTATTAAAATCGGTTTTTTGATCATCAGATAAATGAAGCCAACGAGAGAATTTATCTGACCGCCTGTTGTAAACACAGCTGTGGGCTTCTCGAATTTAAGCAAATTAAAGAGCTTGAAAAATGATCGTGAGGCTCTAACACTTTGCAGATCAATAACATTAACGCCCTTTAAATCTAATGAGAAAAAAGAATTCCTACCGCTTAACAGCACAACGCTGACATCGTAAAATGATTGGTTAAAATTTTGTGACAACAACCAAAACACGCGTTCGGAACCGCCAGCATTAAATGAACTTAAAACAAAAAAAACTTTTTTTTTAATCATAGCGGGGAAAGGGAATTCCGAATTTATTTTTCTACGACCAGAGGCAATATCAACTTATCTCCTAACGTACGATCCCATTCTATTGGCAGAATAGCTCTATAACCACTATCTTGATGAAAGGTAATCTCTCCAAAGTAGAGGGCACCGTTTATATCGTACCAATCAACTCTAACATAGATAAAGTCTTTAGCAATTGTTTCGGATAGCTTTATCATCCTGTTCAAGGAGGCGGGTTTTTCTACCTCATCCACACTTGGATCCGTAAATTTATTTTTCCCTTTTTTAGCTGACCAACGATAAGGTTCTCTTTCCCAATTTACATTATACCAATTGCGGTAATGATTATCGGAATTTCTTCCCACATCGACCTGAATCATGTTAACCTTACCATTGAAACAATGCAACTTATAGTCAAAAGGAAGATTACCATTTTCTCCAGGTAACAATTTCTCAACAACTACACATGGAACTATGTCTTTATACTGCCACTGGTTAGTTGTCTTATAATAGTTTCTGCCAAGTGATCTTTTTAACTTCGATTGCAATTCCGGCCAATTAATATCCTCTTTGTTTCTTACGATTACAGACCCTCCACTGTTATGGTTTGTTTTTATAATAAACGGAACCTCTGGAAGCAAATCTGGAGAAATATCTTTAGGGTTCCTTGTCGTGAATAATAAAGGGACTAGATATTCCTCCCCGATTTTCTCTTTTATATAAGATCTTACAGCATACTTATCCGCACATTGAGTATGTAAAGGAGTTCGATCATTTAGCTTAAGCCAATTTATTTTTTCGTTAAGTGTTCGTGGATTTTTTAAGTCTATTTCATAACCCATTTTTTTCTTAAACTTCCTTTTGATGGAATCCTCATCCGGTAAAATATTTGACCAGAAAGGACCGAAAAAGTACAGAGCCCTTCTTATGATATATTTACCCAGCACCGTGTTGTGGTATAGATGTTTAAAATAACGTTTCATATTTGCAGAATAAGTTCGTCGGTTATTTAAGATTTAATATTTCAGTTTTCTGATTCAGCAAAACTATGTATAAATAAATACTTACTAATAAAAGTGAAAATTTATCAAAGTAATTATGTGTTACCAGTAAGCCTGTGGTTAAGACCAATGCAAGCATCAGCAGATGTGGTGCCCCTTTATAAATTTTAAAACTCCTAAGTAGTAAAAACATGTAAATGCCGACCACAATTAAAAATGGAAATATACCAGCTTCGCCAATGATCAACAAATACGTATTGTGTACTCCTGCATCAAGTCCAAAATGACTTCCATGAAGTTTGCCATAGCCATTGCCAAATATAGGCTTGTTTATAATTATATTTTTATAGCTAGCCCAAGTATCCGTTCTGGAATCTTCCTGTAATGTTTTGGTATCCGGGTTGCCACTAAACAAACTCTGGATAGCATTGAATCTCTCAGCATTTAGCTGCAAGCCAGAACCAAAGACTAAAATGGTCATTAAGCCTAAAGCCCCAAATAATGGAATCCATAAATTTTTTCTATTAATAAAAACAGAAAACAAATTGACAATTACCCACATGGCAAGAAAATATCTTGAAAACGTGAAGAAGCCGCCGATTGTAAAAATTATAAAGCCAAGGTATCTTATCTTTTCATTTTTTATCCCAAAGCTCAACGCTAATCCTATCAAACTGAGAGCACCTGCGAAGTTGGGGTTAAGGTAAAAACCACTAAATCTGCCATAACTAGGCGAAAAGTTGGCATTGTATAAAGGAAAAAAAAGCGTGTTAATGATAATGCTTAAAGATCCAAAGATCAGGATAATGTAGATGTCCTCTAGAGACGTTTTGTTCATTACTTTAGCTCCGCATACAATGACAATTAAATATTTTATAATCATTATTGAATAATCTGTCACCGAGAGTGAACCAGTATAATTAAGCGCCGCGATAAAATAATAACTTACGCCAAGAATAACAAAAATAGGAAGATTTGGAGCTATGTCCTTATCTATTAAATAGTAGACTAATAGTAACCCAAAAGTTAAATAACTCAAAAAAGATCCGATAGCTGGACTAAAATATGCGCTTACAAAACTTGGTAAGGCCCAAATTATAAGGGTTAGTATCGCGTATCTAATAATATTCATAAAAATTGTGAGTCAACTCCACTGAATCTACCTTAAAAAATCGCAGAAATTAAATTTTAAATTAATAACTTCAATAAAACTCTGCAACCTATAGATCAAAGGTTTTCTTATTGAAAGACATTCGTTTTAGCAAAACCTCAGCTATTAACATTTTCCATGATCCAAGAATTTCCTCCGATTCAAATCGTTCGACGCTTTCCCTGGCCTGTTCACCAAATCGATTTCGTAGCTCTTCATCATCAACTAATCTTTGCAGATGTTTTTCAAGTTCTTCCTGATCATTGACGGGAATTAAAAATCCATTAACGCCATGTTCAATAAGCTCTGATGGGCCGGTTGGGCAATCGGTAGAAACACATGCCATACCGAAATGCATTGCTTCGATTAATGCATTCGGAAATCCTTCGAAAAGCGATGTAAACGCAAATATGGATGCGGTGTTATAATGATCATGAATTTGCTTGGTTGGCGGCAACAATTCTACAGTTTCCTCTAAATTTAGTGCAGAAATTAATTTCCTATATTCTTCTTCTTTTAAACCCCTGCCTACGATATGAAGTTTCCACCCGCTATGCTTAATTGCTGCAAACGCCTTGATTAATGCGTCTTGCGCTTTTTGAGGATTTAACCGGCCTACATTTAAAATCACTCTTTCCCGGAGGGCATTGGGGTTCCTGGTTAATGTTAAACTTGGCGCAATTGGGTTTGGGAGAATTTTAAGCTTTGAGGCATCTATAGAAACTTTATAATATGATTTAATTTTCTCAGTCTGTACTATTAAAAAGGTTGCTTTTGGATACGTTACCTTTTTTAGTATTCTCCAAAATAAGGGAAGTCGGGTTATAAATGGATTATTTCGCTCGCATATTATCACGGGTATATTCCGAATTTTGGCGGCCAACACCGATAAAACATTTGCGCTTGTTAAAAATCCAATTACAAGGTTCACTTTCTCCCTCTTTAAATACGTCTTAATTGCTTTCAGCAAAATATAATTACTACGTAGTGCCTGGGATATATTTTTACTTGGTGGCACAAAATCCACGCAATGAAATAACTTTACATCGGGCGATAAGGGATAAAATGGCGATACTTTTTTAAACGTAATGATTACAACGGTATATTTTTTTGAGAGCTCATTCGCTAAAATAGATACCACCCTCTCAGCCCCGCCGGAGCTCAAGGAATATATAACAAATGCTATTGTATTTTTAACCATATCATTATTTCTGGGCAATGATAGCTGCATCCTCTTCAAGCATTCTGTTCATTTTACTGATTACATAAGTTCTAAACGCTAGAACATTAATATCCAAATTCGAGCTACCAGTTAACCCAGACGCTTTTTTAGTTAGCCACCTAGGAACGTACCTAAGTACTAGCATCTTTAAGCTCGGCTTTTTATGCACATAATCTTCTGTAACAACTAGCTTTTCAAGACAATATTCTGCGAACTCCCTAGATATGACCTGCCTGCAGTCGTCTGATTTCAATTCAGCTTTGAAAAGATCCACGGCTTGTTTGGATTTCAAAAAATATCTTACATTGGCATTCGCTCCACTTGTAGCATATTCAAGATCCGGACTAATAGAATCAAGAATTTTCTTAAATATTATCTTATTGGATCGCAAACTATCAGGCATGGACCTGGTTTGATAAACAATCTTCCGGGATAAGAAAGGATTAATTACTTCAACATAGGGCAACTTTAAATCATTTAAAGCAGATAAGATAATAGGTATTCTAAATTGATGATAAAGGCGATCACGCCACATTTCCAAGTTCTCTTCTTCATTCCTTTGCAAAAATTCAGGAAATTTTTGCAAACTAAAACCCATTGATTCATAGTTATTTAAATTTTTGAAATCAGAACAAAGGGTTATACCCTGTAACTTTCGAATGTTGTATTCGGATTCTGATTCTTTGGAACTAAAACTCACATCTCCCCTCATTATTCCTTCTACATTCTCGTTATGCAAGGTCTGCCAAATTTTAAAACCGTCCATATATCCGCTTATATGATCGATCCTGCCTTCGCCGCACACAAGAAATCTACTAAAGATGGTTTCAATAGGTTCGTCAGCAATATCTGTGTTGTAGTAGGTATGTTGAATTTGAAAGTGACTGGCTACCTTTTTAGCAATGTAGGCATCAGTATCGGATTGGTTAAGAGCAGTTTTCAAGCCCCAGGTTACTCCCCGTAGATTATTTAGGCTCACTCCAATGTGTTTAAACAAACTTAAAATTCCCCGGCTATCGTATCCTCCAGAAAGCGGAAGAACCCATTTCGAAAAATCTATCTTCAAAGATCTAAAAGTATCGGTAAGGGCAGACCGTAATCGGTTTTCATGTTCATTATCAACGATGCTATCCGGAATAAATTCAACAGGAGTGGTTCGCACCGTAAGAACCCAAGTTTTATGGTTTAACGACCCGAGTGAATCTGGTGGTAATATTTTAATTCGTCTGTCCCAAGAGTGCGAAGGTCCTAAAGATCCTGTAGACATCACCCACGGGATAACTTGCTGATTCAAATTAAAACTGCCGAGCATCATCACGATGGCACGCTGAGAGGAAGATGCGATAAAAACTTCGTCATCGTGGTAGTACCAAATAGTTCTTGAAGCCACAACATCCGTGAGTACTTCTGTTGTTTCGTCATCTGATCTAAATATAGCAAAAGAGCCATCTGGAACCTTTCGACCAGGCTCCCACCATCTTTCATGTTCGCCAAAAGGCATTCCCATGAGGACGCTTCTTCCATTTCCAAGCAGAGAATCAGTAGGATTTGTAATGCCGTAGATTACATTTCCCGACATTACTATATTCGTAGGCCTAGGTGTGATATTATCGGGTGTTATCCTCGCTCCTATTTTCATCAATTTTTTTTGAAGACCGGGGTTACACCGTGAAGCGTCCTTAAAACATACATATATTATCTTCGACATATACCTCTACGTTAAGTGATTTTAATTACTTACCTGACACGTTCTTTTTGAATATCAACTGCCTGAGTTCTCTCGTGGCAGGTAGCTTAAATAGTTGACAGGAACCTAAATAAAACATGCCGTAAAATAATCCGCAGATTAGTAATCTTAATAAGTCTGGCATTGAGAAAGATTTTAGCAAATAAATATCCAGCATCCAGGTCATGAATCCCGTAAAAATAGCAATACTGATTGATGGCGCCATATCTTTTATTTGTTCCCACATGGAGTAATTTATCATATTGCCTCCATAATGAGCATCCAAATAATAGTCAAACATACTGGAAATCACCTGGAAATATAAGAGGCCATAAATTCCGAAAGGAATTGCAGCAAATACACCGATGGTGCCCAAACTGGTTTTAATTATTCTTATTCTCAGGGAAAGGTTGGACTTACCCTTCACTTTTACAATGTTATTATTAAAAGCCTGTAATGGAGACCAAAGACCAGCCACACATAAAATTTGGAAATACGGAACCGCAGGCAACCATTTTTCGGTCAATAAGAGCCTGATGAAAGGCTCTGCAACAACCATCAAAAAAGTAAGAAATGGAGCAATCCAGAATACCACTTGCTCCATCACTTTTTTATAAACAACTTTAAGTTTAGCATCATCATCGTTAATAGATGAAAACATGGGATAAGTTACTCTAACTAAAGCGTTATAAAGATTCGATATAGGCATTTCACGAAGGGAGAGCGCCCGGGTGTAAAATCCTAATTGAGATGCTGAAAAATATTTCGCAATTATAACAGTGTAAATATTTTTGTAAAGGGTAGCGATGATGCCCGACAATGTCATTTTATATCCAAAATTAAAGTGATATAAAAAAGTTTCTTTATCAAACATTAGATCGGGCCGCCAACCCGAATATATCCAGTGTTGTACCGCTGATAAGAATGATTGTAACAGGTACATCCAAACTAAGCTCCAAACGCCGAATCCATTATAAGCTAAAGTAATTCCCAGTATACCTCCCACAACAACCGAGGGTATTTGAATAATCATCTGACTTTTAAAATTCATCTCTTTCGTGAGCTTGGCTTTCTGGACACCGTTGAAGGCGTTTATAATAAAAACAATGCAAAATACCCTGATTATATCGATCAAAATTTCTTGATTATAAAAAGAGGCAACAGCGGGTGCCGTAAAGAAAACGATCGTGTAGATAACTACGCTCCCAACTAAATTAATTACAAAAACGGTAGAGTAATCTTTCTGTACAGCGTTCGGCGTTCTTATTAGAGAAGAGGTTAGGCCACTATCCATGAGATTTGATCCTAAAGCAATCAATATGGAAATCATACCAAATAAACCAAACTCAGCAGGAGTCATTAATCTGGCGAGAATTACAGAAACTCCGAACGTTATGAGTCTTAGGCTAAATTGCTGACTGATAGTCCACATGAGTCCACCGATAGTTTTCTTTTTAAGGCTCATATGTCGTCTCTTTACTCATTTTTACTGAACATCATTCAATTATTTAAAAGAAAATTGTTTTACTTCGACATCTTCAGTAAGCTTTAATTTCATTTCTACAATCATATAAGCCCGGAAAGCAAGGGTATTAACCCCAACTGAATTTCCTGAGCTGATTTTGGAAGCTTTGTTAATGATTATTTTCGGTAGTAATCGTTTGAGCAGCGATTTGAAAAGTTGAATCCTGTTCACTTTATTTTTAGATGTTTCCAGGTTTGTCAATAAATATTCAAGAAACTTCTCAGAATAAATACTTTTAGCAGTCGCTGAATTCAACTCCTTTTTGAGCAGAGAAACCGCAGCCGGTGATTTTAAGATAAAGGCAGCATCGGCGGTGGCACCGCTCGTCGCGTAATCCACATTCGGGCTGATCTTTTTCACAAGGCGCTTAAACAACAGTTTGCCAGAGCGGAGCGAATCAGTTACTTTTCTCGTCTCAAGCACCACTCCTTTTGACAGCAATGGATTCACTACCTCCACAAATGAAAGTTTAAGATCATTGAGAGCGGCTAAAATAACTGGCATCCTGAATTGCTGATACAGGCGGTCACGCCACATCTCAAGGGTTTCGCTTTCTTTCTGAAAAAAATTAGCGGGCAATTGCTGAGTTCTAAATCCCATCTTTTCATAATTCTGCAAATTGGCAAAATCTGAGCAAAGAGGCAAACCCTGCGTTTTCCGCACCTCCACAGCAGACTCTGCTGCTTTGGAGCTGAAGCTTACGTCTCCCCTTATAATTCCTTCTACATTGCTCTCATAAAGAGTTTTCCAGATTTCAAAACCATCCAAATAGCCGCCTACATGATCTATTCGCCCTTCTCCACAAATCAAAAATCTGTTTAATAACTTTTCAAGTGGTTCTTCAGAAAGATCAGTATGAAAATATTTATGCTCTATCTTATAATGCTTGGCGAGTTTTTTCGCGATAAAGGCATCGTTCCCGGATTGATTGATTGCGCTTTTTAATCCCCAGGTAATGGCCCGCAAATTTTTTATATTGGTTCCCACATGATGGAACATGCTTAAAATGCCCCTGCTATCATAGCCACCCGACAAGGGAAGCACCCATTTAGAAAAGTCGAGTTTGAGCGATTTAAAAGTAGTGGTTAAGGCAGTCATGAGATTTTTCTCATGCTCCTGATCTGATAAATCAGCCGCCTCGAACTTAACCTCATTAGAAGTCAGATTTATCTCCCATCCAAGAGTTTTTAACCTTAAAACGGAATCAGACGGCAGCAGCTTTATCCTTTTATCCCACGACAGATAGGGCCCCAGTGAACCGGTTGAAAGCATCCAGGGGATCACCTCCTTGTTAAACTCAAAATTTCCCAGCACCATCACAATCGCCCGCTGAGATGAGGAGGCTATTAGAATCTCTTCGTCATGGTAATACCAAATAGATCGTGATCCAACTACATCGGTCAATAATTCGGTTTGTTGTTCATCAGACCGGAATATAGAGAAAGAACCGTCAGGAATAGTTGCACCCGGCTTCCACCAGTTTTCATCATCGCCATAAGCCATCCCCAAAAGTACACTCCCGTCCTGCTCCTTTATAGAACTTGCCGGATTTTGGATTCCGTAAATTACATTGCCGCTCATAACAACTTTTGGCGGTCGCGGAGTAATATTATCCGGAGTGATTCGATGGCAGATTGTCTCCAATTTTGTCGCCATTTCCGGGGTACACCGGGCGGGGTCTTTGAAGCAAACGTAAATGAGTTTTGACATTTGAGGCTTAGTTTTTAGATATCCGGTTGAACGGATAAAAAACCTTTTGGGTTTGAGCTTTAATTTTAAGCTTCAGATTTTTGCTGCAGCGTCGCCGCATAATATTTAACCGCTTCCTTCAATCCGCTGTCTAT
>JBGTBV010000053.1:0-5064 GCA_041749185.1 Daejeonella sp. | reverse complement strand
TTCCTCATAAGAGGTAAATCCACCTTCGGCAGCTTTTGCCTGGAACGGGCACCCGCCTCCAACGGAATTAGGCTGATAGCTCACTTGGCCTTTGTTAATTTGTTGACGCATGTGCCCGTCACGCTGATTATTATGCATAGGAGATATAGGCCGGTTTATGGGTATTTCATGGAAATTAGGACTTCCCAAACGGGATAGCTGGGTATCGGTGTACGAAAATAACCGCCCCTGTAATAACGGGTCGTTGGTAAAATCAATGCCCGGCACCAGGTGACCCGGATGAAAAGCGACCTGTTCAGTTTCAGCAAAAAAATTGTCTGGGTTTCGGTTCAGGGTTAATTTACCAACACGTTGAACCGGCACTGTTTCTTCGGGTATTATTTTGGTAGGATCCAGAAGATCAAACGGGAATTTATGCTCGTCTTCTTCAGGTACAATTTGTAGCCCGAGTTCCCATTCGGGATACGCCCCGTTTTCTATGGCTTCCCAGAGATCACGACGGTGAAAATCAGAATCTTTGCCGGATATTTTTGTCGCCTCGTCCCAGGCAACGGAATGAACCCCCATCATCGGTTTCCAATGGAATTTCACAAAAACCCCTTTCCCTTCGTCGTTAATCAGGCGGAACGTATGAACACCAAAGCCCTCCATCATTCGTAAACTTCGGGGAATAGCCCGATCGCTCATGGCCCACATAATCATATGAATTGATTCGGACGTCAAAGAAACGAAATCCCAAAAGGTATCGTGAGCCGACGCTGCCTGCGGTATTTCGTTATGCGGTTCGGGTTTAACGGCATGGATCAGATCGGGGAACTTGATAGCATCCTGAATAAAAAATACCGGAATATTATTCCCGACCAGATCGTAATTTCCTTCTTCAGTATAGAATTTAACCGAAAAACCACGAACATCACGGGCCAAATCTGTAGAGCCGCGAAAACCCGCAACGGTAGAGAAGCGTACAAACACCGGGGTTTGCACTTCTGTATCGTTCAGAAATTTGGCTTTGGTATATTGGCCCAGAGGCTTATACAATTGAAAAAAACCGTGAGCCGCCGATCCTCTGGCATGTACAATCCGCTCGGGTATGCGCTCGTGGTCAAAATGGGTGATTTTCTCTCGGAGGATAAAATCTTCAAGTAAAGTAGACCCTCGTTCTCCCGCCTTTAACGAATTTTGGTTGTCGTTAATTTTTAAGCCCTGGTTGGTTGTTAGAAATTCGCCAGTTCCATTTTCGGTATGCGGTGCCAGATTTTCAATTTTTTTGTTATTCTTCTCTGGTTTATTTGATTTTTTTGCTGCCATAGCTTTTCGGTTTAACTGATTCTTGTTTGAACCGTTTAAACCGGAGTTTGTTTTTACGATGACATCTGGCTGTGCTCATCATTAACTCAAAGTCGGCAGCCCAAAAAAGACCGGAGTTAACCCGGAAAATCGCATTTTTTGCGTCACTCCCAAACCCACCTTAAAACGATAACCTTCGGAATTAATTAACTCAAAGCTTTCTCCGCAACAACTGTGCGTTTACGGCCACAATAATCGTGCTTGCACTCATCAAAACCGCACCGGCGGCAGGGCTCAGCATGAAAGCGGGATATAGAATTCCGGCGGCCAGCGGTATTGCTACCACGTTATAACCTACCGCCCACACCAGGTTTTGAATCATTTTTTTATAAGTCTCCCTACCAAACCTGATCATACTTACTACATCCTGCGGATCGCTGTTCACCAAAATGATGTCGGCCGTTTCAGCAGCTACATCCGTACCTGAACCTACCGCTATTCCAACGTCGGCCTGGGCCAGAGCAGGCGCATCATTTACGCCGTCGCCGGTCATGGCCACCACTTCCCCTTTTTGCTGAAACTCTTTTACCTTTAGTTGCTTCTGATCTGGCAAAACGTTGGCTAAAAAGCCATCCATCCCCAAAATTTTAGCAACCGAAGCAGCCACGTGTTCATTGTCGCCCGTAAGTAAATACGATTTGATACCCATCGATTTGAGTTCGTCTATTGCCGCTTTAGAGGTAGGCCTGATCGTATCTGCCAGGGTAATAATGCCCGCTGTTTTTCCGTCAATCACAATAAAGTTAACCGTTTCCATTGCCTGATCAATTTCTTCAGGTATATCGGGAACAGCCTGATTTTCGGTTTTAAAATAATTCGGTCCGCCGGCCACAACCCTCCGGCCCTTAACCGTTCCTTTTACCCCGATGCCGGGAAGGTATTCAAAATTTTCAGACGGCCAGAGATCCAATCCGTCCTCTTTTAATAACTTCAGAATACCTTTAGCAATGTAATGTTCAGAGTGCTGCTGTATGGAAGCCACATATTGAAGAAGTTCATCTCTTTTATATTCATCGCCTACAGGGATAACTTTTTGCACCCGGTGTGAGCCTTCGGTTAGCGTTCCGGTTTTGTCAAAAATGATCAGGCTCAATTTCCTCGAGTTTTCAAAGGCTGTCCGGTTTCTGATGAGCAGCCCATTGATGGCAGCCTGGGAAGTGGAGATGGCAACTACCAGCGGAATAGCGACGCCCAGTGCATGCGGGCATGACGTTACCATTACTGTAACCATTCTTTCCAAGGCAAAAGCAACGTCTCCTTCTTTGCTAAACCAAAAGATGAAGGTGAGGAAACCTACCGTCAGCGAAATATAAGTAAGCCACTTGGCCACTTTATTGGCCAGGTTTTGTGTTACCGATTTGGTGGCCTGGGCCCCCTGTACCATATCGATCACTTTGTTTAAATAGCTTTCTTTTCCGGTGCCGGTTACCAGCACTTTAATAGATCCATCGCCATTTATAGATCCGCCAATAACCAAATCTTCTTTTTGCTTCTGTACGGGTATACTCTCTCCAGTAAGCATACTCTCGTTAACAGACGAATGACCTTCCACAATACGTCCGTCGGCCGGAACTTTCTCACCCGGCTTAACCCTAATGGTATCGCCTTTTTGAAGTTCGGCAAGCGGGATATCTGTTACCGACCCATTTCTTTCAACATGAACATCTGAAGGCAAAAGAGCCACCAACGATTCCAGTGCCCTGGATGCCGCCATTTGCGAACGCATTTCAAAATAATGGCCCAGGAGCATGATATCAATCAGGGTGGCCAGTTCCCAAAAGAAATCCATCCCTTTTAGGCCAAGTATGACAGCGGTACTGTAAACAAAAGCAACGATAATGGCCACGCCAATCAGGGTCATCATTCCCGGATTGGTATTTTTAATCTCACGCAGCATTCCCACTAAAAAGGGCTTGCCGCCGTAAAGAAAAATGATCAGGCTTAAACCGAACAATACAAGCTTATCTCCCGGAAAGCTTAGGCTGTATCCAAACCAATACTGGATCATTTCTGATAAAAGCAAAATCGGAGCCGTCAGGATCAGGCAGATCCAAAGCCGCCTTAAAAAGTCGTCTGTGTGATGCCCCATGTGTTCATCATGGGCTGGTGGATTAGAACCATTTTCCATGTTCACATGATGTTGATGAGGATTTTTATTTGTTTTAGCGTTTTGCTGATGATGCGAATGATCCATGGAAACTGTTTTTTGGGTGACTAATTTTGGTTAGGATTGACTGCTCAACTTTTTAACATCTATCTGATTACCGGCCCTTCTTTAAAGTAAAAAAGATTATTTTCGACCATTCGCAGGAAATAAATTTCCGCCTGCAATTTATTAGCTGAAACTTATTATGCAGCAGTTTACGCACTACTTTCTGCATTTCATTTTGCCGGTTATTCTCGCTTATCTGTTTTACAGAGACAACTGGCATAAAACATCGGCAATTTTACTTTTAACCATGCTGGTAGATTTAGATCATTTGCTGGCTGATCCAATCTTTGAAGCCTGCCGTTGCAGTATCGGATTTCATCCGCTTCACAGCTACATCGCCATATTTTTTTACCTGCTATTTTTACTTCCTCCCAAAACACGGATTATCGCATTGGGATTGCTGATGCACATGGCCACGGACCAGATAGACTGTATCTGGAATATTCAAACCTGTCCGTAATCAACACGAAATCATGGAAACATCTAACAATCATATCGTCTTTCAATGATTTTAGGCGTTTATCTAATGGATGGTAGTCAGTTCCTCTTCGTTTTTATTTTTATGATTGATATACGTCTCCAGTGCTTTTTTTCCGAAACGGTAAAACACCACAGGCGTTACGATAATATCCAACAGGGTACTGCTGATCAATCCTCCTAAAATTACCGTAGCAACCGGATAAAGAATTTCTTTACCCGCGGCGGTTGCATCCAGCGTAAGGGGAACCAAAGCCAAACCGGCGGTAAGAGCAGTCATTAAAACCGGGACCAATCGTTCTAAAGAACCCCGTATAATCATGTGTTTGCTAAACGCTTCCTTTTCATGTTCTACCAGATGGATATAGTGAGAGATCATCAGAATGCCATTCCGCGAGGCAATCCCCGTTAGGGTGATAAAACCAACCATGGTGGCGATAGAAAACACGCCGCCTGTTAAAATAACGGCTACAACGCTCCCGATAAGGGCAAGCGGAATATTGAGCATGATCTGGAAAACAATCCGCGAGGAATTGAAATGACTGTACAGCACCAGGAAAATACTTGCAAGGGAGAAAATGCTTAAAACCAAAATTAACCGGGAAGCTGATTGCTGACTTTCAAACTGTCCGCCATATTCTATATAATAACCTTGCGGTAGCTGAATATTTGACTGAACACTCGCCTGTAATTCCTGAACGGTGCTTCCAAGGTCCCGGCCCTGTACATTGGCCGAAATAACAATACGGCGCTGCGTGTTTTCATGATAAATGGAGTTGATGCCATTTTCATATTCAATATCTGCTATTTGTTGTAAGGGAATTAACGAACCGTTTGGTAACGAGATTTGAGTATTGCGGATTTCCTGTACGCTGTTCCGGGTGCTATCATCGGTGCGCAGCAAGAGGTCAAATGTTTTTTGTCCGTCTAATATCTGACTAACCACTTTTCCGTTGTAAAATACTTCCAGATCTTCGGCCACTTTGCCCACCTGCAAACCGTATTGCTGTATGGCTACGCGGTTTAAC
>JBGTBV010000052.1:0-6682 GCA_041749185.1 Daejeonella sp. | reverse complement strand
CAAAAAGGGCCAAGGCAATTCCCTTTTTCATTTAGGTGATATTAGTAGAGAATTAAATAACTATGAAGAGGCCAAAAAGCATGTTAGTAAAAGCTTGAAAATACGCAGCGAAATAGGCGATAAAAAGGGAGAGGCTGAAATTTTATTGTTTTTGGCTGAGCTACCCACCAAGGAGTTAAACGAACAACACAGAGGGACATTATTGGGGATATTGGACAAAGCTTTAATGCTAGGGCATGAGGTAGATGCGCTGGATCTACTTTCCAAAATCCATTTTAGTTATTATTCTCTTTATAAGCTTTACGAATGTTTTAAGGATGCTCTTCTACACCTGGAACTATTCATAGAATTTGAAAAAAAACTGCACAAGGAAGCTCTTAGTGAAAGAATACAAAATCTGGAGATATCCCATAGAGCGGAGCAATCAAAAAATGAAGCTGAGATTTATCGACTTCGTAATATTGAGTTAGTTGAATTGTATGAAGAAAGCAATAAACAAAAAGACAAGATACAAGAACAAAAAAGACTTGTTGAAGAATCTCTTGTTGAATTGAAATCCACACAAAAACAATTAGTCCAATCCGAAAAAATGGCTTCTTTGGGCGAGCTCACCGCGGGTATTGCTCACGAAATTCAGAACCCATTAAACTTCGTCAATAATTTTTCTGAAGTAAATACCGAATTGCTCGGAGAAATGAAATATGAAATTGACAATGGAAATTTGGATGAAGCAAAGGCTATTGCAAGCGATATCATAGATAACCAGAAAAAAATAAATCATCATGGCAAACGTGCCGATGCTATTGTGAAAGGTATGCTGCAACACTCCAGGACAGGCAGCGGACAAAAAGAGCCAACAGACATCAATAAACTGGCCGATGAATATTTGCGGTTAGCTTATCATGGATTGCGGGCTAAAGACAAAACCTTTAACGCAACCATGAAAACGGATTATGATGAAACGATTGGTAACATCAACATCATTCCGCAGGATATTGGCCGGGTCATACTTAACTTAATTACCAATGCTTTTTACGCGGTTACCGAAAAAAAGGAACAGGAACCCGGCTTCGAGCCAAGGGTTTCAGTTAGCACAAAAAAGATTGATGACAAAATTTTGATCTCGGTAAAAGACAACGGCAACGGCATCCCACAAAAAATAGTTGACAAAATATTTCAACCTTTTTTTACTACCAAACCCGCTGGGCAAGGAACAGGGTTGGGTTTATCATTGGCTTATGATATTGTGAAAGCACACGGCGGGGAGTTGTTCGTAGAACACTCTTCGGAGATAGTAGAAAAAAACGAAGGTGAGGGTGCGGAATTTATTATTACGATACCTTTTAATGAAGCAGCTTAGTCAGGAGCCTCAATCTAAAAAATCGAATAGTATTACTTTAAGATTAAACATTCGCCAAATAGTAACGTTACTGTCCGATAAAAAATAAACGAAGTAATCGAAGCCACCCCGTTTGTTCATACTTTTAAGTTGCAACATTTTCAGGCATGAACAAATCTAAAAACTTTACCGGAAAGCCGATCATCAGCCAGGTATTAAAATTAGTTGAGAAAGGGTGAGCTTAAATTTATTTTTTCCGCTTAAGAAAGGTATTTTCATATTTGCTGATCCAATCAGCCACACTCATTTTCGAAGCCAGTTCGCCAATTAATTTATAAGGTATCTGATCCATTTTCTTAAACCTTATACAACTTTTGCCCATGTCTAACTTTGACTTAGACTGTTTCTGAAATTCAAAAACAAACCAATTTAGAAGCTCGATGTCTGCATAAATTCCCATGTGATAAACCGCCACAAAATTTTTCTGCGAAGCGATGCTTATAAAGGGTAAGGGCTGCTTGGGGTCGCAGTGGTAGCCTGCCGGATATATAGCATGCGGAACAACGTATCCCATCATTCCGTAAGCCATCGTTTCTATAAATCCTTCTGGTAAATTTTCCTGAATATTTTTCCGCAATTCCTCCATTGCTTCTTTCCGCTCTGCCGGGAGTGAATCTAAATATTCCTGCGGTGATGTCGCTGTGGATTGCATCTTTTTGATATTAACCTGAAATCGATTGTTAATTAATTGGATGATTCTAAATTGGGCGTTTTAATCCCGATGAAAAATCGGGACAGGCTACGCACCGATAACCCAAAGGTAAAAACTAATCAGAGTAGAACATCAGAGCGATCAAAATTTGGAAGAAAATAGAAATGCCCGCAAAACGTACGTCTTGCGGGCATTAATTTATTTATTCACCCGTACCGGGTAGGCCGGCCTCACCGGTTCAACTTGCGGGTTTTTCTGCAATTCTTTCAGTGCTATCTCAATTGCTTTTTCCAATTGCGGATCATTTCCTTTAATTACTTCTGCCGGCCATTGTTCAACCTCCACATCAGGCGCAACGCCCACGTTCTCCACAATAAAACCATCCTTAGTCCAGATAGCCAGGTTGGGAGCCGTAACAGAGCCGCCATCAATAAATTCGGGGAAACCCAAAATCCCAACCAATCCGCCCCAGGTACGCTTGCCAACCAGGGTTCCTACGTTAAACTTTCGGAACATCCATGGCAGCATATCGCCTCCAGAACCGGCAGTTTCATCAATAATCATCACTTTCGGGCCCTGAATAGAAGCGCTCGGCGATTTTAAATCTTTGCCATAGCGCAAATTCCAATGCGCCTGATAAGGTTTCTGTAACAGGTCTATGTAATAATCGGCAAGCTGACCGCCACCGTTAAAACGTTCGTCAATAATAATTGCCTTTTTGTTGGCTTGCGGATAAAAATAGCGCTTAAAATATTCATGGCCCAATCCGGCCGTGTTCGGAACGTATACATACGCTACCTGGCCGTTGGTTGCGGCGTCCACTTTTTTAAGGTTGCCTTCCACCCAATCGCGGTTACGCAACGCATATTCATTCTCAACCGGCACTACTTTTACCACCCGCGAGCCTTTTGTATCAGCGTTGGGGCCGAGCGTAATTTCCACAATCTTATTTGCGGTGTTTTCAAAATGTTCGTACAGGTTATCGCTCGCTTTTACATCGCGGCCGTTTACGGCCAGCAAATACTCGCCAACACGGGCGTTCACGCCCGGCTCGGTTAAAGGCGAACGGAGGGTTGGATTCCAGTTTAAGCCGCCGTATATTTTTTTAATCTGGTAACGCCCGTTTGCCTGCGTAAAATCTGCGCCAAGCAAACCGCCGGGCACCCTGTCGGGATTATTCAGCCGGTCGCCGGCGCCAGAAATGCGGTGATGACCCACGGCCAGTTCACTGCTCATCCACTGGATAAGCGTATTGAGGTCACTCCTGCTGGCCAGATCGGGCAGAAAAACTTCATACTTCTTTTTCATGGCCGCCCAGTCTGCGCCGTGCATGCCGGGGTCGTAAAAATAATCGCGGTTTACCCGCCAGGCTTCATTAAAAATATGTGGCCATTCTGCCGCCGGATCTATCTTCACCTGAATATCCCCCACCGCAAGCATTCCCTTTCCGGCCTCCGGTTTTTCGCCAGAATTACTGATAAACCATGCGCTATTGGTGGTGTACAGCATTTTTTTGCCATCGGCGGAAAGCATAAACGCATCCATATCCAGCACCTCGGCATCCTTCCGTTTCTTCATATCATAACGATGCAGTTTACCCGAATTAAAGTCAGCGTCAAACGCGATGTAAAGAATATTGCCCTTATCGTCTACAGCCAGATTGCCTACGTTGCCAGCGGCCAAAGGCAAATCAATAATGCGGTTTTCAATTCCCTCCCAGTCAATGCGCAATGGGGCCGGTTTCTTTTCAGCAGGCTCATCGTCGCTTTTTTTCTTCGCAGTAGCGGATTTTGCTGGTTCTGCCAATTCTGCTTTTGGTTTCTCTTCGTCACTCTCCTTCGCGAATGGCGACACGGTTTCCTTTTGCAAGGTTGCGAGATAAAGGGAGCTGGTAGAACGCATATCATTATTAGACTGGTCAAACCAGTTGATTACCGGACCAGCATTGGTGGAGGCAAAAAAGTAAATAAATTTGTTGTCCCGATCAAACTTAGGCTCAGAGGCATCGCTCATCCCATCCGTTAAGGCAAACGATTTTTGCTGATCTACTGAATACAGATAAATTCGTTTAAACTGGGTATCGGTTACTTTGGTGTAGGCTATCCACTTTGAATCGGCCGACCAGTCGCCCAGCATATCCCGGAAAGGGCCGGGCACATACAATTCGTCGGCATCAACTTTTTGGGATTTGCCCGAAGCAAGGTCTAAAACGTACAAATTCCGGCCATTATCTACATAGCTTATTTTTTTGCTGTCCGGAGACCATTTAGCGAAAGCGTAAAACCCGGTTCCGTTTAATTTGAATGGCCGGGCATCGCCCTTTCCGTCCTGAGATTTTACATGAAGCTGGTACTCGCCAGAGGCATCTGAAAAATAAGCTACAGAACGCCCGTCAGGCGACCAGGCCGGAAATTTTTCGTGTGCCGATGTACTTTCGGTCAGGTTACGGGCATCGCCCTTATCCGCCGGCACAGTAATAATATCTCCCCGAAAATCAAAAACCGCCCGCATGCCGGATGATGAAATATCGGCACTACGAACGTAGCTGGCACCTTTTACGAATCTTGGTCGCAATTCAAGCAAATCGGCAGCAATGCCAACTTTAAGCTTGTTGCTTTTAACCGTTGCCGGATCGAATACATGCAGATAGCCGGCCTGCTCAAAAATGATCTTTCCGTTGCCGGCAGAAGCATTAATTACCGGAAAATCTTTAAAGCTGGTGAGCGCTTTAACATTTTTTGAGGATACGTCATAGGCGTAGAGATTAAATTCGCCGTCGCGGTCACTTCTAAAATAAATGGTATTGCCAATCCACATGGGCCCGGCATCATTGCTTCCGCCTTTGGGCTGCGGGATTTTCGTAACTCCATCATCTGCAAAAGAAAAAATCCAGATGTTAGATTCTGTACCACCGCGGTAATTTTTCCACTGTTTAAATGCATCAGACAACGGGTTGTAGGCCATGCTTTTGCCGTCGGGCGAATACACTGCATGCGTGGCATTGGGAATTTTTAAGCGTGTTGGCAAGCCTCCATTTAAGCCAACCGTAAACAATTGGGCATAGCGGTTTGTAAAAACTTCGCGTTGTGAGGTGAAGTAAACAGAACTTCCGTCATTTGTAAACCCTCGTGCCTGGTCGACCCCCGGGTGCCAGGTTAACCGTTTTGGAATTCCGCCGTTTACCGGAATATTGAATACATCCGTATTGCCATCATATTGGGCACTAAAAACAAGAGTTTGGCCATCCGGCGAAAACATTGGGGCAGATTCTATACCCTCATCAACGGTTAGCCGCCGCGGCCCTGATCCATCGGCATTAGCCACCCAAAGATCTTCGGCATAAATAAAGGCAATATGGTTTTTACTGAGAGCCGGCTGTGCCAGCATGCGGGTATCTTGCGGATCAATTGCGCTTGCCACTATGGGCAAAAGCATGAGGCCGCCAAAAACAAATTTTAAAAGTTGTTTCATAACATCGGGCTTAAGGTTGATTGAGAATGTATGTTCCTAAGCTACAAGTATGAAGTCAAATTATCAAAGCAGTTGCAGGATGGCATTAAAAAAAGCTTCTCAGCCATGCTGCCGATCCATACCAGAAAACTACTAAAAGGGAGGAAAACATCCGGCCGGAAAGTCCGGCCGGAATGTGAGCAATTAGCCAGAAAAGCTAACATTTAATGTGATGGGCACCGCAGAAAGTGCCTTTGAAACCGGGCAGCCGGCCTTCGCTTTCTCGGCCAGTTCTTTAAACTGATTTTCGTCCATGCCATCAACGGAGCCTTTCAGATCAAGTACAATTCCGGTAATCTCGTAATCATTTCCATTTTTGTCTACCGTTACCGTCGCCGTGGTTTCCAGTTCATTTGCTGTGAAACCGGCGCCATCAATCTGAAAACTTAAAGCCATGTTAAAACATCCCGCGTGGGCGGCGGCTATCAGCTCTTCCGGATTTGTTCCGGCCTTTCCATCTTCGTTTTCAAACCGCATCTTCGTGCTGTAAGGGGTATTTTCCAGTACGCCGCTTGGGCCGTTAAGGGTGCCGCTGCCCTGTAAACCGCTTCCGGTCCATTTAGAAGTTGCTCTTCTTTTTAATGCCATGATAAAAGTTTTATGAATATTAATTTTACAACTGTTGTTGATTAACCAAATTTAACGGTTTGGGTTTGGATTTTTGTTTCCCGAATATTTTTCGACAACCTTTAGTAGGATATAGTAACCTGTGGAAAGCTGGATATATTTCCCATATCACAGGCTCAAAAAAATGGACCGTCGAGAATTAATCCTATTTCGTTAAATTTGAATATGCTTACCGCTGAAAAAAAGAAATATACAAAAGAAGATTACGAGTCTCTGGATGAGGGTGCGCCGTTTCAGCTTATCAACGCAGATTTAATTATGTCGCCAGCACCAACAAGTTATCACCAGATCTTAACAGCCCGGCTTTATAAGTTGATTGACTCTTATCTTGAAAGGTCTGATATCGGAGGGATCTGTTTATTTGCACCTTTAGATGTTCATTTGGCGGATGAAAATATTTTTCAGCCAGACTTACTTTACATTGCTGAAGAAAGGAAAGCTGAACTTATTAAGGACTATATAGAAGGTGCCCCCGATCTCATTATTGAAATACT
>JBGTBV010000051.1:0-6447 GCA_041749185.1 Daejeonella sp. | reverse complement strand
GTTTACGAAATAGAGTTGGGCCTGCCCGTTGAAGAGTTTATTTATTCTGATGAATATTGCGGCGGAGTTGCCAATGGCAAGCGATTAAAGGCCGTGGTTGCTGGCGGTTCATCCGTTCCGGTTTTGCCCGCTGATCTGATTCTAAAAACGGCTGATGGAAATTCCCGGTTAATGAGTTATGAGTCATTAGCCGAAGGCGGTTTTCAAACCGGATCTATGATGGGCTCGGGCGGTTTCATTGCTTTTGATGAGGACCAGTGTATGGTGCGCAATACCTGGAATTTTAGCCGGTTCTACCATCACGAAAGTTGCGGACAATGTTCGCCCTGCCGCGAGGGTACCGGTTGGATGGAAAAAGTACTGCACCGGTTGGAATATGGCCATGGGAAGATGAGCGATATGGACTTGCTGGTTGATGTTGCCAAAAAAATAGAAGGCAATACCATTTGCCCGCTGGGCGATGCCGCTGCCTGGCCGGTTGCCAGTGCAATCAGGCATTTCCGGGATGAATTTGAATGGCATGTAAGCAACCCAAAAGATGCTTTGGAACGGAATTACGGAATTGGAACTTATGCAGATCCCTTGCCCGAGCTGGTTCAAAATTAAATTAGAATTTTGCCTGTTGAATTTACAAGGGTTTTGAATTTTTACTTTTGAATTTTTAGTTTAATGAGTGATAAAATTAAAGTAACAATAGACGGAATTACGGTTGAAGTAGAACCTGGCATCAGCATTTTAAATGCTGCCCGCCAGATTGGGGGAGAGATTGTGCCGCCGGCTATGTGTTATTATTCAAAGCTGGAAGGCAGTGGTGGCAAGTGCCGCACCTGTTTGGTCAAGGTTAGTAAAGGTTCTGAAAAAGATCCCCGCCCCATGCCAAAACTGGTAGCTTCTTGCCGCACTGGCGTGATGGACGGGATGGAAGTTCAAAATATCACCTCTGCCGAAGTAATTGAAGCCCGTAAAGGCGTGGTAGAAATGTTGCTCATTAACCATCCGCTTGATTGTCCTATCTGTGATCAGGCTGGCGAATGTCATCTTCAGGACCTCAGCTATGAGCACGGCCTTGCAAAAACCCGCTACGAGTTTGAACGCAGAACATTTGATAAAATAGATATCGGCGATAAAATACAACTGCACATGACCCGCTGTATTTTGTGCTACCGCTGTGTATATGTGGCAGATCAGATTACAAACCAGAGAGTTCACGGAGTTTTGGGCCGTGGTGATGCTTCTGAAATTTCTACCTACATAGAGAAAGCCATAGATAATGATTTCTCCGGTAATGTAATTGATGTTTGTCCGGTTGGCGCACTAACAGACCGTACATTCAGGTTCAAGAACCGCGTTTGGTTTACCAAACCGGTTGATGCGCACCGGGATTGCCCCATATGTACTGGAAAAGTAACGCTTTGGTACAAAGGTGAAGAAGTGTTGAGGGTTACCGGCCGTAAAGATCAATTTGGCGAAGTTGAGGATTTTATCTGCAACATCTGCCGTTTTGAAACAAAGCAAACGGCCGATTGGGTTATTGAAGGCCCGCGGGATATTGCCAACACCTCTGTCATCTCCTCTAATCATTACGAAAACATGAAGCCCCTGCCCGTGGTGAAGAAAAGTCAGGTGTTAATAGAAGCCAATAAAGTAGAATTCGATAGAGCAACCAAGATCTGATGGAGTTAGCATTTGTAATAGAAAAGTTTGTGTTGATCACGGTTATATTTCTCATCAGTTTGGGAGTTGCCGCCTATTCAACGCTGGCCGAGCGAAAAATTGCGGGCTATCTGCAGGATCGTGTGGGGCCAAACCGGGCAGGACCGGGCGGCATGTTCCAGCCATTGGCCGATGGGTTGAAGATGTTTTTTAAAGAGGAAATCATCCCCACAGATTCAAGCCGGTTCTTGTTTATCGCCGGGCCTTCGCTGGCCTTGCTTACCGCCTGCCTTGGTAGCGCAGTAATTCCCTGGGGGCCGGATATCGTTATCGCCGAAAGGCTCATACCCATGCAGGTTGCCGATATCAATGTGGGAATATTGTATATTTTCGGCATCGTATCATTGGGTGTTTACGGTTTAATGATTGGCGGCTGGGCTTCAAACAATAAATTTTCATTGATGGGTGCCATCCGGGCGGCGTCTCAAAACATCAGCTATGAAATTCCGATGGGGCTTTCGCTGATTGCTCTGTTGCTTTTAACAAACACCCTCAGCCTGAAAGAAATTGTAGCCCAACAGCATGGCGGCAATTGGAATATACTCTATCAGCCGCTCGGATTTATCCTGTTTCTGGTGTGCTCTTTTGCCGAAACCAACCGTACCCCATTTGACTTGCCAGAATGCGAAACCGAATTGGTGGGCGGCTACCATACAGAATACTCGGGTTTTAAAATGGGTGCGTTCATGTTTGCCGAATATCTGAACATGTTTGTAGCCTCCGCCGTGATGTCTACGCTATATTTCGGGGGTTACAATTATCCCGGTATAGATTGGGTAAACGAAATGACCGGCCCGCTATTGGGCCCGCTTATCGCCATGGGCGTATTGTTCGCCAAAATATTCGCCTTTATTTTCTTTTTTATGTGGGTACGATGGACTGTTCCGCGTTTTCGGTATGACCAACTGATGAATCTTGGCTGGAAGGTTTTAATTCCGCTGGCAATTGCCAACATTGTAATTACGGCTATTGCCATAACTGTATTCGAATCAATATAATCGAGATACCTTGTGGGGTGTTCAAAGCAAACCTAAAGGGGACTCTTTTCATTAATATATAGTATGCAATCTCTAAGCAACAGAAAGAAAGTTATGGACCAGAAACCCATGAATTTCTGGGAGCGTTTATACCTCCCGGCAATTTTTCAGGGTATGGCCATTACGTTCAAACACATGTTTAAAAAGAAAGAAACCGTCTTTTATCCGGAAGTAGAACGTGAATTTTCTGAAAACTGGCGAGGTTTGCATTCGCTAAAACGCGATGAGCAGGGCAGGGAACGTTGCACAGCCTGTGGTTTATGTGCCCTTGCCTGCCCGGCAGAAGCCATAACCATGATTGCCGCCGAAAGGCAGAAAGGCGAAGAACATCTTTACCGCGAAGAGAAGTTTGCGGCGGTATACGAAATTAATATGCTGCGCTGTATTTTTTGTGGTTTGTGCGAAGAGGCGTGCCCGAAGGAAGCTATTTATCTTGATGGGCCAATAATCCCTTCAGACTATCTGCGAAAGGATTTTATTTACGGTAAAGATAAACTGGTTGAAGAACCTTTACAATTTCAGTTAGAGTCTAAATAGAAAAGGAAGCCGTTTTATCAGAATTCTAAATAAATTATACCTTTGCAGCCGCATCGCTGCATCGGTCAACCCACAGGGCAAATGAGTATTTCTATATTTTATTTAGTTGCATTTCTCTCTATTTTCTTTTCGCTGATGGTGGTTTTCTCCAAAAACCCCATCCATAGCGTATTATTCCTCATCATTGCCTTTTTCACGTTTACCGTACACTATATTTTACTAAACGCCCAGTTTTTGGCCATTGTAAATTTTATAGTTTACATGGGTGCCATCATGGTACTTTTCCTCTTCGTGCTCATGCTGCTCAATCTGAATGAGGAATCTGAACCCGTGAAGTCAAATATCCTCAAAATAATGGGCCTGATAGCGGGCTTGTGCCTGCTGGTAACACTTGTGGGATCCATGCGCTCCCTGCATGTTTCAGACGCGGTAATTTTAAGAAATCCGGATATCGGGTTGGTTAAAAATCTGGGTAAAGTGTTGTTTACCGAATTTTTGCTCCCTTTTGAAATTTCGTCTATACTGTTACTTTCGGCCATGGTTGGCGCTGTGCTGCTGGCTAAAAGAGAACCTAAAACTGTTTAATGGAAACAATCAATCAAACCATACAAGGTGTTCCGCTGAACCATTATATACTGCTTAGCGCAATTATTTTTACCATTGGCGTAATAGGCGTTCTTATCCGCAGAAACGCCATTGTTATTTTTATGTCAATTGAATTAATGCTGAATGCCGTTAACTTACTTCTAACGGCGTTTTCTGTGTATCATAACGACGCCTCGGGGCAGGTATTTGTATTTTTCATTATGGCATTGGCTGCCGCCGAAGTAGCCGTAGGACTTGCAATCATTGTTATGATCTTTCGAAATAACAGCTCAACAGACATTAATGTATTAAGTAAATTAAAATGGTGATATCAAGCGCACGCGTTAATTGCCACACCGCGTTAACTTTAGTTTTGGCGCTTGTAAGCGATATATAAAATGATAAATCTAGTTTGGTTAATTCCTTTGTTCCCCCTGGCAGGATTCCTGATCAATGGCTTGGGGCGTAACATTCTTCCAAAAAAGGTAGTGGGGTATATTGGCAGCGTGGCCATTCTCATCTCTTTTGGATTAAGTATCGGTGTATTTTCGGCCTTGGCTGCATCAGCAGTAAAATCATTTACCATTCCCCTGTTTAATTGGATTAGTGCCGGAAGCCTGTTAGTGCCCTTTTCGTTTCTGGTTGACCCGCTAAGCGCAATTATGCTGCTTATTGTAACCGGTATCGGATTTCTCATTCACCTGTACTCAACCGGATACATGCATCACGATGCTGGTTTTAACAAATTTTTCTCTTACCTCAACCTGTTTATATTTTTTATGCTGTTGTTGGTGCTTGGCTCTAACTATGTAATTATGTTTATTGGTTGGGAAGGAGTGGGCTTGTGTTCTTATCTGCTTATTGGCTTTTGGTTTACCAACATCAGCTATGCCAACGCCGCAAAAAAGGCGTTTATAATGAACCGCATTGGCGACCTTGGATTTCTCCTTGCCATATTCCTGTTATTTTCAACCTTCAACAGTGTTGAGTTTAGTCAGATATTTCCGCAAGCCGCTCAAATGGCATCCGGAAATGGTGCGCTGGTGTTAATTACCGCACTTTTATTTATCGGAGCTATCGGCAAGTCGGCACAAATTCCGCTGTTTACCTGGCTTCCCGATGCCATGGCTGGGCCTACTCCGGTGTCGGCGCTAATTCATGCGGCAACTATGGTAACCGCCGGCATTTATATGATAGCCCGCTCAAACATTCTGTTTACGCTTGCCCCGCAAACGCTAACTGTAGTTTCTTACGTAGGTGCGGCTACGGCCTTGTTAGCCGCAATCATCGCGTTAACGCAAACCGATATTAAAAAGGTTTTGGCCTATTCAACCGTTTCGCAATTGGGCTATATGTTTTTAGGCTTGGGCGTTGGTGCTTTTACCGGCGCATTTTTCCATGTAATTACGCATGCATTTTTCAAGGGGCTCTTATTTTTAGGTGCCGGTTCGGTGATTCACGCGGTAAGCGATGAGCAGGATATGCGCAAAATGGGCGGACTTAAGAGCAAACTCCCCATCACGTTTTTAACCATGATGATCGGCACCATCGCCATAGCCGGATTACCTCCTTTTTCGGGCTTTTTCTCCAAGGATGAAATTTTGGCGCATGTTTACGAACATAACAAGATGCTTTGGTTCATCGGCGTGCTGGGTGCCGCCTTTACCGCCTTCTACATGTTCGGATGATGTTTCTTACTTTTTATGGCAACTTCCGCGGAACAAAAGATCAGCAAAGTCACCTTCATGAATCGCCAAAATCAATGACCATTCCTTTAATTATTCTGGCCATACTTTCTTCTTTGGGCGGCTTTATTGGTGTGCCCGAAGTTCTGGGTGGCAGCCATTGGCTGGCCGGGTTTCTGGCGCCGGTTTTCGCAGGGTCGGCAGCGGTAACAGACAGTCTGGCATTAACTCACTCAACGGAATATATCCTGATGGCGGTTTCTGTTACGGCCGCTTTGGCAGCAGCCGTATTCGCTTATTTTCGGTATGTAAAGAAATCGCACGTTCCGGTTTCAGATAGTGCAAAACGCAATGCTTTTGCCAATTTATCTTACCACAAATTTTACGTCGACGAATTGTATCAGGCATTATTTACCCGTCCGCTCGATGCCCTATCCGGGTTTTTTTACCGGGTTGTTGATAAGGCTGGAATTGATGGTTTTGTTAACGGCCTCGGTTCGGGTACCACAGAAGCCAGCAAGGGTATCCGATTGTTGCAATCAGGCAATACCGGCTTTTATATTTTTATGATGGTTGGCGGAATTGTGGCACTGTTTATTTATGGGTTTTACAGAATATAACCGGGCATTTCAAGCTATATGAATTTATTATTACTCATTATACTTTTTCCACTGGCGAATGGTTTTTTAGCACTGGCCAAAGGCACCAACGTTAAGAGGTGGGTTGTTGGGGCATCGCTTGTGCCCTTGTTTTTCACGTTCTTTTTGATCAGTAGTTTTGTTCCCGATGCTTCCACACAGTTCATCGTAGATTATCCCTGGATACAAAACTTCGGCATCCGCTTTAAATTGGGTGCAGACGGTATTTCGATGGTATTGATACTGTTAACT
>JBGTBV010000050.1:0-2955 GCA_041749185.1 Daejeonella sp. | reverse complement strand
GTGCATTCACCAGAGCAAACGCCGCCGGATCCGGACGGGGTTCTAAATTCATATTCTGGCCGATGGTAAATAACTGGCCCTGATCTATAAAGTTTAACCCGGCCACAAAATTATTCAGCGAAGTAATATTTTGCTTTAGCGGATACTGATGAATATTCCGCAAACGGGCGGCGGTATCCAGGCCGGAACCTACCCAACTCACCTGCCCCGGCGATTGAATGTTGTAATTGCTTTTTAGCATCGCGATAAGCGAAGGCGTAATGTCCAAATGCGAGGATATTGATTTAAACGAGGCGCTGCGTTTAAGCATAGGCGAATAGACCAGCAGAGGCACATGGTAACGATCAATTTTGGTAACCATCGGTATTTCGGGCAGACGATGATCGCCGGTAATTACAAAAATGGTATTTTTAAAGGCTGGCAGCTTCGCGTAAGCGTCAAAAAAATAGCGCAGCGCATCATCGGCGTACATTATTGACGAATAAATCTCTTTGTAGCTGCCGTAAGATTGCTGTTTAGCAGCGTCAAAACCGAGCTTTTTCATTCGCTCTTCAAACCGCCTGATGTATTCGGCCTGGTTTGGCACCGTGTATGGCGTGTGCATGCTGATGGTTTCTATAAACGTAAAGAAAGGCTGCTGCCCGGTTTGCGCTTCGGTTTGTATGGATTTTACCATCAGATCTTTATCGGCGTAGCCCCAGTTTGACGCCTTTTTAAACGGACTTTTATAATCATCGGCACTTACAATGAGATTCGCCCCGGCTTTTTTCATAAACAATCCCTGATTATCAAACTCCATTTCAAAGCCGCCGTAATACTTAGAATAATAGCCATTATGGTTCAGAATGTCCATCAGCGAAAGGCTGTTCGGCATTCTTTCGCCCAGATCGTTAAAGCCTTTATCGCCGAAAGGCAAAGAGCCTAAAATAGAGGGCAGCGAAGCAAATGTGCGGCCCTGCGATGCCAGAAAGTTTTCCCAGTACAAACCCTTTTCTGCAAGTTCATCTAAAAAGGGAGTAAAACTTTCTAAATAGGCATCCTTTCCGCTAAAGGCACGGCCAAGCCCTTCTACCTGTATCAGCACGATGTTCGGTTTCTCCAGGGCGTTAAACGTGAAGAAGCTTCCCAAAACATCCTCGGTTTCGTCGGTTCGCAAAAACGGGTATTCTTCGTTAACATACTTGTACGGCCTTTCTGCCGGTAAGAGCACCGGTGCAGCCGCTTGCGGAGCGAGAATTTGAACCACTGGCCGCGTTTCTGAGAAGTAATCGTATGCGTTTTCTGTAAAAAAGGCAGCCTTATTCAGCGATAAATTGTAAGAAAAATCAGATTCAAATGCCGTGTCCACCGGTCTGGCCGAAACCCCGTTGTAAGCAATTAAAGATCCGGCAATTAATAGGAGATAAGCAAAGGCGGGTTTTACAGGCATACCACGGTAAAGCAGATTAAGGGTTATCCAGAAGATAACCAACGGAACCAGTAACATCGAAGCCGAAAAGATATCAACGCTTGTATTGCCCGAAACCGTTTGAGAAATATCCTGAAGCGAATAGCCAAACAAATCTGACCCGAGCGGCACCATGGCGGTTACAAAATATTTAACGAGCAGGGCGTAAGTGAGAATAACCAGCGTGCCCGTGATGCCAAAAAAATAATACTGAGAGCGTTTTGCGCTGGTGCAGAAGTAAATAATTACAAACGGGATGAACAGAAAAGGACTGATTTTCAGAAAAAATACCACATCGTAAAACAGGGCGATGCGGGCAATGGTGAGATAATCAGCCGGGATTTCGTTTTTCTGAGCGATGTAGAAAAACTCGCCAAGCCGGATGATCAGAAAAGTAAGCAGCAAAGCCAGTCCGAAATTAACAAAAAGCACCGCTCCTCTTTTTATCTTCTGGATGTTCGGATAGTCGGGAATTTCGTCTATATTTTTTTGCATAATGAACAGCTTATTGTACCGTATTTTTCTGGTTTACACGATTTGATTTCCAGTGCAGAAAACAGTCAGCGCCGGGCTTGATAATCGCCTGTATTTTTGTACGAGAAAGGCTGGTAAATGTTTGGTTTTTAAACCGCCATAATGGCTATCAGAAATGTTGTCTATTGAAGCTGAAAACAATTTTCAATCTCGGAAACGTGGAACTGAGCATTAAATTTCTAATAACCCGGGTTCGATTATCAATCAATTGAATGATAGTTATTTGGGCGTTTTAACACGCTGTCCGCTATATCTTTTTGGCAGAAAAGCCAAAAAGGATGCCGCTCCCATCGTTAACGCAGCCGATAATCGTATTAATCGTGCTCATGAAGCTTAAACGGGTAAAAATTAATTTAGCTCAGGTAAATAGGTAACGGAAGGCAAATAGTAGTTTTGAACATACTTGCCTGGGGCGTTCCCCTTCGGGTCAGGCTTTCCGCTGCAAGTCCTCATTCCGCTGCGTTTCACTTAGCTTCATTCCGGGCTTTCCGCTGCAATCCTTAACGCAGCCTGCCACTATTCAATTGCGGGTGATCAATTTCAACACGGTAAATCCGTCCTTTACTTCCGGCTAACAGTACCCAATTTCCGCTTTTTGCTTTCCTGACGCAATTAAAGCCCTCCGGCGTAAGCCGTTGCCAGGTTAATCCGCCGTCATTAGAAATATCTGTTCCCGAGGTGCCAGTAGCCATGAGCGTTTTCTTAGAGATATATTCAACCGCCGAGCGGTATCCAAACGGACTAACCTGAGGTTGAAACCAGGATTTACCGGCATTGCGGGTAAGCAGAAAATTATCGGTTCGCAGGGTATCACGCAAATAATCGCCACCGGCTGCCACTCCAGTTTTTTTGTTATAAAAGGCAATAGAAAAAGGTCCGGTAGAACTTTCGCCCTGAATAATCGGGAGATCATCAGCTTTCCAAGTTTCACCAAAGTTTTTGGAGGAAAACAACCTCGACTTTTTGCCCCCGGT
>JBGTBV010000049.1:0-30702 GCA_041749185.1 Daejeonella sp. | reverse complement strand
TGCTGATCACTTTGGACCGGTTTAGAAATATTTCTTTAAAACCAGGATTAACGGTAAGGTCTACATAGCGTTGGCGATAGCGCATTTCCGGGTCTGTAAACCCATCGTGAACGTGACCGTCTTCATCGCGTTTAACAATAGGCAAGGGTTTAAGCGCTTTAGAAAGAATTTTCAGTCCACTCACGTGGATAGATATTTCGCCCGTTTTGGTGGTAAACACGTAGCCGGTTACCCCTATAAAATCGCCGATGTCCAGGAGCTTTTTAAATACAATGTTGTAGAAAGATTTATCTTCTGATGGGCAAATTTCATCGCGGTTTACGTATGCCTGTATACGCCCCGAGGCATCCTGCAACTCTACAAAAGATGCGCTTCCCATTATTCTGCGGCTCATAATACGGCCCGCAATGCTGATGTTTTTATAAGATGTTTTGTCGCGATCGTAATTTGCTTTAATGTCTCGTGCGGTTACGTTCACATCAAATCCTTCGGCCGGATAAGGGTTAATACCGAGACTGCGCATTTCTGCCATCGCCTCCCGGCGCAATATTTCCTGTTCTGATAAACCGATGCTCATATCTTCCTTTGAATTTTGGCAAAAATAGGGTTTTCGCCGGAAAAAATGACTGCGATAAAACGCCTGTTTAGCAGCTATTTAGTCGGCATCAACCTGTTCAAGATACATATCGTTAATTGCGCCGGCATATTTCTTTTCGATGATTTTACGTTTTGCTTTCAAGGTAGGGGTTATTTCACCGTCTTCAATAGTGAACGGGCTGCGCTTCACGATGAAGGATTTGATTCGCTCAAACTTCGCCAACTCGGTGGAAAGTCTTTTTATATCCTGCTGCATCCAATCAATAATCTCTTGTTCGCTGATGAAGGGCTGAGGCTTCTCAAAAAAATTATCTTCGAGCTGGAATGTTTCTTTAAGCGTTTCCTGCGCCGGAATAATAATGGCGGTAACATATTCCCGTTTATCGCCAATTAAAAATATCTGTTCAATTTTCGGACTTTTTAAATAGGTATTTTCTACCGGGGTGGGATAGATGTTTTTGCCGTAGGCATTTACCAGCATATTTTTAATCCGATCAGTAATTTGAAGGTTTCCCTTAAAGAACTTGCCCACATCACCGGTGTGAAACCAACCCTGTGCATCAATTACTTCGGCGGTTTCTTCGGGTTTGTTCCAGTAACCTTTCATTACGCAATGTCCGCGAACCACCACTTCGCCTTCTTCGCACTCAAAATCTTCGTTGAAAGTGTGGTGGGTTTGTACAGCAATAAATTCTTTAGTTTCCACATCCTGTATGCCCACTTCTATACCCGGAATAATGCGCCCTACCGTTCCGTAAACCTGACGGTGATATTCTGTTACCGACATAACTGGCGATGTTTCTGTCAGACCAAATCCTTCGAGGACTTTAATTCCGAGATTTCCGAAAAATTCGCCTACATTTTTTGGTAGCGCCGCACCGCCGGAAAGCATGAATTTTAGTCGCCCGCCCGTTTTCTCTTTAATTTTGCTGAAAACCAGTTTGTTGGCCAGAGAATGTTGAATCCCTAATAAGGGCCCCGGATTTTTTCCGGCCTCTTTTTTCTCCCGATGGTTTTTTCCTGTTTCAATAGCCCAAACGAAAATTTTTGCTTTCATCCCGCCGGCGGCAGTACCGCTTTTTGTCGCTTTATCATGAATGCGTTCCAGAAGCCGGGGTACGCAACTCATTACGGTGGGTTTCACTTCGGCCATATTTTTTGCCAGCAGTTCCAAACTTTGGGCAAAGGCTATTTTACAGCCGCGGGCACAGCAAACATGATACGTTGCAGTTCGCTCAAAAACATGCGAGAGCGGCAGAAAAGACAGAAATGTTTCCTGCTCATTGATAACAGGAATCTGCTGCAGGCAAACCCGCACGTTTTCTACAAAGTTAGAATGGGTAAGCATTACCCCTTTGGGGATACCCGTAGTGCCCGATGTATAAATGAGGGAAGAAAGATCTGAAGGCTGTATGCTTGCCCGAAGCTGGTTGAGCTGCCGCTGATAGTTTTGCAGTTGAGAATGTCCTTCATGAATAAGATCTGTAAAGCTGATTACACCCGCATTCAGATTTAGGTTTTCCAGATATTTCTGGTAGTCTGCAAAGGCCGGAACAATCCGTTGCAAAGCGGGGCAGTTATTAGCTATTTTTAAAATCTTACGGAAAAGAAACGTGTTTCCCGCCAGGATACAGCGGGCACCTGCGTCTTTCAAAATATATTCGATTTCGCTTTCTGCAAGAGTTGGGTAAATGGAAACGTTTACCGCTCCGATTTGCTGCAGAGCCTGGTCGTAATAAACGTAATCCGGAGAATTTTCGATGATGAGTGCCAGCCGATCGCCCTTTTTTATTCCCATTTCCAAAAAATAACTGGAAACAGCATCGGCGTTGTCTAAAACTTGCTTATAACTGATTTCCTCCCACGAGTCTTTTACCTTTTGAAGCAGGAAAGTTTCTGTTTCTGGATGCACCTTTTCTACTACATGGCGCAGCAACGAAGGCACCGTTTGCAGACTGTTCTCTAAATTCATGGAAACGCGTTATTTTATGGACAATAATACAGATTAGCTGTAAAATACAAAAGGGCCCCATTTGAGCCCTTTTGCTGATTGACCGGTCTTGCCGGAAATTTTTTATACCGAAAAACTTTCGCCGCAACCGCAGGTACGGGTTGCATTGGGGTTATGAAAGTTAAATCCTTTGCCGTTCAGTCCGTCAGAGAAATCAAGTTCTGTGCCGGCCAGATATAAAAAAGACTTCATATCTAGCGTAAGCCGAACTCCTTTGTCTTCAAAAAACTGGTCGCCGGGCTTTTCCTCGTTATCAAAATCCATTTTGTAAGATAAGCCAGAACAACCGCCCCCCTGAACGGAGACACGCAAAAAATGGGAGTTATCTAACCCATTCTGCTGCATCAATTCTTCTACTTTGCTTTTCGCTTTATCTGTGATGGTAACCATTTTTAGAGATATGAGATATGAGGTGTGAGATTTGAAATATGTGTAATGTCTCAAATCTCACATCTCAACCTAATTAATGATGTGTCTTTTCGCTCACTAAAGCTTCCATACCGTTTTTTACGCGGTAATCATTAATGGCGGCTTTGATGGCGTCTTCTGCCAATACCGAGCAATGGATTTTAACGGGCGGTAAAGCCAGTTCTTCTACAATATCCATATTATCAATTTTCATCGCATCATCTATAGATTTTCCTTTTAGCCACTCGGTAGCTAAAGACGATGACGCGATGGCCGAACCGCAACCGAAGGTCTTAAATTTTGCATCGGTGATCATGTGGTTAGCGTCAACCTGTATTTGCAGACGCATTACATCTCCGCATTCGGGAGCACCCACCAGACCGGTTCCAACTTGATTGTTGCTTTTATCAAGCGTACCTACGTTGCGGGGATGGGTGTAATGATCAATAACTTTTTCTGAGTATGCCATAATATTGCTTTTTTTCGGTTTAACCGATAGTGTTTATTCTTAAATCAATAATGTTGCCATTCGAACTGGCTTGCCAAAATGGCAAATTTTGTATTTTCTGCAGGCTTTAATGTTCTGCCCACTCAATGGAGTCCAGGTCAATTCCTTCCTTAAACATTTCCCACAACGGTGATAATTCACGCAAGTGCGTTACGGCTTTCTTAGTTTGTTCTATCGCGAAATCTACTTCTTCGTCTGTTGTAAATCTGCCCAACCCAAAGCGAATGGATGAATGCGCCAAATCATCTGAAAGTCCAAGACTTTTTAAAACATATGAGGGTTCTAATGAGGCCGAGGTACAAGCCGAGCCGGATGATACCGCCAAATCTTTCATCGCCATCATCAGGCCTTCGCCCTCTACGTATTTAAAGGAGATATTTGCTACGTGTGGTAAGCGACTTTCTTTGTTTCCATTGAGGTAGCTTTCTTCCATTTGCAATAAGGACGTCTGTAATTTATCGCGTAAAGCGGATAAACGAGCTGCTTCTGAGGCCATTTCTAAACGGCAAAGTTCGCAGGCTTTACCCAAACCCACAATGCCCGGAACGTTTAACGTGCCTGAGCGCATTCCGCGTTCGTGGCCGCCACCATCCATTTGCGCAGTAACTTTAACCCTCGGATTTTTACGGCGAACATACAGCGCACCAACCCCTTTCGGACCGTACATTTTATGAGCTGTAAAAGCCATAAGATCTATGCCATCTGAAATTACATCTACCGGAATTTTTCCAACGGCCTGCGTAGCGTCTGACATGAACAAAGCGCCATGCTGGTGGGCAATTGCAGCAATTTCTCTTATCGGTTGGATCACTCCAATCTCGTTATTACCGTACATGATGGAAACCAGGATAGTTTGATCAGTCATGGCAGCTTGCAGTTCGTTAAGGTCTATCAATCCATCGGCTTTAACCTGCAAATAAGTTATTTTGGCTCCAAGCTTTTCCAGGTGTTTACAGGCATCCAGAACTGCTTTATGCTCTGTTGTGCAGGTAATTATGTGATTTCCCTTTTCTTTATACATCTCAAAAACTCCTTTGAGAGCCAGATTGTCAGATTCGGTTGCGCCGGATGTAAAAATGATTTCTTTTTCACTTGCACCGATCAATTGGGCAACCTGCTCGCGAGCATAATCAACCGCCTCTTCGGCAGCCCAGCCAAAAGCGTGGTTACGACTTGCCGCGTTGCCGAACTTGGAGTTAAAATATGGAAGCATCGCATCCAGCACCCTTGGATCTAAAGGTGTGGTGGCGTTGTTATCTAAGTAAATTGGGAGATTCATTTAAAATTTGTTTATTGTAAATTGAGCACAAATATACTAAATATAATTTGCAGTACTTTGGCCGCCGACCGGCCTGATCATCTACAAAATGGTCATTTTTATGCCACAAATAAACACATGAAGAAAATTGAACACATCGGTATTGCCGTAAAAAATCTGCATGAAGCAGGTAAACTTTATGAGAGATTGTTAGGAACAGAAGCCTATAAAACCGAAGCGGTTGAAAGTGAAAATGTGACTACGAGTTTTTTCAAAATCGGCGAAAGCAAAATTGAGTTATTGGAATCTACCTCTAAAGAAAGTGCCATCAGCAACTATATCGAGCGCCGGGGAGAAGGTATTCACCACATTGCTTTTGATGTTGACGATATTTTGGCTGAGATGGAGCGGTTAAAAGGCGAAGGTTTTATTTTGTTGAGTGATAAGCCAAAAATAGGCGCTGATAATAAACTGGTTTGTTTTGTGCATCCTAAAAGTGCCGGCGGTGTTTTGATAGAACTCTGCCAGAACAGAAACTGAGTGACTGGTTTACTGTTGCCGTTCTCTTTCAACCCTCAAAATGTTGTACATAATTTGCTCAAATCAATTGGTAACAAACCTTAATGTTATTATCCGGTTAAAATAGCAAATCTTTAAAATCAAAATATGGAATATCGTCGTTTAGGAAAATCAGGGTTACAGGTAAGTGCGCTCTCTTTGGGAAGCTGGCTTACTTTTGGGCAACAAATTGAAGATAGCGTTGCCGAAGAATTAATGGATATAGCTTATGAAAGTGGCGTAAACTTTTTTGACAATGCCGAAGGTTACGCAGGTGGCAAATCCGAAACTGTGATGGGAAACATCCTGAAAAGGAAAAACTGGGATCGCAGCTCTTACATCGTTTCAACTAAAATTTATTTCGGTGCGGAAGAGAAAAAGCCAAACATGACTGGTCTTTCAAAAAAGCATTTGTTTGAAGGCACTCACAATGCCCTAAAACGCTTGCAGCTTGATTATGTTGATCTGCTTTTTTGCCACCGGCCCGATCAGAATACCCCCATAGAAGAAACCGTATGGGCAATGCATCAACTTATACAGCAGGGAAAAGCGCTGTATTGGGGCACTTCAGAATGGAGCGCAGCCGAAATTATGCAGGCACATTTCTTCGCCGAAAAAAACCATCTGGTTCCGCCAACCATGGAACAGCCACAGTACAATATGCTTTGGCGGGAGAAACTCGAAAAGGAATACCTTAGCTTGTTCAAAGATTTCGGGATGGGAACTACCATCTGGAGCCCGCTGGCTTCCGGACTTTTATCGGGCAAATACAACAATGCAGACCCAAATGATACGCGTTTTCAGATTGAAAGCATCGGCTGGCTGAAAGAACGCTGGCTACAGCCGGAAAATTTGCAAAAGGTAAAAGGCTTAAAAGATATCGCCGACAGGCTGAATATTCCGGTTGTAAAACTCTCTCTGGGCTGGTGCCTAAAAAATCCGAACGTGAGCACGGTAATTCTGGGTGCATCTAAAACTGCACAGCTAAAAGAAAATCTAACAACGCTTGAAGTTTTACCGCTCATTGATGCGAAAGTGATGAACGACATTGATGATTTGCTGGGAAATAAGCCTGAGATTATTGAGGTTTAGCGGGCTAAAACATCAATGTGGAAAAATGCTAATGGGAACAATATGCTAATCTCGGACTAGCTTGATTATCGGAATTTGGAAGTGTGCCGATATGAAGAACCTGGCAATGCGGTAGGTTGATGATCATTTACCTTTAATCGCATCCGGGAAATATTTTTCTATGGCCGCTTCCACTTTTTCCCTTGTTAAAGGTTTATTCTCAAAACCAGATATTTCAGGAATTTCCTCTGCCTTTAATTCGTCTTCCGGGAAAAGTGAGGTGCTCAGCATAACCAGGATAGTTCTGTTCCGTAAATTTATCTTTTTATATTCTTCTAGAAACTCCCAGCCGTTCATGCCCGGCATATTGATATCCAGGTAAATGAGGTCAGGGCTTGGATAGAGGTCCTCATCGTTGGCCTCTTCGCTTTTTATCAAATAATCCAATGCTTCCCATCCGCCTTCAGCAATTTGTATGTGCCGGGTGCATCCGCATTTTTCCAGGACCATGCGATTAATAAAATTGGTTAGCTCATCGTCATCAATGAGCATGATGCAGTTCAACTGGCGCTTCATGAGTTCTTATTTTGTGGATATCTGTCTGTTCGGGCAGGTTAAAAAGAAAAGTGCTCCCGCTGCCGGGGATGGATCTTACCCAGATATTACCCTTATGCAGATCTACAATTTTTTTACAGTTGGAAAGTCCGATTCCGGAGCCCTCATAAACTTTTCGGTTGTGCAACCGTTGAAAAATAGCAAATATCTTTTCGTGATGTTTTTCCTCTATGCCGATCCCGTTGTCGCTAACTGAAAATTTCCAGGAGTTATTTTCCATTTCGCTAAATATGCGGATTTGTGGGGGATGATCTTTTTTTCTAAACTTGATGGCATTGCTGATGAGGTTTTGGAAAAGTTGTTTAATCTCTGTTGGATAACCGTTAATAACGGGTAATTTTCCCACGGTAATTTCTGCACCGGAAGAAATTATTGTTGCATTCATATTCTGAAGCACTTCCTGAAGCATGACATTCGTGTCAACCTGTTTCAATTCTTTTTTAAAGCCGATTCTTGAATGACTAAGCAAATCGCTTATAAGCGTCCTCATTCGTTCAGAAGCCTGCATGGTGTAGGTTAAATATTGATTGGCGGTGTCATCCAGCTTCTCATTGTATTGGGTCTGCAGTAATTCAACGAAACTGGAAATAGTTCGCAGCGGTTCCTGCAGATCATGCGAGGCTATGTAGGCAAACTGTTCCAACTCTTTGTTTTTTTGCTCCAGTTCGATGTTGTTACTTATCAGATCTGCTTGAGATTTTTGTAATAATTCCTCGTCATGTTTCCGTTGGGTAATATCGGTGACCATGGCCAGAGAACCTTTATACTTTCCGGCGTCGTCAAAAATTGGATTAGTAGATAAGCTTGTCCAAACTATACGGCCACTTTTTGCCTTAAACTTAAAATAAAAGCTTTCGGTGCCGCCTTTCATTCTTTTTTCAATCTGCCGGGCAACTATCGCGGATGACTTTTCATTCATGAAAAAATCAATATTTTTCCCGGTTATTTCTTCAGGTAAGTATTCAATCAGTTCGCACATTTTCTGATTGACGAAAGTGGTGATGTTATGTTCATCAATCATCCAAATGCCTTCCTGCGCAGTTTCAACTATTTGCCGGTATTGTTTTTCACTTTTATTTAGTTCAGCTTCTGCTTTTTTTCTGGATGTAATATCCTGCATAGCGCCAACCATCCGAACGGGTTTGTTCTGCTCATCGTACAGAATATACCCCCGATCATTGATATATGCTACAGATCCGTCTTCGCGGATGTATCTGTACTCATCCTGCCAAATTCCGGTTTCAGCCTTATACATCTGATAATTTAATTTCTCTAATACGCTCTCGGCATCATCCGGATGAATACGCTTATTCCATTCTATAGCTTTTAATTTACTGCTTGAATTCTTATATCCAAAAAGTGTTTCATAAGCATCGCTGTAATACACATCATCTGTTAAACTATTCCAGTCCCAAATAACATCATTGGTTGCTTTGGTGGCTAATTCAAATCGGGCGTTGCTTTGTTTTAAAAGCTTTTCGGCATTTTTACTTTCAGTAATATCCTGTATGGCGCCAAAGATTTTGATATTGCGCCCGATTTCATTTTTCACGGTGAAGTACCGAAATGCCATATACCCATTTTCGCCATTGGCATATTTTATACGATGTTCTATTTGATTTTTGTAATGTGGATCGGGCGATTTAATGGCCTCTGCGGCTGCATTCATTAAAATGGCCATGTCATCCTTTTGAACAAAAAGACCGGCATACCGCTCGGACGACATCGTATAGCCACCCATTTCTTTGGCGGTAGTTTTAAACATCGAATAAAACTGATCGTTTAACTTGAGCAGGTTCGCTGCAATATCAAACTCCCAATACCCCAGTTTAGCAATTTGAGCAGCCATAGAAAGCTGGCCTTCGTTTTCTTTAATTACAGATTCGGCTTTCTTACGTTCTGTAATGTCACGCCCAAACAGTAAAAGGCGGCCATCTGTTAACATTTTTGAGTTTAACTCCAGTTCAAATGCTGATCCGTCTTTTCGTTTACCCCTCCGCTCGTTACTCACGGTTTTGCCGGCTTTCAGGTCATCAATTCTGATCGGATTTATTTTGACCTCTTCTGCAAACAAAAGATCAAGCAGAGAAAGCTGTAAAAATTCTTCTTTTGAATATCCAAACGCCTGGCTGGCACTCGGGTTAACCTCAATAATCCGCATTGATCCATCAGCGATACAAATGGCATCGGTGGCTTGCTCAATAACAGAACGGTAGCGTAGCTCGCTTTCTTTTATTTTTTGTTCTGCATTTTTACTTTCGCTAATGTCCTGAATAGCGCCAAAAATTTTGATATTTCGCCCGAATTCGTTTTTAACGGTAAAGTAGCGGGACGCCATGTATCCAGTCTCGCCATTGGCGTATTTTACGCGGTGTTCTATTTGCTTATTAAAATGGGGATCCGATGATTTGATTGCTTCTATGGCTGACTGGATTATCCTCGGCATATCATCCGGATCTACAAAAAGTTTGGCATACCGCTGTGACGAAATTGTGTAACCTCCCATTTTTTCGGCAGTTGTTTTAAACATCGAATAAAATTGATCGTTGAGCTTCAGCAGGTTTTCTGCAATATCAAACTCCCAATACGCCAGTTTAGCAATCTGCGCAGCCATAGAGAGCTGGCCTTCATTTTCTTTTATTACAGATTCAGCTTTTTTACGCTCTGTAATATCACTCCCAACGAATAGAATCCGGCCATCACTCAGCATTTGTGAGTTTACTTCAAATTCGAAGGATGTTCCGTCTTTCTTCTTACCTCTTCGCTGATTCCGGAGGGTTTTCCCTGATTTCAGATCATCAGTTCTAAAAGGATTTGCTTTCAGGTCTTCCTCAAACAGAAGGTCAACCATAGACAAGTTCAAAATTTCTTCTTTTGTATAACCGAAGGCCTGGCAACCGCTCGGGTTGATGTCAAGAAATGTCAGGTGTGAATCCGTGATACAAATGGCATCGGTTGCCTGATCTATAAGTGAACGGTAGCGCAATTCACTTTCTTTTATTTTCTGCTCCGCTTTTTTGCTGGATGTAATATCTCGGAAACTAATTACCCGGCCAATGCAGGTTCCGTTAATGATCTGTGGCCGGTTATAACGTTCAAAGGTTCGGCCATCTTTAAACCGAAGCGTGTCTGAACTCACTTCGTTCTGTTGCGCAACTAAAAGAAACTCCTCGGGATTGATCAGTTGGCCATATGCAAATGAAAGGATCATTTCATAGTCCTGCGTAGCCATTATTTCCGGAGGTATGCCCCATAGTTCTATAAATTTTCTATTGAACCGGACTATTTTTCCCTTGAAATCTGTTACCAAAATTCCTTCAGCGGTAGAATCTAATGTTGCTTCAAGAAGTGAGATAGATTTTAGTAATTCTTCTTTTTTTTCAGTTTGAAGGCTGTTGTTCAGTTCAATCATTTCTTTTGAACTGATCTCAATAGACCTTTCCATCATCTTCCGGTCTTTTTCATAATGATCATAAGACTGGCTGATCACCTCTAAAAATTTAAGAAACTTTTCAGGTGCCTGCTCAATACTTCCGTAATATTTCTGAAGTTGACGGTGCAGGAGTTTATTCATTTTCAGAGAAAGTTGTGATGGTCATTGTTTGATTGTGCAATGCACACTTTATAGATTTTGATGTTGGAGATATTTCGCCGTAAGAGTAGAAGCCGGTTAGGGCGGTTTCAGTTCCAAATTGGGCTCGTACTACTTCTATTTTCTCCGGCAAACATTCCCGCAGACCTTCTACCAGCTCATCCCCGTTTACTTTCAGGCCAACAGAAATCACCAGAACATTGGCGAGCTTTTCAGCAGACAGGGGAGAAGCAAGTGCTTTGCCTGCCTCCCGGCTGTTTTTCATATCATCTATATGAGTAGTAACCGTTTTTATAGTGGTTTGTTCAAAACAAACCGCAGTGAGCGAAACAGTATCGTCATTAACTTCGATATCATAAATTTCGCCAGTGGTAGAATTTATAATAATGTCTGAATTGGGATAATTTTCCCCAATATTTTGATAGATCGCGGCATCTTCAAGTATAGAAGTACTTCCAAATGCCAGAACAAAGTTGCAGGAGGAGGCATCAAAAGAATTGTTTTTCAAATTTTCCCATCCAGTTGATTTTGAGAATTTTTTTTGTTGGATTTTCATCGTGTAGATCTTTTCTCTATATTTTTGTTTAATCAAACTTTAAAAATAGTATCTGCCTGATTCGTTAGGATGCTTTGTGTTTTGGGAGTGACTTCCCACATCACCCCGGTAAATTATTTTGTCGGAAGGGATTTGCGTAAAGGCTGAGCATACGCAGCGTAATTGTGAAGTAATATTTTTCATCCGTTATTGGTTCCAACAGGCATTCGGTTTGTTAAATAATAAAATACTTGTAATTGCCTGTTAAAAGACTAGAGACGTTCTTTCTACGAACAAAAACGGAAATTTGTTTAGTTAAAACATCACATTAACGGCAGGGAAAATTATAGTTCAGACAGAAACCGCAACCAGGCAAAGATCTGTAAGAATATCAGACTGATGGGATTAGATCGCAAAAGTACGCTTTAGAAACCCAGGCTGAGAACCATAACTTGATTTGAGATATTCAAACCCAGAATTTGGGATTATAGAATTTCGTTAAGCGGAAACGTCTCTTTTAGTCGAACACCTTTCTCTGTTTGCTGCAGGGTGCCGCATTCATTTAGCGGATCGTGTTCAAAAAATAATACATAATTCTCCCGTACGGCTTCCTCCAGGAAAAGCTTTTTCTCATCCAGCGTTTTAAGCGGAAACATATCGTAAGCCATTACATACGGAAGCGGAATATGCGCCGCCGAGGGCAACAGATCAGCCATGAAAATGATAGTCTTATCGCCGTAACGTAGCTGCGGAAGCATCATGGCATCGGTATGGCCGTAAGCAAAACGGATTGTAAAGTTTTCAGAAAATTGAACGCCATCTTCCGTTTCAACAAATTGTAATTGCCCGCTTTCCTGTATCGGCAAAATGTTCTCTTTTAAAAACGAAGCCTTTTCGCGTGCGTTTGGGTTAACCGCCCAATCCCAGTGTTTTTCGTTGCTCCAGTATACTGCGTTTTTAAAAGCCGGGCGTAGTTTTTCGCCTTCGCGGATGATGGAGCCGCCACAATGGTCGAAATGCAAATGCGTTAAAAAAACATCCGTAATATCATCTTTAGAAAAGCCAAGGGCCGCCAGCGATTTATCCAATGTATCATCGCCATGCAGGTAATAATGCCCCATAAATTTCTCATCCTGTTTATTCCCCATGCCGTTGTCTATCAATATCAGCCGATCGCCTTCTTCAACTAATAAGCAGCGCATGGCCCAGGTGCACATATTATTTCCGTCGGGCGGATTTAGCTTCTGCCACATGCTTTTGGGCACCACGCCAAACATAGCCCCGCCATCTAATTTGAATAATCCGGTATCAATGGTATGCAATTTCATGCTCAGAAGTAATTAAATGTTTTAAGGCTTTTCATCAAGCTTCGTTTCACAAGAATATAAAAATTAGTTTAAAATTTAACTGTTCGTATGATGCCGGTAGCACAAACTGTTACTGATGTTTTTATCATTTTAAACACCGCCTTACTTTTATAATTCCTATTTTTCAACCATCAATTTAAAAAATATGAAAGGAACTCTTCTCGCTTTGGCGTTAGCCTGTATCATTTGTTCAGCATCGGCACAGAAAAAAGCCAGGCAAGCCAACAGGCCGGGCCAGAATTATGCGTACGACAGTGTTTTATACACCAATATGAATTATCGGCTGATCGGGCCTTTTCGCGGCGGACGAAGTGCTGCAGTTGCCGGCGATCTGGAACAAAAAAATGTTTTCTACATGGGCGCAACTGGCGGTGGTGTTTGGAAAACGCAAGACGCCGGCAGCAACTGGAAAAATATTTCTGATAAATACTTCGGAGGGTCTATTGGAGCGGTTGCTGTCGCGCCCTCAGATAATACCATATTGTATGTTGGCGAGGGCGAGAATTCCATGCGGGGCAATGTTAGTGAGGGGTTAAAAGGAATGTGGAAGAGCGAAGACGGCGGCAGAAGCTGGAAAAATTTAGGCCTGGGGGATACCCGCCACATTACCCGGATAATAATTCACCCCAAAAATCCAGACATTGTTTGGGTGGCGGCGGTTGGCCATTTATTTGGGCCGAACGAAGAACGCGGTGTTTTCAAAACTACAGACGGCGGCAAAAGCTGGAAAAAGGTATTGTACGCCAATAATCTGGCCGGGGCGGTAGACTTGGTAATGGAGCCCGAAAATCCATCTGTGTTATACGCTACCACGTGGCGGGTTATTCGCACCCCTTATAGCATGGAGAGCGGCGGCGAAGGAAGTGGTTTATGGAAAAGTACCAATGGTGGCGAAAGCTGGAAGAATATCTCCCGAAATAAAGGACTACCCAATGATACCCTGGGCATTTTAGGGGTTGCAGTTAGCCCTTCAAATCCAGATCGGGTATACTCAATCATCGAATCAAAAACAGGAGGGTTGTTTCGCTCTGACGATGCCGGAGAAAGCTGGACGAAGGTGAACAGTACCAACGACATTCGTCAGCGTGCCTGGTATTATACTAAGGTTTTTGTAGACCCGAAAAATGAAAACACTGTTTATGTTCTCAACGTAGATTTTTTGCGTTCTCGCGATGGCGGAAAAACATTTCAGGAGATCAGTACGCCGCATGGCGATCATCATGATTTGTGGATAGACCCAAAAGATCCGTCGCGAATGGTAATTGGCGATGATGGCGGCGCACAGGTGAGTTTTGATGCCGGTAATAACTGGAGCACTTATATGAACCAGCCAACCGCTCAAATTTACCGTGTAAGCACTGATAACCATTTCCCGTACCGCATTTTGGGTGCGCAGCAAGACAACTCTACCATCCGCATACTTTCCAGGACCTACAGCGGTGCAATTACTGAAAATGATTGGGAGCGTACGGCCGGAGCCGAGTCTGGTTTTGTAGTGGCCGACCCGCTCAATCCGGAGATTGTTTACGGAGGAAACTATGGTGGCTACCTCTCCAGACTTGATCATAAAACCGGCGAAAACCGGGCAATATCGGTTTGGCCTGATAACCCGATGGGCTCTGGCGCAGATGTGCTTAAGTACCGGTTTCAGTGGAACTTTCCGATTTTCTTTTCGCCTCATAACCCAAAACAATTGTTTAGTGCCGGGAATATTCTGTTCCGTACAGAAAATGAAGGTCAAAGTTGGGAAGCCATCAGCCCGGATCTTACGCGAAATGATAAAAGCCGGCAGGGATCAAGCGGCGGCGTAATAACCAAAGACAATACCAGCGTAGAATATTACAGTACCATTTTTACCGCGATCGAATCTCCTTTCGAAGCTGGCTTGCTGTGGACCGGCAGCGACGATGGATTGCTGCATGTTAGCCGCGACGGAGGCAAAAATTGGGCAAACGTTACGCCAAAAGGAATGCCCGAGTGGATGATGTTTAACACGATAGATGCCGACCCTTTTAATAAAGGCGGAGCGTATGTGGTTGGTACACGTTACAAAAGCGATGATTACCGTCCGTACATTTATAAAACTGAAGATTATGGAAAGAGCTGGAAACTGATAACAGACGGAATTCCCGCGAAGCACTTCGTACGGGTTGTGCGTGCCGATCAAAAGCGGCCCGGATTGCTGTATGCCGGTACCGAATTTGGCATGTATATCTCGTTTAATGACGGCGGGAGCTGGCAGCCGTTTCAGCAGAACCTGCCCATGGTACCCATTACTGATCTAACCATTAAAGAGAATGATCTGGTAGTTGCCACCCAGGGCCGGGCATTTTACGTTTTGGATGATCTGAGTACATTACAGCAAATGTCTGAAGGCTTAACCGCCAAAAAACTGCATGTCTTTAAGCCCGAAGATACCTACCGCCGCAACGGATCTGTAAATAAAAATGCCAGAAACGCAGGGATGAATCCGCCGAACGGCGTAATGATCAATTACTATTTAAAATCTGTTGATGATTCGGCTAAGGTGGCAGTTTCGATTTACGATCCGAGCGGGAAACTGATCAGAAAGTACAGCACCAAAGGGAAAGAGAACGAGAAAATTGAAGCCAAAACGGGAATGAACCAATTTGTTTGGGACCTTAATTATCCTGCTGCAGAAAAGGTAGACGGCCTGATTTTGTGGAATGGCGTGGTTGGAAGCCCGAAAGCGGTGCCGGGAAATTACAGGGCGGTAATTACTTCCGGATCTGATTCTTCCGCTGTTAATTTTACGGTTAAAGGTGATCCGAACTATAAATTGTCGCAAAAGGAGTATGAGGAACAGTTTGATTTTTTAATCACTTCCCGTGATAAATTTTCCGAAACTCAGAAAGCGATCAAGCAAATCCGCAGTATACGCACGCAGGTTAATGGTTTTATTTCCAGAGGTAATGATCTGCCAAAAGAAATAAAGGATAAAGCGGCAGACATCAACAAAAAATTAACCGCCGTTGAGGAAACACTCTATCAAACAAAATCTAAAAGCGGACAGGACCCGTTGAATTTTCCGATCAGGTTAAATGACAAGCTTTCCGGGGTTTATGATGCCGCGAATTCGGGATACATGGCACCGAGCAGGCAGGTTAAAGAAGTTTATGCTGAGTTAGCCGGGCAAATTGATGCCGAGCTGGCCAAATTAAAAACCATAACCGACAAGGATGTAAAAGAGTTTAACGAGTTAATTCGTGCTAAAGCAGTTCCTGTGGTTACCGTTGATTAAGCCGCCCCCTTAAACCGCGAATATTAATTCAAAAAAACCGGCCCTGTGAGGCCGGTTTTTTTGGCTGAATGAAATTAAAGATCTGCGGATATTTCTAACGGTCAGGGAATTTTTTGTGACAAAAAAAAGCGGTGAAACCTTGGGGGAAGTCTCAACCGCTTTTACACACACGTAATCAAAACTAATCTTAGGTAGATTTTATGTTTTTATACATTTTGTAAACAGAAAGGCGACAAACCCAAATGCCACCTTTAAAAAATCTTTAGTTGCTGTCATTATTTCATTTTGTTGTTGAACAATGCTACAAGTTTTTATTTTCAAAAGGCAAAAAAAAAGGGTGAATGGTAGGTATTATTTAGTAAACGGTAATTACACCGGAATTTTTACCGTAATTCTGGTTCCCGAGGCGCCGGTTTGCTCTCCGAAGATGGAGATTTTTGATCTGGAATTTTTGTTTAACAAGGCGATCCGGTCGCGGGTAATTTGCATACCCCGGCTAATGTGTGTATTGGATTTGTTTTTTTGGGAGTTGTCTATGCCGGTACCGTTATCAATAATGCGAACCGTTAACAGGTTTTCGGTGAGGTCTGCCTTAATTGAAATATGACCGCCTTCATCTTTGGGCATAATGCCGTGCCATATGGCGTTTTCAACAAACGGCTGCAGCAACATGGATGGGATCATTGTTTCATCGGTATCAATTTCCTGATCAACGGTCAGCTCATAAGTCATCTTATCGCCAAAGCGTAATTTCTCCAGAGATAGGTAGAGTTTAAGATATTCCAACTCCTCTTCTAATGATATATAGCTTTTGGTACAGATCTCAAGGTTGGTCCTTATCAGCCGTGCGAAACCTGTTAAAACCTGGTTGGCGGCCTGCGCATCTTTTGTATTTATGAAATACTGTATTGAATTCATAATGTTAAATACAAAATGAGGGTTCATCATCGCCTGCAAGGCCTGCTGCTCTAAAGCGATTATTTTAGCCTGCACAGATGATTTCTCCTGTTCTTTCCCTCTTTGCCGTTTAAAATATAGAATGATCAACAAGATAATAAGCGCCGAGATCACGAAGAAAACCGAGGCTGAAAACCACCATGTTTGCCAATACGCGGGTTTTATTACAAAGTCAATCCGGCCGGGCTTGCTCCACTCGCTGCCCGGCGTTCGGGCTTTCACGCTTAACTGGTAATCGCCGGGCTCAAGCGAGCCAAATTCAATGTTATTGCTGGCGGTTTGTATCCAGGGGCCGTCTTTTTTCAACTGATACTGATACAGCTCGGCCGCCTGCGTAAAGTTAATGGCGGTAAACTTTACCGAGATATTATTCTGGTTATAGCGCAGGCTGTTTACAGATTCTACCGGGTAGTTTTTTCCGTTTACCTTAAAGCTGGTTACATAAAAAAGCGGAGGATTAACTTTTTTAACGGTTTCATTTCTGGGTAAAATGGTCAAACCCTCGCTGGTGCCCAGGTAGATTTTTTGATCATCTATAAAAATATCAAGAACCTCGTCTGACGTGAGACCATCTTTGGTTTTATAAGTGGTTATTGCTTTGTTTTTGGTGTTGTATTCCAGTTTGTCAACTCCCTTAAACGTAGTAAGCCAAATGTTTTTACCATCAAAAGCAAGCTTGCGGCAGATGTTGCTGGAGAGGCCGTCTTTTAAGGTAATGCGGGTTATTTTATTTTCGGCCATGTTTAAAATCGCCATTCCGTAACCATAGGTGCCAATAACCATGTTGCCGTCTGGAAGTTCAATAATATCGGTAACTCTCCGCGAAAAGATCGGCGAAATTTTAGCCAATGTGTCTATCCGCTTATCTTCATATCGGTACAACCCGTTTACGTTAGAAAACCAGAGCCTTTCTTTACTATCATACAGAATTTTAAAGGCTCTGTCGGGGAAGTAAGTTTGTTCTGGAAGATTAACCGCCGTTTGGAAAACAAGCGGGTGGTTTTTATTTTCGAGGATGTAAACGCCTGATGCAAGTGAAAACGCAAATTTTCCTTTTTTGCTGATGGCGAATGATTTGGGAGAAAAGTCCAGATTGTTTTTTTCAGTAAGATGCCTGATCGGTTTGCCCGGATCGTCCGCATCAACCTCGCCAATGGCAACACTTGAGGCAAACCAAACACTATTTCTATCGGGATCATACACCAGTTTTTTAATCGGATTGAAGGGGAGGTTGGGGATTCCAAGGTCAAAACTGTTTATCGTTCCGTTTTTTAAAGTACTCAAATAACCAGTTTTTAAACCCATCCATACCGCATCCCGATGGTCTTTAATCACGCTGTAAACAGAATTATCGGGCAGGCCGTTAGTTTCTGTATACTGCAACAAATTACCGGTATGAGCGGGCAGGATAATTAAACCGTCGCCGAGGGTTGTTACCCAGATATTGCCTTCACGGTCTAACTGCAGATTGGAGATAATTTGTTTTTTTAAATAGTGATGGACGGATTTCCCGTCGGGTTTAACTACAAGCAAACCATCATTAGCTAAAGAAATCCACAGATCTTTGTCTTTAATTACAAAATGTCCGGCGTTGTAATTGGGTTCTACGGGTATGGTTCTTTCGATCTTAAAACGGCCGTTAGCAAATTGTATTAATCCTTCTCTTGCTAAAAATCGAAGCTTTTTGGTTTGCTTGTCATACAAATGAGATTTATGCGACACTGCGATGAACGGTGTGGAAACTTTTTTAAACGTATTTTCCTTTAACTGGTAGAAACCCTTGATGTTGGATGCCCAAATGTAATTTTGCTCATCCTCAAATATAAATGAGTTGGCAATATCCATCTTGCCGTCAGACTTGCTATGAAAATTTACCTGCGTACCGGCAATCTCTACAATTTCCTGCTGATTGGTGCCAAACCAAAGGCGCTTTTTCGAATCTTCAAAGCAGCTTACAAAGCTCGCCTTAATGTGTGCTTTTTTTAATACTTCATTATTTTCCGGATTGTAGAATCTTCCCCTGAGGTAATAACCCAGGCGGCCGTTGAAATTTAAAAACCAGATGCGTCCCTGAGAATCTTCATAGATGGTTAAAACCTCATTATCGGCCAGCCCGTTATCGGTTGTAAAAGTTTCAAAATTCTTACCGTCAAACCGGTTAACACCAGAGGAAGTAGCTATCCATAAAAAACCCTTAGAATCCTGAATGGTGAAATAAACAGTGGAGTTGGCCAGGCCATCGGAGACGCTGTAGGTTTTTGAATTTATAGTTTGGCCGTTAAGACGGGCGGGAGGCCAGACGGCAATTATGAACAGAAGGGCCAGTACTTTAAAGTGCATAGGCAGATGTAGAAATAATGTCAAAGCTCGCGAATGTTATCGGTTAAAAAACGCTTTTACCCGGTCCAGAAACTCGGCTGATCTTCGCCTCGAAACTGGTAATTCCATCTCATTGATCAGGATAGCTACAAACCCGTTTTTAATGGAATAATCTTTCAGGTAGTGCAAATTGATAATAGATGATTTATGAATTCTTACAAAATGTGCCGGATTGAGTATATCTTCAAAATCTTTCATTGATTTTGAGACGAACATTTTTTCGGCGTGTTTAAAATAAAAGCAACTGTAGTTGTTATCAGCCGAGATGTACATGATGTCGGCAATGTTTTTTATTTTGAAGCCCTGGCTGTCTGGAAGGGAAATCTTTGTGATGGCTTCGCGGGTGCCTAAGCTTTCTGAAAGATTTTGCAGGGAGGCTGTATAACTCTGATTATTGATATTCCGGCTTTTTTTAAGTGCTGTCCAGTCTAGAACTTTTTTGATTGATTCCTGCAGCTCATTGATGCTGACCGGTTTCAGAAGATAGTCTATTGCGCTGGCTTTAATGGCTTTGAGAGCGTACTGGTCAAACGCGGTAGTGAATATAACCGAGCTGTCGTTTTTCTCAAGATCCGGAATCAGTTCAAAGCCGTTTTCACGCGGCATCGCTATATCCAGAAATACGACATCGGCTTTCACCGTTTCCAGAAGCTTACGGGCTTCGGCCACAGAAGCGGCCATTCCGGCAACGTAAACCTCCGGACAATTTTCATCAAGCAGATAATACAAAGATTTTCGACTGTACTCTTCGTCGTCAACAATAATTGCTTTTAGTATCATAAAATCGAACTAAAGTAGCAAATGTTGTTAAGAAACTGCGATCGCCGGAAAAGTTAAACTGGCTAATAAGCTATTACCTGCTGTTCTACCTCATCAGGTAAATTTCTAAACTCATATTGCTGGGTGCGGAGTTGAGGCTCAAAACCGGCTTCCTTTATAGAATCCTGTATTCCTTTTGAGGTAAACCGGTGCGGGGCACCGGCAGCAGAAACCACATTTTCTTCAATCATGATAGAACCAAAATCATTAGCTCCGGCGTGCAGGCAAATCTGGGCAACCTGCTTGCCTACGGTTAGCCAGGAGGCCTGAATATTCTTAACATTTGGAAGCATAATCCGGCTAAGCGCAATCATGCGTATGTACTCATCACCAGTAACTTGGTTGGTAATTCCCCGAACTTTTTTTAGAAGCGTGCCATCGTCCATGAAGGGCCAGGGAATAAATGCTAAAAAGCCGTTGGCGTCCGCCGGTTTTTCTGCTTGTACTTCGCGTAGCCAAACCAGGTGTTCAAACCGTTCTTCAAGGGTTTCAACATGGCCAAACATCATGGTGGCCGATGTGGTAAGGCGTAGCTGATGCGCCGCCCGCATCACGTCAAGCCATTCCTGTCCTCCGCATTTTCCTCTCGAAATAAGCCTTCGTACGCGATCATTTAATATTTCTGCACCGGCGCCGGGCAATGAATCTAAGCCGGCATCTTTGAGCGCTTTAAGCACCTCAGTATGGGTTTGATTTTCTAACTTGGCGATGTGAGCAATTTCGGGCGGGCCTAAAGAATGGAGTTTGAGTTGCGGATAGAGCGACTTCAGTTCCTTAAATAAGTCTACATAGAATTTCAAACCCAGGTCGGGGTGGTGGCCGCCTTGCAATAAAAGCTGGTCTCCGCCAAAGCGAAAAGTTTCTTCTATTTTTTGTTTATACGTTTCTATGTCTGTGATGTAACTGTCAACATGGCCCGGCCGACGGAAAAAATTGCAGAACTTGCAGTTGGCAATGCACACATTGGTGGTGTTTACGTTGCGGTCTATAATCCAGGTGACTTTACCATGCGGTACCTGTATTTTGCGAAGTTCATTGGCCACATACATCAGCTCAGAAGTTCCGGCGTTTTTGTACAAATGCAATCCTTCATCCTGTGAAAGGAATTCAAAATTCAATGCTCTGGTTAATAAACTTGAAATCTCGCTCATGTAGTGCAAATATAACCACCAGAACTTTAAATAGTCTATTACCCGCAGTTGTTACCTTTAAATGATATTCGGCGCCTGCATAATTAACACGCTTAATTTCTTAAATTCGGCGCTTTCTCACCAGCAATACATTTAATATGGTCTTATTTGATCGGTTTACGCTTGATAATGGTTTAACCGTTTTGGTTCACCAGGATCCCACAACGCCAATGGCGGTGGTAAATATCCTTTACGACGTTGGCGCCCGCGATGAAGAGCCAGAGAAAACGGGTTTTGCGCATTTATTTGAGCATCTGATGTTTGGCGGATCGGTTAATATACCCACCTATGATGAACCTCTACAGCGGGTAGGTGGGGAGAACAACGCCTTTACCAGTAACGATATCACTAACTATTATATCACGCTCCCGGCCGCTAATTTAGAAACAGCATTTTGGCTGGAAAGCGACCGGATGCTCAGCCTGGCCTTTTCAGAAAAAAGCCTGGAAGTGCAACGCAGTGTTGTTTGCGAAGAATTTAAACAACGCTACTTAAATCAGCCTTACGGCGATGTGTGGTTAAAATTACGGCCAATGGCTTACACCAAACACCCGTACCAGTGGGCTACCATCGGTAAAGTATTATCGCACATAGAAAACGCCACCATTGATGATGTGCGTGATTTTTTTAGAAAGCATTACAATCCGGCCAACGCCATTTTAGTGGTAGGCGGAGCAGTAAAAACTGACGAGATAAAACAACTTGCCCAAAAATGGTTCGGCGATATTCCCGCAATTGAAAAACCACAACGAAATTTAGAACCCGAGCCCGAGCAGACGCAGGAAAGATCAATGATCATTCACGCAGATGTTCCGCTGAATGCCATCTACAAAGTGTTTCACATGCCCGCACGCACGGACGATGATTATTTTGCGGTTGATCTGATTTCAGACATCCTCTCCCGTGGCAATTCATCGCGGTTGTTCAGAAAGCTGCTTAAAGAGCAAAAACTGTTTAGTGAAATAAACGCCTACCTAACCGGCAGCCTTGACCGCGGTTTGTTCGTGGTAGAAGGTAAACCGCTTCCTGGTGTTTCTATGGAAGTGGCCGATTCAGCAATTTGGCATGAGCTTGAACTGCTAATTGCTGAGGCTGTTGCCGATGAGGAATTGACGAAGGTCAAAAATAAGATTGAATCAACCATGGCCTTCTCTGAGATGAGCTTATTAGATAAAGCCATGAACCTGGCATTTTTCGAGCTGCTGGGCGATGCGAACCGCCTTAACTCAGAAACTGAAAAATATCTGGAAGTTACAGCCGGCCAGATACAACAGCAGGCCAGTCAAATTTTCCGCAAAGAAAACTCATCAACACTTTATTATTTAGCCAATTAATAATGATTGACAGAACCATGGCACCGGCTTTCAGGCAGGTAGAAAAAATAGAACTCATTGAGGCAGAATCACGTCTTTTAGATAACGGCCTGCAGTGTTTTATAGTAAATGGAGGCGAACAGGATTTGCTTCGTATAGAGTTTATATTTTCAAACATTAACTGGGACGTGCTGAAACCTTTGCAGGCGTTTGCTACCAATAGCTTACTAAACGATGGAACGTCTGCACTCAGCGGGGCAGAAATTGCCGACCGGATAGACTTTTGCGGGGCGTTTTTGCAAACAGAATATAGTCTGGACCACGTTGCCGTTACTTTATTTACTCTGCATAAACACCTGGATGCCACGCTTCCCATTGTTAAGGCCATCTTAACCGATTCTATTTTTCCGCAGCGGGAGCTCGAAACCTTTATACTGAATCAAAAACAAAAACTCAGTGTGAGTTTGGAGAAGAATGATTTTGTGGGTCGGAAAATTTTTAACCATGCTTTATTTGGCGACAGCCTTTATGGTTACAATGTGGAAGCTGGCACCTACAATCAGGTAACCCGCGAACAGTTGCTCAATTATTTCCGACAGGCGTACCAGCCGCAAAATTGTACGGTAATTATCGCCGGTAAGGTAACCGGGCAAATTCTGAAACAGGTAAACGCCGTGTTCGGTTCGGGTTGGGAAAATAACGGAGACATAAAAGTTAATCAGTTTTTATTTGAAAGTCAGCCAGGCAGAATGCATTATATTGAAAAGCCCGGCGCATTACAATCGGCTATACGTTTAGGGCAGCTGGCCATTAATCGCAGCCACCCTGATTTTCCTGGTTTACAGGTTGTCAACACCATTTTGGGCGGCTATTTCGGTTCCCGCCTGATGGCCAATATCCGCGAGGATAAGGGTTTTACCTACGGAATTGGTTCGGCACTTGTTTCTATGAAAGATGCCGGATATTTTTTCATCGCTTCTGAAGTTGGCGCCGAAGTTTGTGGCCAGGCAATGAGCGAAATAGAAAAGGAAATTGAGTTGCTGCGATCAGAAAAAGTGGCCGAAGCGGAGATGGAACTCGTGCGGAACTACATGCTGGGCTCTATGCTGGGAAGTTTAGAGAACGCCCTTTCGCACGCCGATAAATTCAAGAACATTTATTTTTCCGGTCTCAGCTATGATTATTACCAGAATTATATTCGGGTGGTTAAAAATATCAGTGCAGACGATATTCAAGCGCTGGCCAAAAAATATCTGGTGTTTAATAATTTTCAGAAAGTAATTGTAGGGCAGCAATAATGAAAATCAGATTCAAGCCGCCGCTAAAAGCGGGGAGACTGTTCCCGGAGAGTTATAATCCGCGTACTATTTCAGGGCCCTGCGCTTTTTAAATTTCCAGAGCAAAAAACCGGTAACAGATAACATAGGAACGCTCAGGCCGGCAAGGCAAAATAACAACTTCACAAAAATATTATCGAATTCAACAAAATGAAAGGCCCGGCTAATGCTGGCTATTTTCGCTTTTGGCGATGCCTGCGTCGCCGGGTTAAATTCTAATAGTTCTCCGGTTGTTGCATCTGCGTTTACAGAACTGGCTGTTTTGCTGTAGTAAAAGGGTTGGTTTTCAAGTTTTCCTAAAATTAATATGGGCGCTTCCGCGGATGTGGGAAACCGAATGTAGCTGGCCTCAAAAGCCGGATGGAGCTGATTAATATTCTTCAGAACTTTTTGCAGGGAGGTAGTAATTGCCGGACTATCAGGGAGTTGTTTTTTTGGGGCCGAAAACCCATTGGTCATTACATCAAAGCTGATAAACAGGCCTGAAATGACGATAACAAGATTGATAAAAACCGCCCAAACGCCCACGTAACGATGGAGCGACGAAGCAAACGCCCGCTTGTTTTTATTGCTGAACGTTGGTTTAAAAAGCAGAACCGCAACAATTGCTCTGCGGTAAATGATCAATCCAGTAATCAGCGAGATTAAAAACAAGCATCCCGAAATAAATACGACCGTTTTCCCGGCCGCCCCGGCATGCAGGGAATAATGCAGTTTCAGAATCCATTTTACAATGGTTTTTTCGCTGTCTGCTTGCGATAGAATTTTTCCGTTTGCCGGATGCACAAATACCGTTAGGCGTTGCGTTGCACGTCTAAGTCCGAAAACTAAGGTTGCGCTGGGGTTTTCAGAAAACTGTTCGATGCGGGTGTCCCAGTTTTTAAATTTGCTGCTAACTGTTTGGTAAGCCTTATCTATATCTACCGGCTGCGTATTATCAACCTTTAGATAGTCGGCCCGGCCATATTCCTCCAATTCCTGATTAAAAACCAGAATAGAACCTGATACGCCCAATAGGAATATAAATAGGCCGACTATAAGCCCGCTCCATTTATGGATTTTGTACATTGTTTTTCCCAAGGTGACGCTCATAAGTTGCTGACTTTGCAGTTTTGCTGCGTTAACGATGGGAGCGGCATCCTTTTTTCCTCGCCGTGGGCGAGAAAAAAAGATACAGCGTACAGCGTGTTAAAACGCCCAAATCCGGGAAAGCTCAATTTTATAGGTCTTATTTATAATGAATACGTTAGACCAATATTATAGCGTATGCCGTTTCCGCGGGTGTAATCTGCGTTTCTGCCGTAGAATTGCGCTACTGGTGTATAGTATTTTTTATTCAGAATATTTTCAATTCCTAAGTTTAAGCGGGTATGCGAGGCGACTTTCAGTGTGCTGCTCAGGTTAAAAATCTCAAACTGGTTGATTGGTCCTTCGCCAAATAGAAAAGCGCCGGTGCCCGGGTTTGCAGCAAAGCGCTTGCGATCTCCGGAAAAGACATAGTCTACACGCAAATCCCAGTTATTTAGCGGTTTTAAAGCCAGGAAGGCAGTGGCTTTTGGTGCCGAAATACGGGTACTGTTTAAATATTTATCTTCTAAATCTTCAAAGTCCTGATCGTTATTTCCGTCTATTTTGCCTTCAACACGGGCGTAACTGGCGCCCATACTTAAGCGGCTTAGCGGAGTAAATGATGCCAGAAGCTCGTATCCCCAAACTCGTTCGGGAGCTCGCTGCGGGACAAAGATCTCGCCCTGTTGCACCAAATTTGATCCCAGTTTTGAACTGCTGATGTAGTACACGCCCTCAAAACTAAATTTCCGGAAGTCTGAATTAAAGCCCGCCTCATAATTATTTACAATAACCGGCTTTGTGTTTAAAGCCGCAACTGTGTTTTCTCTGGCCGACCGTAACACGCGGCCCAGATCAAATATTGAAAATCCCTGCGAGTAGCTTACATAGGGCTTGAAATAGTTTTGCTGCGTATAGCGCAAGCCGGCGTTAAATGTTAAGGCATTATAATCCAGATTTCCGCCGGTAACTGCTACAGAGCCCTGTTTGTCGGGGCCGGTGGCCAGCGTCTCGTAATCATTTATATCGATGGAAATATTTTCATACCGCAAACCCGCCTTTAATACAAAATGAGTAAACAGTTGCGAGTTAAGTTGTGCGTAAGGTGCCAGATTGCGCATATTTAGCTCCGGAACCCATACCCGGCCATCTACCAGACTTTGGGCGGTTACATCATTCAGAATATCAATTCCGTAAGTAATGTCGGCATCAGCAAAAGAAGAAATTTTAAACGGCGTGATCAGGTTGGTGCGGATACCTCTTTTTGACGAGGTTATTTGCGATTGCCCGCCGCCGAAAAAGAAATTATCGAATCCGTAAACCGTCTTATAGTCCTGAAAGTAGGCGTTTGCTTCTAAATCTGTTTCGCCGATAACGTTTTTAGATATATAGCTCAAATTCGCATTATGATTAAACCGGGTACCTTCGTCAATTCCGCCACGCTCGCCCTTTACACCGATGGCCGGGCTTATCCCGTAAGTGCCCGGCTGGGTTATATAGGCTGAATTTTGGGCTGAGCTGTAATAATTATACATCAGTTCTAATCGGTTGGCCGAATTAACGTTGTACCCAAGCTTCGCGAAAGCGTTATACGCTTTGGTTTCGCCAAGACCATAATTTGGAGAAATTACTTCGCCGGCAGCGTCTTTATAAACACCGGTAAATTCATATAAGCCAGAAACCACGTAGTCGAATTTATTTTCAGAGCCGTAAAACTGCTGCGAAAACCGCCCGCCGGCTGAATTATTGAACGCAACCAGATTACCGGAATTCCCGATATTGGTTACAGAACCGAATTTTTTTGCCGGGTTACTCTTTTTAGTAATATAATTGATCAGTCCGCCGTCGGCACCGTTCCCGTAAATGGAGGTTGCGCCTTTAATTACCTCAATTCTCTCCAGGGCGGCAGGATCAATGCTCCGTATATCGCGGCTACCGGCCCTAAGCGGCGTGCTTTGCGGAATTCCGTCAATCAAAACCAGAACATTTCTACCCCGTAAAGTCTGCCCTACGTTGGATGTTGTATTATTTGTGTAGCCCAACCCGGGTACAGACCAGGCTAAAATATTGCTGATGTTTGGATTTATTGAGGCTTGTGTTTCGATGTCTTTTGCGTTGAGAATGGTAACCGAAACTGGCGTTTCGCCCAGGGTTTCCTTGCTTCGGGTGGTGGAAATGATTACTTCTTTTAATTCTTTATTTGCGGCGGTTAATGTAAGGTTTAGGGAAACTGAACCCGATTCGGTCTTCAGGCTTAAATTTTCAAATCCTACGGCACTGAGCAACAGCGTAAATTTGCCAGGCTCTAAACCTGTAAACAGGAAACGTCCCTTGCTATCCGTTACGCCCGTTGCCAAAGTTTCCTTCACTAATAAGGTAGCTCCCTGAATTGGGTCTCCGCTTTTATCAGATACCGTTCCGCTGATAGTTGATGTTTGTGCGTTGGCTGTGAGGCCTCCAAACAGGAATATAAAAATTAAAAAAGCTCTCATGTTTATTTAGACTAATTATAAATACTCTGCAAAAGTATTATAATTTCTAAATAGCAGAAAAAAAATTTAAGTTTTTTTGGTCAGTCTGTTTGGTCAGATTGCCATTTGAAAACGGTTCCGCACCATCCCTACAGACATTGCATTTAACAACTATTGATTTCGTTCTAAAACCAAAGAGAAAAGATCAAATTTTACTGAGGACCGCTTTTTGTTTATCGGCTTTGTAAATGCTTTTATAGAAATCAACCAATTCCTTAAAGCGGTTAGGTGGGTATTGTTTACTATACATTTTTTGCGTGCGGATGTAAGTAAGGGTGTTTCCGGAGATGGATGTTTTAACGCTGTATTCGCCAAAATCAGACGAAATCTGGATGTCTTTTGGTAAAAATTCCACCTTGTAATCTGCAGGCAGCGTATACCTAATTTGGTCTATATCGGTATAGTTCATTTGCAGGGCAAAGTCGGTTTGGCGGTTTTCAATAATCTCCGGAACAAAACTCCGCTTATTCATCATATTCAACATCAGAAACAGCCGGTCGCCACCGCTGGTTACCAAATCGTTTATTTTAAGGTTTACTTTTTCTACTATTTTCGGTTTGCTTTTGTCGGGCTGCGAGTAGCTAAAGTTTACGATTTCCGGATTGGCGATGTCTAATGCAGTGTATAGGTTTTCCTTCTGGTCTTTTGGCTCCAGAAATAATTGCCCAAAAACATTTTCGAACTGCTCGTGCTCGTACTCGGTTTTGATTTTGGCAACAGAGGAGCCACTTGCGTTCACGGTAACTTCGCATTTGCGGCTTTGCATATTATCGTTTACCGTGTAAAAAGGTGTGCGTGCGATTTTGCCGCCATCCTTCGTTATCAAAAGCACTTTTCTGTTTCCGTTAGAGCCGCCGAGGTAACCCATCGGCATGCGCTGACTGGTGCATTCAAGCCATACGGTGTCTCTGGCATCGGGCACGCACAAAATCATGTGGTTAGCCTGACCGATGCTGGAAAAAGTTTCGCTCAGCGAGCCGTTCATGCCGTCCTGATTCCTGATAAGCACCAACTCTGAATAAATACCCGCCTGTTTTAGCAGCGCTTTCATGTAGTTTGAAAGTGCCTTGCAATCGCCGTAGTTTACGCTTGAAACTTTCTCGGCCGCGATCGGTTTAAAACCGCCGATACCCAATTGCACACTTACATAACGTGTGCTATTTTGGAGGTAATCATATAAAACGGAAATTTTTTTTCTGCGATCTGTAATGCCCGCTGTTAACGCCTTCACCTTTTGAGCCGCCGCATCGTTTAAAACATCACCATCTTTATTAAGCTGGTTCACCCAATCGCCCAACGAGGCCCAGGTACTGAAATTTCCGGTGGAATTATCAAAATCAAATTCATTTGGAGCAATTGAAACCCAGGGAACCAGCTTTTTTATTCCGGCAGAAAGCGGCTCGCTCATAAAGGCTTTCATATCTGCTGCCTGCCAGCTGTAGGTTTTTCGTCCGGAAGCGGTTTGGTGCTGAACTTTAGCGAGCGGACTTTCTGAGTACCGCAGCGACAGGTTTTCTGGAATGGAAATGGTGTACGAAGACTGCTCTGAAGATACATTGAAAGATGACAATGTAGACCACTGCGGATATACCAAAATGCCGTTGTAATCTTTTACCGCATAAAATTCAACCGTAAACGGATAGCTGGTTTCGTAAATTTTGATAGACTTGTAGCGGTTGTCTTCGTAGATAGAAAAATCTGAGATCAGGCTTTGGTCTTTAAAATCGTTTTTTGAATATTCTTTTATCTTTTCGCCTTTGCTGTTATAAACTACCGCCTTTAGCTGCGAGATGGAAGAAAATTGATCGTAAACGGAATAGAAGTTAGAAAAGTCATCGCCTCGTTGATTGAGAATAGTAACGGCGTAGCGGGTTTTTTCGGTGGCCTTACCGGCCGATTTAACTTCAAAGTTTGTATCGTCAAAACGGATAACGGCATTGGCGTTTTCAAGCAAAGCAGGCTTAATAAGGGCAATGTCGTATTTGTTTTGTGCGTTCAGCATCAGGCAACTGCCCAACAGCAAAACCAGGGGAAGAGTAGATTTCAAAGCTTTATATTTTTTTAAGTACGATTTGCTCAGCCTGTTTGCTCACGATTTTTTTGAAAAGCTCTTTCAATTCAAAATATGAGTCGGCATCATACCAGGATTTTGCGATCGTAATTTTGCTCACAATATTGATTCTTTTACCGTCGGAGGCGCTTATGTAAGAGAAATTAGCGCTGTTATCGGCCAGCTTAAAAAGCTCGCTCTTGGGTAATTTATCTACCTGCATGTTTGCCGGAATCTCGATGGAAATGCGGTAAATTTCTTCGTTGGCATAACCGAAGTCAACCGGGAAATTCCGCTCATCAAGTTTAAAAGGGTTTTCTTTGGTTCGCTCATAAAGCAGCGGCGAAAAATAGATCAGGTTGCCTGCTTCTTCTACCATATCTTCAACCATGGCCTGGTAAGTAACCGTTAGCGGCGATGATAAACTGTCGAGATTTTTGATCTGAAAACTGTCTATTTTTAGGCCGTTGCGGTTTCGCTTATATTCTTTCAGATACTCTTCAAGATTTTGCGAATCGCGGTAACGCTCACGGGTTGCCAAACCGCTATATTCGGTCTTACGCTCGTGAATTATACCCGTAAAATTGTTGTCAGAATCTAATTTAAGTTGATAGGACAAAAAGCTTTGCGAAGGTTTTTTCAACTCTACCGGAAGCCATTCTGCGGTTTTTTGAGCCATATTTAACGCCAGTCCTTTATGGTTTAAACAATCAAACCCAATCAGATCCAAGCCGTTGGTTATGCTTGTGGCGTCTAAAATGTATTTTGTGGAATCTATTACAACTCCCGCCAGCACATAATTAAACTTACCGATTAGCGGATAGCCCGGATGCACCCCGTTAGAGCGGGTACTTATTAAGATAGGATAGGCGTTCAATCCGGCCTCATTCAGCAAGTTTACCAGCAGCAGGTTAATATCTGCAACGTTTCCCGCTTTGGTTTCCACAATTCGTTTTATAGATTTTTCGCCGGCATATTTACTTTGCTCGCCGTTGAACTTCACATTGTATTTAACAAATGAGTGCACAGCCTCAATTTTTTTGATGGGATTATTCTCAGATTTGACAATGCCGGCAGTAAGGTTTTTTCCATAATTGGAATTTTTTAGAAGTCCGCCAAAATTTTCATCTTCCTGTAATTTGCTGATGATTTTATCCCAGGTTTCTGTGTACGAGTTGCGGGTGCTGTTCGGAAACTGAGTAGAATTGATCTCGAACTCAATTTTCGAAATATAATCCTCCAGGGTTGTGATGAAAGGCTCATCTTTCAGCGCCGG
>JBGTBV010000048.1:0-36826 GCA_041749185.1 Daejeonella sp. | reverse complement strand
GCATCACCAACTAATCAAAGCATCAGACTGGGGTTAGTGCAGTGGGAAATGCGTCTGTTTGCCGATATGAATGCCTTTTTTGAGCAGATGGAGTTTTTTATTGATGCGCTTAGCGGATATTCATCAGATTTTGTGATGTTCCCCGAGTTTTTCAGTACCCCGCTAATGCAGGCCTACAATCATCTGCCCGAACCGGAAGCCATGCGTAAATTAGCCGAGTTAACTCCAGAAACTCTTAGCAGGATTCAGGAATTTGCGGTTTCTTATAATGTAAACATTATTACCGGCACCATGCCCCTGGTGGATGGAACACATTTATATAATGTATCCTATCTCTGCCATCGAAGCGGGAAGACAGACGAGTACCGCAAGGTGCATATTACGCCAAACGAGTTAAAATATTATGGGATGATGGGCGGTGATAAAATAAAGATTTTTGATACCGATTGCGGCAAAGTGGGCATACTAATCTGTTATGATGTAGAGTTTCCGGAGCTGGGGCGCATTTACGCCGAGCAGGGCATGCAGATCTTATTCGTTCCGTTTTTAACAGACACTCAGAACGGTTACACCCGGGTACGCCATTGCGCTCAGGCACGGGCTATAGAAAATGAATGCTACGTGGCCATTGCGGGCTGTGTGGGCAACCTGCCCAAAGTGAATAACATGGATATACAGTTTGCACAGTCGGCGGTATTCACACCTTCAGATTTTGCGTTCCCGCCCAATGCGGTCAAAGCCGAAGCAACACCTAATACTGAAATGGTTTTAGTGGTAGACGTAGACCTGAACGCCCTGCGGGAGTTGCACCATTACGGAACCGTGAAAACTTTGAAAGACCGCCGTAAAGACCTTTATGAAGTACGATTACTGAAATAACAGAACTAAAAAATTACCGTAAGCCTGAAACTAATTCTACCAGTTTGAATTATCAAAGAAGCCAAACGGCTGCTAAATCAGAAGTTCCGGTGTTTTTGGGTGCTGTTAAAAACGGCGGTCAGAATATCTTTTTCCACGTCATCAAAAAGCAGTTCACGGCGTTCGTAAACCCTGGCGGCGGTTTCAAACATTTTTTCCAGAGTATAAACGCTTAAACCCTGCGGGCCGCCCCAGGAAAAATCAGGAATAAAATTTCGCGGAAAGCCGGCACCAAAAATATTAGCGCTTACGCCTGCTACCGTTCCGGTATTAAACATGGTGTTGATGGCGCATTTCGCGTGATCCGCCATAATAAGTCCGCAGAATTGCAAACCGGTTTTTCTGAAGTTCTCTTTTTGGTAATCCCAAAGTCTAACTTCTGCATAGTTATTTTTAAGGTTCGAGTTATTGGTATCGGCGCCTATGTTGCACCACTCGCCCAATACGGAATTACCCAAATACCCTTCGTGCCCTTTTGAAGAATAACCGGTGATCACCGAATTATTAATTTCTCCGCCTACGCGGGAAAAAGGACCAACGGTAGTCATGCCGTAAATTTTTGTGCCCATTTTTACCTGCGAATTGTTGCAAAGCGCAAACGAACCGCGAATGTGGCTTCCTTCCCAAACCTGCGAATTTTCCCCGAGATAGATTGGGCCGGTTTTAGAGTTGAAGGTAGAGCAATCTGCTTCCGCCCCCGGCTCTGCAAAAATATCATCGCCCAGGAGCGTGTTGCTTGAATTTAAGGCAGCGGATTGTCGTCCGGCGGTAATGAGCGCATAATCCTTACGCAGCTCAGCATCGTTCAACCGGAAAATGTCTTCAGGATAATTCAGTCTGCTTATCGCGGAAGCGTACTGAACAGGCTTATAACGGTCTATCTGCCGATGGTCGAATTCCGCGGAAGCCGAAGCGTTTAATTTTACCGCCACCAGCACGTCGCCACTCAGCAGCGCTTCTCCCTCCCGGAGCTGATCAATTGACTCGCATAAATTTACATCCGGGCAAACCGAGCCGTTTATGAATATATTTGATGCTGAAATCTGGACCGGAAATTTTTTCTGAAGGTAATCGGCGGTGAGAAATGAGGTTTGAACATGTAAGCGCTTTTTCCATTTTTCGGCGATAGATAAAATACCTACCCTTAAGGCCGCCACAGGCCGCGTAAAAGTTAAAGGCAATAAGCTGTTCCGGGCGGCGTCGTCAAATAAAATTATCGTCATTGCTCAAAAATAAAAAAAGTCCCGACTGTTTAGAGGCGAGACTTATATCATATTAAAAGTAGAAAGTTTTATTTCTTCTGGTAACGGTTACGGAATTTATCAATACGGCCTGCGGTATCTACCAACTTCATCTTACCGGTATAAAACGGGTGCGAAGTGTGCGATATCTCTAATTTAACCAGCGGATAATCATTACCATCTTCCCATTTAACAGATTCTTTAGTTTCTATACAAGATTTTGTTAAAAAAGAATACTCATTAGACATATCTTTAAAAACAACTAACCGGTAGTTCTTTGGGTGCAAATCTGCTTTCATCGTGTTTAACTTTTTAAGAGGTGCAAATATAGAACAATTTCTAACGCTAAAAAAGCAAAAACTTAAATTAATGCAAAGCGTTTGTGAAGACTTAAAAAGTCTTTGCCGGTTGTAAAAACCGGTTTTAAAACTTAATATGATTTCTTGAACCGCTTTAGTCTAAAACACCACCTAAAAAAGAGACAATGACCAAGCAATTAAACCGCGAACGATACAAGCTCCTGGCATCGGTAGAAAAATTATTAGAGGGCCCGATGATCTTTCTGGGATTTGTATGGCTGGTATTGCTCATTATTGAACTGATATGGGGTTTAAACACGGTTTTGGATTATGCCAGTCTAGCTATCTGGTCCATCTTCATTTTTGATTTTGCTATCAAACTGGTACTTGCCCCCGCCAAAATTAAATTTCTTAAAACCAACTGGTTAACCGCCATTTCATTATTTATTCCGGCTTTACGGGTGCTGCGTATTTTCAGATTTTTACGTGTATTGCGGGGCCTGCGGGGCTTGCGACTGGTGCGACTCGTTTCGTCTCTCAACCGAAGTATGAAAAGCTTGGCGGCCACCATGCAGCGGCGGGCGTTTGGCTATGTGACCATGCTTTCTCTGGTAGTAACTTTTGCAGGAGCCGCCGGCATGTACGCTTTAGAGAATCCTAACCAGGGTTTTGAGAATTATGGAATGGCACTTTGGTGGACGGCCATGCGTATTGTTACGGCCGGAAGTGACTTCTGGCCGCAAACGCCCGAAGGCCGCGGACTTGCATTTTTGCTTTCGTTGTTCGGGTATGCCATTTTTGGGTACATAACCGCTACGCTGGCCACCTTTTTCATCGGCCGGGATGCCGAAGAGGTAGATGCGCCAGTTGCAGGCTCGGCAGATATTGCCGCTCTTAAAACCGAAATAAGCCGACTGGTAAAATCGGTTGATGAATTAAGCAGTAAGGTGTCAGCGAAATAGATCTTGTCAAAAAGGAAGTTCGGCATATGCAGCCAACTGTTTTTCATTGCTGATGCTTGCCGCCTCCCAGCCAATCATTGCTGTTTTGCGAGTTTCGCCCCAGCGATAACCACCAAAAATACCGGTAGACTGGATAACCCGGTGGCAGGGAATTAGAAAGGCAACAGGGTTAGCGCCGATTGCGGTTCCCACCGCTCTTGATGCTCCGGGATTGTGAATATGCTTTGAAATTTCGGAGTAGGTGGCCAACCGTCCCCTGGGAATTTTTAAAAGTGCTTCCCAAATTTTTAGCTGAAAATCAGTTCCCTTTAAATGCAGTTTTACCTGGTTTAAATCTTGACGGTTAGGGTTAAAAATGCGGAGAGCATGTTGCTGCATTTCATCTGCGGTATTTCGAAAAGACGCATTCGGAAACTTACTTTTAAGATATGTTAGCGCAGTTTCATCATCTTCCGCGAAAGCGATATGGCAAATGCCGCTGGCGGTTGAAGCCACCAAAGCCTGTCCGAAAATCGTTTGGCTAAAGCTAAAATTGATTGCCAGATTTTCGCCGCCGTTTTTGTATTCCCCGGGCGTCATACCTTCTATGGTGACAAAAAGATCATGCAGACGCCCGCCTCCCGAGAGGCCGGTTTGAAGGCCGGTCTCAAAAAGCGAAACTTTATTTTCTTTAAGCAATTTTTTGGCGTACCCGATGCTGATATATTGCAAAAACTTTTTCGGACTCGTACCGGCCCAGTCGGTAAAAAGCCGCTGAAAATGAAAAGCGCTCAAATTTGCGCTGCCGGCAACATCATCAAGCCGCGGTTGAGATTTAAAATTGCAGCGGATGTATTCTATCGCTTCGGCTATGCGTTTGAAATCTATTTTTTCCTGCTCGTTCATGCTCCAATAGGATAATTATTGGTCAAATATAAATCCCGAAAACATTACATCCTACCCGAAAGTTGCTATGTTTTAATCATACAGAACAGTCAAAACCCTAACCCAAAACATGGAATGCCAAAAGTTTTTGCACATCGTAAACATTAACGCTTTTGTTAAATTTTTTACTGATGCTGGGATTTCCTTCACCCGAAACCCAAATTTTTAACTCGGCGTCTAACTCAAATGTACCGGCAGTTTCTACGCTAAATCTTGATATGCTTTTGTACGATACAGAAAAATATTCGGTTTTGCTTCCGGTTAATCCCTGTTTATCTATCAATATCAGGCGCTTGTTGGTGAACATAAAAATATCCCGGATTAGTTTAAAACCTAATTCTACTGATTCTCCTTCTATCAATAATTTGCCGTAATCCCTGGTCAGTTCCTCCGGACTTACCGTGCCCGCGTTCCCTAATAATGCTGAAAATATTCCCATAACTAATTAATCTTATTTGTTTAACCTGCTATAATCATGCAGTAAAGATAGTCCAAAACATGTATCTGCCACAGCAGGGAAACTGAAAGTCAGGCTGTTTGAAATCAATCTCAGTTTTCTGCTTCGATAGCCGTTCTTCCCGGTTAAACCTAAACTCCAAAATAAATGCGCTTTTACTCTTTATATCAATACCGTAGGTGCAATAAGCGTATGGCAAAACCTAAAAATTAAGGTGGCTTTTTGTAACTTCGCCACAGTTTCTAAAAGTTATCCTCACAATCAATCATCATTATGGCATTTGATTTAGACATGATCAAAAAGGTTTACGACAACTACGAAGTGCGCATTGCCGCTGCCCGTAAAGTTGTAAACAAACCTCTTACCTTAACCGAAAAAATATTATACGCCCATTTATGGGAGGGAAAGGCTTCGCAGGCCTACGAGCGTGGTGTTACTTACGTTGACTTTGCGCCCGACCGCGTAGCCATGCAAGACGCGACCGCCCAGATGGCCCTTTTACAGTTTATGCAAGCCGGCCGCCCATCGGTTGCCGTTCCGTCAACTGTGCATTGCGACCACCTGATACAGGCCAAAGTTGGAGCCGCCGAAGATCTGGCCAATTCGAATACGCAAAACAAAGAAGTATTCGATTTCCTATCCTCGGTATCAAATAAATACGGAATAGGTTTCTGGAAGCCCGGCGCAGGTATTATCCACCAGGTTGTGCTTGAGAATTATGCTTTCCCCGGCGGAATGATGATTGGAACCGATTCTCATACACCAAACGCGGGCGGTTTGGGAATGATCGCCATTGGCGTTGGCGGGGCCGATGCCTGCGATGTAATGGCGGGATTGGCCTGGGAGCTTAAGTTTCCGAAACTGATTGGCATCAAACTTACCGGTAAACTCTCCGGCTGGGCATCCGCAAAGGATGTAATTTTGAAGGTGGCCGGCGTACTTACCGTAAAAGGAGGCACCGGTTATATTGTTGAATATTTTGGTGATGGAGCACGTTCGCTCTCTGCAACAGGAAAAGGCACCATTTGCAACATGGGAGCAGAAATCGGAGCTACCACTTCTGTTTTTGGATACGATGATAAAATCGCTGACTATTTAAAAGGAACACAACGCCAGGAAATTGCCGCTCTTGCGGATGAAGTAAAACAACATTTAACCGGCGATGAAGAGGTTTATAATAACCCGCAAGCATATTTTGACCAGGTAATTGAAATAGATCTATCCACACTTGAGCCGCACGTTAACGGGCCCTTTACGCCTGATATGGCCTGGCCGCTATCGAAATTTGCCGATGCCGTTAAAGAACATGGCTGGCCGATGGAACTGGAAGTTGGCCTGATCGGCTCCTGTACCAATTCATCTTATGAAGATATAACCCGGGCTGCATCCATTGCCAAACAGGCGGTTGATAAAAATATTAAGGCAAAAGCCGAGTTTACCATAACGCCGGGTTCTGAATTGGTGCGTTACACCGTAGACCGCGACGGCTATCTGAAAACATTTGAGCAAATGGGCGGCGTGGTTCTGGCAAATGCCTGCGGTCCATGCATCGGGCAATGGGCACGGCACAGTGACGATCCGAACCGTAAAAATTCCATCCTCACCTCGTTTAACCGCAATTTTAAATCGCGGAACGACGGAAACCCCAATACGCATGCATTCGTAGCTTCGCCAGAAGTAGTAACCGCTCTAACTATTGCCGGTAGTTTGGGTTTTAACCCGATGACCGATTTCCTAACTAATCAGAACGGAGAGCAGGTAATGCTTGAAGAGCCGGTGGGATTAGAGATGCCTGTAAAAGGCTACGCCGTAGAAGACGCCGGTTATCAGGCTCCTGCCGAAGACGGCAACACGGTTGCAGTTAAGGTGAACCCTGATTCGGCCCGCTTGCAACTTCTGGAGCCCTTCAATGCCTGGGAAGGGACCGACATTACCGGTCTGCGTTTGCTCATTAAGGCGAAAGGAAAATGTACCACCGACCATATTTCTATGGCCGGACCGTGGTTAAAATTTCGCGGGCATTTAGACAATATTTCCAACAACATGCTGATAGGTGCGACCAACTTTTTTAACGAGAAAGCCGACAGCGTAAAAAATCAGCTCACCCAGGAATACGGACCGGTACCCGCTACGGCCCGAGCCTATAAGGCGGCCGGAATAGGCACAATAGTGGTTGGCGATGAAAATTACGGCGAAGGCTCATCGCGGGAACATGCAGCTATGGAACCCCGCCATTTGGGTGTAAGGGCTATATTGGTTAAATCTTTTGCCCGTATCCACGAAACCAATTTGAAGAAACAGGGAATGCTCGGATTAACGTTTGCAGATACTGCCGACTATGACCGAATTCTGGAAGATGATGTTATTGATATTACCGGTTTGAAAACCTTCAGCCCAGGCCAGCCCTTAACCATTATTCTGAACCATGCAGACGGCAATAAAGAATCGTTCAGCGTTAACCATACTTACAATCAACAACAGATAGAGTGGTTTAAAGCTGGGGCCGCTTTAAATATCATTCGGATGAAACAGACCGGGTGAGGAACACCGAACTAAAAAACCCTGCTCGTAATCGGGCGGGGTTTTTTATTATATTGCTTTTCCAGATTTAGAGTTCAACCCCGATTGGATAAATTTAAAAGCAAAACAAATGAAAATTACGCTCTTAACCATCGGCAAAACCGAAGACAAATACCTACGCGAAGGAATGGAAAAGTATTTGAAGCGTTTAAAGCACTATGTTAATTTTAAGATAGCCGAATTGCCGGAAATAAAAAGTACGAAGAATCTAACGCCCGCTCAGCAGAAAAAACTGGAGGCCAGCCTCATCTTTAAAAACATCAGTACAACAGATCACATGATATTACTGGACGAAAAAGGATCGGAATTTTCCTCAAAACATTTTTCTGGCCTTTTAAACAGCAAAATGATTGCCAGCGTACCGCATCTTGTTTTTGTGGTTGGCGGCCCGTATGGTTTTAGTGATGAAGTTTATAACCGGGCAAATGAAAAGATGTCGCTTTCGCGGATGACTTTTTCTCACCAAATGGTGCGGTTGTTTTTTGTGGAGCAAACCTATCGGGCATTTACTATCTTAAAAGGAGAACCTTACCATCACGAATAAACTGATACGCATGGATTTTAAAAGACGTAATTACCGGTTTAAAGGGGCAGATAAAACTGGCGAGAAGCGTAACTTCTGGCTGTTGATAGTTATCGGCTTAGCCATCGGGGCGGCCATTATTTACTTCTCTTAAATACCGAGGGCCGGAAATTCCGGCCCTTGTGAGTATTTAACGGATGCGCTCGCATCCACAGGTTGTTCATATTACTTTGATTTTTGAGAAACCCGTGTAGCCGCTTTCGCGGGGGCGTTTGTTGCCTTTGGCTTATCAGAATGCGCATGTTCCGGCTTCTTTAAAAGGCCTTGCTCGCCCGCCGCAGTCTTTTCTTCTAAAGGTTCGGGTGCTTCTTCGCTAAACAAGGGTAATTCCTTAATCAGGCTATACCAGGTTAAAATCTTCTTCATATCCGATGCATACACCCGCTCTTCATCATGACCGGGAGCTACCTCTCTGAAAAATTTGCGGAAGGAATTCGCGTCAGCAGTTTTCAAATCTGGTTGCGTATCTGCGGCCTTTATGTTCTCAAAAATATCCGACAGTTTCAAATCTTCCTCTTCTCCAAAAACAGTTATATCTTCTAACGAGGCCATTTTTGACGTTGACATGTTTACAACTGTTTTTACTTTTTGCTCATCAAGGCTTTCCAGAATAAATCCGGATTTATTCTGCCCAAGCATTTTAAAAAGTCCCGGCTTACCAGACACCGACACTACTCCTCTTAAATTCATATATGTTAAATCTTTAAAATCCAACGCTTTCAGACTCCCCAATCAATTGTGGGTAACCAACGTTTTCAATTACGTAATAAATTTATTCTTCTACAACTTCAACGGCGGTAATTTTATCGCCTTGCTTTATATCGTCAACAACATCTACATTCTCTACCACTTTACCAAAACAGGTATGATTGCGGTCCAGATGGGCTGTATTGGTGCGGCTATGGCAGATAAAAAACTGCGAACCGCCGGTATCACGCCCTGCATGCGCCATAGACAATACGCCCCGGTCATGATATTGGTTGTCGCCCTGCAACTCGCATTTAATTTTATAACCCGGTCCGCCGGCACCGGTGCCGGTTGGGTCGCCGCCCTGCACTACAAAATCAGGTATCACGCGGTGAAACGCAACACCGTTATAAAATCCCTCTTTTGCCAGCTTTAAAAAATTGGCTACCGTTTCTGGCGCATCTTTATCGTAAAAATCTACGGTCATATCGCCCTTTTCTGTTTTTATAATTGCTTTGCTCATTTTTCGTACTATTTTAAGAATAGTCACAAAGTTAATTATTTCGGCCAGTTTTGGTCGGATGCCGGTAAATCTCCCAAAATCACTACGCATTTTTATACCTTTAAACTTCAACTAGCGTTAAAAACACATGCGAAAATGGCGTTTAATTCTTCTTTTAGTTCTCGTTTCCGGCGTTAGCAAGGCCGCATCTATTCTGGTGCCAATGGATGAGGAGCAAAAAAATCATCTAAAGGCTTATGGTATTACCTTTTGGACGTTGAAAAATGGACTGGAGGCCGACTGGCTTTTAAATTATCGCGGAGGCAGCTTTCTTTTTAAATATGCTCAGACTCTAGAAAATGAATGCAAGATCAGGGGTGTATCTTACGAGGTGATAGCCGACGCTCGGGTAACGGCTATACTTAACGAGATTAGTGATCCATCAATTAACATGGATCTGGTTAAACTCGAAAAGGCACCCAAAATTGCGGTGTATTCCCCGAAAAATAAGTTGCCCTGGGATGATGCCGTTACCATGGTTTTAACCTATGCAGAAATTCCGTATGAAATAGTTTATGATAATGAAGTGCTTAAAGGCGAACTCCCGCAATACGATTGGCTGCACCTGCACCACGAAGATTTTACCGGACAGTACGGACGATTTTGGAGTGCTTTTCGCAATGCCGGCTGGTATATCGAAGATGTGAAGATCCAGCAGGAAACGGCCCGAAAAAACGGATTTAGCAAAGTTTCTGAAATGAAACTGGAAGTAGCCAAAAATATAAGTGCCTTTTGCGCCGGAGGCGGATTTATGTTCGCCATGTGCTCAGGGCCGGAGACCTTTGATGTGGCTCTGGCAGCCGCCGGGATTGACATAGCTGAAAGCATGTTTGATGGAGATGGAGCCGATCCGAAAGCGCAATCCAAACTCGATTTTTCCAGAACATTTGCGTTCCAAAATTTCCGGCTGGACATGAACCCCGGCAACTATGAATTTTCAAGTATTGACGTAACGCCCACCAGACAGATAGATCGAAGCAACGATTTTTTTACCCTGTTTGATTTTTCGGCAAAATGGGATGTGGTGCCCACCATGCTTACCCAAAATCACGACAAGGTGGTGAAAGGCTTTATGGGGCAAACTACCGCTTTTCGCAAAGACCAAATAAAGCCGGAAGTTCTGGTAATGGGCGAAACAAAAATTACCAATGAAGCCCGGTATTTGCATGGCGAATTTGGCAAAGGTCAGTGGACTTTTTACGGAGGCCATGATCCCGAAGATTATCAGCATGCCGTTGGCGACCCCCCTACAGATTTAAGTTTGCACCCTAACTCCGCCGGTTACCGCCTGATACTGAACAATGTATTGTTTCCGGCAGCGAAGAAAAAGAAGCAGAAAACATAGCAGAGAATGTGGCAATGTGCAAATGAGAACATAGAAAAATTTGAAATTAGAAAATATGCAGAAGTTTAGCGAATTAGCACACTGACCTATTACCCCCAATAACAAATTAGCACATCAACACATTGTCAAATTAGCACATTATCAAATTGGCTAATTGTAAAACTTCCAGCTCAAACCGAATTTTAGCAATGCATCCTGCATGGGGTATCTTCTCACCGTGTAAAAGCCTTCGCTCTGCAAATTCTGATTGGCGTAATCGTACTTTAAAAATAAACTGGTGCGTTTCAGGTTGGCCTTAAGCCAAACATCTACAACCGGATAGGTGGAAAACTCAACCGGTAAACGGGTTTTATAGAATTGGCTGGTGTTAATAGAATAAGCCGGATTTTCATACGGCGTATTAAATCGAACATCAAAACCTATATTGGTATACAGCACCTTAAACAACGTGTTGGCGAAATAAAAACTATTATAAGTATATAGCTCGGGCGTAAGCAAAATATCCTGATAATTGGTTTTTTGATACACCACGTAATTGTCCAGGTTAAACTTACCGAACCTGAAATTTTTCCCCACGCTCACTTTCAAAAGGTTGATGGTATTTCCAAACTGTACCGGTTCAATCTGCCTGTCAATGTTCGTTTCCTGATAATAAAGATAGTTGTCCACCAGAAAATACTCGGCCTTGCCAGAAAAACCAATCTTTGGGTTTTCGTACGCGAAGCTCAGGTTATTAACCTTCGTGCGGTCAAGGCTTAAATCCCAGCTATGGAACTGATAATCTACCCGTTCGAACATTTGTTCCGGCGATTTATTCTGCGAATACGCACCCAATACAATTCTCCCCAAAGCCTTGCTTAACAAAAAATTGGTATTGGCCTGATAGAAAAAATCTCCCGCGTTACGCCCCTGGGCAATTTGTTGCAAGTCGGCTTCAATATTTACCCGGTCGCTAAAGCGATACCCCAAACCTGCCTTTAGCGTAATATTTTGAAAATTTAGCCGAAAATCTTTTTGCTGATATTTATACAAATCGTGCTGCAGACCCAAATCCAGTTTCACCTCGTTTTTTAAAAAACTCACCGTCTTTCCACGCAGGTAAAAACTATAGGTAAACTCGTTTCGCAGGTTGTTAACCAGTGTAGAGTCATTGGTAGTGGTAGAATCAGGCACCTGAATTTGCGGCAAAGCGCCGAGTTCATCTTTTTCGTTCCTAAAAAACTTGTAGTTGTTTGTGGAGTAAGTTACAGCGTGAGATACCCGTTGTGTAGGCAATATCGCGTAAGCAAGGCTGTCTATCCGCACGCTGTCTATGCGGCCGATATTGTAATACTGCTTCAGAAAAAAACTGTTCTTTTTCCAGGTTTGCTGGGGCCGGTTGGCGCCCTGAGCATTTAAACGTACAATCTGTGCGTCTTTGCGCAAATTAGATCCGTTTACAAAAATGCTGTCATTGGTTGTAGAGCCGTTTTCTCCGGCCCTTATCGTATTAAACAACGCATTTGCCAGCAAATTATACCGCTTTCGCGGAGATTCATACCAGGTAAAAAGAGCGGCATTTAAATGGCTGGCATCCTGATTATTGTAAAATCCTTCAGACCCGAGACGGTTGTAATTAGCGCCGAAATTTAAATTGGGCTTGATATTTTGCGAATGAGTAACCTTCAACAATTGCTCCTGAAAGCTGCCGTTAACGTAATACAACTCTGTAAACGGCGAGCGGGCACGATAGTATTTTACCTCATCCTGGGTTAGCAGGTAATTATCAAGCGAATGGAATCCGGCATCAAAGCCGATCTGGCGTGTTGGCGTGAAAAGCAAATCGCGGTAAGCAAGCCCTAAACTGCCCAAACCAACAGTTGGGTTTTTGGGCTGATAAAGCGGACTGTAATTCTGAAAATTAACCAGCGAGGTGTCAATAGGACGGGTTTGAGTGGCCTGATTTAAAAGTTCGCGGGTGGTGTACCGCACATATTTTGAAGTGAAAACCACCGAGTCAATAACTTCTTCTTCCTGCTTACGCAGTGAATCCAAATCGCTTCCCGGGTCTTGTGCCTTTACATCCAGGGCAGATGACAGCAGGACTACCGACAGCAGAAGTTTAAAAAGTATATTCATCTAAATCTCGCTGATCAGTTTTTTCAGTATCAATGTCATCCGCGGTTCGGCCTCGGTGGCAATCCTGATAATTTCGTCTACAGAAACCGGCTCAAGCGATTCCGGAAATCCCTCATCGGTTAATACCGAAATAGCAAACACCGGCAGCCCCATATGGTTGGCCACAATCACCTCCGGCACGGTGCTCATGCCTACGGCGTCGGCGCCAATAATGCGTAAAAACCTGTACTCGGCCCGGGTTTCAAGATTGGGCCCGCTCACAGAAACGTAAACTCCTTTATGGCAGGCAATGTTATTGGCCTTTGCAATTTCCATGGCCGAGCTGATCATCTGCGCATTGTAGGGCTGGCTCATATCGGTAAAACGGGGGCCGAGCGAATCATGGTTTCGACCGCGTAAGGGGTTATCCGGCTGCATGTTTATATGATCTTCAATGATCATCAGGTCGCCTTTGCGGTATTCGGGATTTAGGGCGCCACTTGCGTTTGATACGAGCAACTGTTTGATGCCTAACATTTTTAATATGCGCACCGGGAAGGTAATCTGCTTCATATCATAGCCTTCGTAATAGTGCAGGCGGCCTTGCATGGCTACCACCTTTTTCCCGGCAAGGGTACCAAAAATGAGTTTACCGGAATGAAACTCCAATGTAGAAATTGGAAAATGCGGGATGTTTGAATACATCAGCCGATGCTCAATTTCTATTTCGTTTACCAGCCCGCCCAGGCCGGTGCCTAAAATTATTCCTACCTCGGGCTCAAAATCGCCAATCTTACGCTTTATATATTCTGTGGTTAACTGAATGTTTTCTAACATAGTCATTAATTAAAAGTCGGAACGCCTCCCGGTCTGCAGCGTGGAAAGCCGTTTGCACGGGAAGATAATAAACGGGCAAGCGTTTTAACGCCGCCTGGTTTGCGGGGTCTTTCAATCGCTGGGCATCTTTACCAGTAGTAATAATCAGCTTATCTGGACCATCGAACCCCGCAAATTCGCCTGCAAGTTTACTGATATTTTTTTTGCTGAACTGATGATGATCCGGGAATTGATGGTGGGTGACCAACGGTGTATACTTTTTAAGTTCTGCAAGTAATGGCCCGGGATTGGCAATGCCTGTAAGCAACAAAACCTGCGTACTGGTTCTCAGCGTTTGTAACTTCCTTTTTTGTTCAGAATGAAAAACGTTTGTCAACTCGCCGTACAGCAGGTACGAAAAAAAAATCTGCTGGTTCGGAAATGGCTTTACACGCTTCCGAATCCTGATTTTTTCATCATCTGTAAGTGCGGTTGGTGTTTTGGTTACTACAATTACATCCGCCCGCTTTCTGCTGTTGAGCGGTTCACGCAAATCGCCGGAAGGCAACATCCATTGAAATTTGTGCAGCGAATTGAAATCATATAACAGAATACTAAACCCCGGCCTAACCGCCCGGTGCTGGTAGGCATCGTCGAGCAGAATCAACTGGTGTTGTTGTTTTAGCTCTTTGATGCCTTCTACCCTATTTTCGCAAACGGCGACAGTAACTTCCGGAAATTTCTGCTTGATCTGCAACGGTTCATCGCCTACATCGCTGGCCAGAGAATTAAATTTCACCGTGATAAATCCGCTGGAGCGCCTGCCGTAACCCCTGCTAAGAACAGCAATTTTATAATCGTTCTTAAGTAACCGAACAAGGTATTCGGTCATCGGGCTTTTGCCCGAACCGCCAACAGTAAGGTTGCCAACAGAAATAACGGGGATTTTAAACTTACGGGATTTGAGAATTCCGAGATCAAACGCACGGTTGCGCAAAATTACAGCGAGGGCGTAGATGGGCGTTAACGGAAATAAAAGTAAGCGCAGCAGCCGCATTATTGAGGTTTGCGGTAAAAATAATATTAAGAACCGGTACTTGAGATGAGAACTGAAAGAATTACCCGGGGACATAACAAATTGGGTATTAAAAATATTTTATGCCCTATTTAGTTCATTTATCTACATTGTCTGCTTAAACCATACACCATGAGAATACTGAAATTGATTGCCTGTTTGATTGCGTTCGCCGCTCAGCTTTCGGCCCAGCCCGCAGACAAAAAACTTACTGCAAAATTGCAGGATCTGGCGAAAGGTTTCAACGGAAAGGCGGGCATATTTGTGATGAATCTAAAATCCGGAAAAACAGCATCGCTGAACGCAGACAGCATTTTCCCAACGGCAAGCATGATTAAGGTGCCCATTATGGCGGGCGTATTTAATGAAATAGCGAAAGGAAATTTAAGCTATCACCAAAATCTGGTATATCGCGACAGCCTGCTGTATGCGGGCGAAGATATTTTGGGATCGTTTAAAGACGGCGAAAAAATCCAGTTGAGCAAAGTGCAGATGCTGAGCATCACTACCAGCGACAACACGGCCAGCCTGTGGTTGCAAAAGTTAGCTGGTGGCGAAAATATTAACAACTGGCTGGAGACAAACGGATTTATTTATACCCGCTTAAATTCGCGTATAGCGGACCGGAAAGCGAACTGGCAGAAATATGGCTGGGGGCAAACCACCCCTCGCGAAATGGCGCAATTGCTGGTGATGATTCGGAACGGGAAGGCAGTTAGTCCGGCCGCCAGCGAACGGATGTACCGCAACCTGATTCGCATTTATTATGATGGGGAAGCGTTATCTCAAATTCCGCCATACGTACAGGCAGCTTCAAAACAAGGCGCTGTTGACCAGGCCCGGTCTGAGGTGGTATTGGTAAATGCCCCACATGGCGATTATGTCTTCTGTGTGGCTACCAAAAATCAGACAGACACAAGCTGGACAAATGACAATGAAGGATATCGTTTGATCAGGAATGTATCTGCCTTGCTTTGGAATTACTTTGAACCTGCCTCAAACTGGAAACCGGCAAAAGGGATGGAGCAGTTTGCAGATTGAGAGACCGAAAGATTGCCCTCCAGTATTAACCAGCCTTCTATCTGTTCAAATAAACTGAGTTCGATTGTTAATTGATTGAATGCTACTTATTTGGTCGTTTTAACACACCCGATAAATGTAATAACCCTGCTCATAAAGCTTGAACCGGAAAAACTAATCAATTCAGGTTAATCGAAAAACAATCCATCAAAACCCGGCTAAGCAGATGATCAGTGTAATTATCCCGACATTTAATGAAGAAAAAAAGATAGCGGAAACTATTTATCATCTCCGCGAAAGCGATACAAAGAAGTTGATTTCTGAAATTTTAGTGGTTGATGGCCAAAGTAACGATAACACCGTAAGAGAATCAAAAAACGCGGGCGCCGACCGGGTGTTATCCTGCGATAAAGGCCGTGCCCGGCAAATGAATTGCGGGGCACACTATGCTACCGGTAAAATTCTGTACTTCCTCCATGCTGATGCGCTTACGCCGAATAACTTTTCAGAAGAAATTTCTGTTGCGCTCGCGAATAATTGTAAAAGTGGCTGCTTCAGGCTGAAGTTTGATCATAACCACTGGTTTTTGAAAGCCAACTGCTGGTTTACCCGTTTCAATTTTAACGCTTTTAGGTTTGGCGATCAGAGTTTGTTTGTGTTGACAAATACGTTCTGGCAAGCTGGCGGATTTTCTGAAAAGCATTTGGTGCTGGAAGATCAGGAAATTGTTGGGCGGCTACAAAAGTTTGGAAGTTTTGCGGTGCTGCAAAAAGAAGTTTGTGCCTCGGCCAGAGCCTACCGCCAGAACGGAATATTTAAAACGCAGGCGGTATATTTATTCATTTACCTGATGTATCAGTTTGGAATTCGGCAAGAAAGGCTGCTCATCACCCTCACAAAACTGATCTCACGAAAGTAAGTCGGGCGGATGCATTTCCAGACCCTTCGTCAGCAAAAAATATCGCGTTTAACGCAATTTTAAATACATGGTTTTGTGCGGCCCGATGCCTTCCACTTCAGATTCTTCGGAAATAAATTCAAAACCCTGACTTAAATAAAACGAGTAGGCCGCTTTGCGGGCATTGCACCAAACGTAGTCAATATGTTTGCCACGCAGGTAAACAATGCCGAAGTTTAGTAAACGATTGCCAACACCTTTTCCGCGATGCCCGGCGGTGGTTGCCATGCCGCGAAGCTGGTACGCGTTGCCGTTGTATTTAGGATGCCGGCAAAAGTGAAACGTTGCCACACAAATTATCTGCCCTTTTTCTACATCGGCAAGGTGGAACGTTTCGGCTTCGCCGTCGCCCGCGAAAATACATTCCTGTAAAGGGTTACCGTTTCGCAATACTGCGCTTCGCAAGGGCAAAACCGCCTCCGTTTTAACAAATTCAATCATCGCAATAGTTCGCTTTTTGATGCCGGTATCTTACTGGCATTTTTTTCTGCAATTTTTTCAACCAGATCGGCAAGCCTGCTGGCATACCCGAATTCGTTATCGTACCAGCCAACAACTTTAACAAGTCCGCCTACAATTGAGGTTAGCTGCGAGTCGAAAACGCAGGAATGCGGGTTACCGATTACATCAACCGAAACGATGGGGTCTTCGGTGTACTCCAGTATATTTTTTAAAAACCCGGACGAGGCCTGCTTAAAAGCCAGGTTAATTTCCTCAACGGTTGTTTCCTTCTTCAGGATGCAGGTAAAATCTGTAAGCGAGCCGTTCAATACCGGAACCCGTATGCCTGCGCCGCCCAGGAAACCTTCCAGATGCGGAAAAATATGGGTGATGGCTTTGGCCGCCCCGGTTGTGGTTGGAATAATGGACGCCGATGCCGCCCGGGCACGCCTCAGATCTTTGTGCGGTGCGTCATGCAGGTTCTGATCGCCGGTCATGCTGTGCACCGTGGTAATGTAGCCGTTCACAATTCCCCAATTATCATCCAGAACTTTAATGAGCGCCGCCACATTGTTAGTGGTACAAGATGCATTTGAGAGAATTGCATCGCCGAGGTCTACCTGATGGTCGTTAACACCAAGCACCACGGCCGTTATGTCCTTATCGGTAGCTGGCGCCGAGAGAATAACCTGGCCGGCGCCGGCTTTTAAATGCCTGTCCGCCTTTTCGCGGGACAGGAACCGCCCGGTTGCTTCAATAACCAGATCAATACCCAGTTCTTTCCAGGGGAGATCTAGCGGATCCGGTTTTGAAAAAACCTGGATATGCCTGCCGTTCACTAACAGATTATCGCCTGTAACCGTAACCTCTCCTTTAAAATTTCCATGAACAGAATCGTATTTGAAAAGGTGTGCCAGCGCATGGATAGCGCCCAGATCATTAATCGCTACTATCTCTAATCCGGGTTTGTTTAGCAATGTGCGTAAGCAAATACGCCCGATGCGTCCAAAGCCATTTATTGCAACTCTCATTTTTAAGTTCTTTTTCTGTGGGCTGCAAAGTTATTTATTTGCATACACAAATAATTTTAAAACCTAAATACTACTCACAGTTTTTTATCTTTAGCCGATTTAGAATGAACCGTTACTAAGCTTTCCGGAGGTTCAATTTTAAGTTAGGTTTAAAAGCCGCAGCAAGCATCAGTTGAAATAAAAGACAACTGATGTCTAAAATTTGCGTTTAAAGTACCTGGTCTTCACCGTTATTGGCCTGGAAAAAATCTAAACCGCCCTTAAATTTTAATAATGATTTTAATTGTTGACGACAATCCAGAAAATATTTACTCCCTAAAGAAAGTATTAGAACTAAATGGCTTTGCCGTCGACACCGCCTTTTCTGGCGAAGAAGCACTTAAAAAACTGCTTAAAAAAGCTTACGTGCTCATCATCCTTGATGTGCAAATGCCTGGAATGGACGGTTTTGAAGTAGCAGAAAATATTTCCGGCTACAGCAAAACCAAAGATGTACCGATCATTTTTCTATCGGCCGTTAACAAAGACAAACGATTTATTACCAAGGGTTACGCCTCCGGCGGAATTGACTATATAACCAAACCGGTTGACGCGGATATTTTACTGCTGAAAGTAAAAACCTTTTATCGCTTGTATGAGCAGGCCGCCGAGTTGAAAAGCACGCAGGCTATTTTGCAGGAAGAAATAGAATTCAGAAAATTAGCCGAAAGTAAAAAGGACGAATTTATCAGTATAGCCAGCCACGAATTAAAAACGCCTTTAACAAGCATTAAAGGATATATTCAGATATTGCAACGAACCGTAAAAAAACACGATGATGAGGCGATAAATAATTATCTGAAGCGTACCCAGTTACAAATTGGCAAGCTAAACAATCTGGTTTCAGATCTGCTGGATATTTCAAAGATAGAAAGCGGTAAAATAGAGTTTAACAGTGCATGGTTTGATTTCGGTAATTTGGTTAAAAACACCATTGAAATTATCCAGCAAACGCAAGATTACCAGATAAACCTTAAAAGTTTTGTAGAAAACATCTTTGTTTATGGTGATGAGAACCGGCTGGAGCAGGTAATTATAAATTACCTAACCAACGCCATCAAATATTCGCCCGATGCCGATTCTGTGGAAGTAAAATTTCACCTTACAGCCAAAGACGAAATTTATCTGAGCGTCCGCGATTTCGGGATCGGAATTTCTCCGGAGAAACAGCCGCTAATTTTTGAAAAGTTTTACCGGGTTGAAGAATCATCCACACGGTTTCAGGGTTTAGGTATAGGCTTATTTATTAGTGCCGAAATCATAAAACGCCACAATGGGCACTTTGGAGTTTTAAGTGAAGAAGGAAAAGGCTCTGAATTTTATTTTACACTGCCCGTTGAGAAAGCCGTGCCGGCCATTTCGTAGGGCTGTCAACCATTTACCGCAATCCCTTTAAAAACATGCAAAAATCAAGTGTAAACCGCAATCTTCAAATCGGTTTTGGCGTATCACTGCTATTGCTTATCATCAGCTCGGTAGCATCCTATATCAGTATCAGGTCGCTCATCAGCAGTGCGGAACGGGTTCAGCACACCAATGAAATTATCAGCGAAATTGAGGGGACCATGTCTGCGTTGAAGGATGCAGAAACCAGTCAGCGGGGTTATTTACTTAGCGGGAATGAAGCATTTCTGGATGTGAATGAAGGCACCAATGAAGAGGTGATGTCGCGGTTTACCCGAATTGAAAGTTTAATAAGCGATAACCGCGATCAGCAACTTAATTATAATCGTTTCCGAAAATTAGTGCTGGACCGGTTGGCTCACGTAGACAAGCTTATTGAAATGAAAAGATCGGGCGAGGTGATTAGCCTGACTCAACTTCAAAACGGAAAAAAAACGATGGATGCCACCCGCGATATCGCCGCACAAATGGAAACCGCCGAAAAAGTGCTTTTAGAACAGCGTGTATCATCTTTAGACCAATTTGCCACCTTTACCCCCATTTTAATATTAATTGCCGCTTTAATTTCTTTGGTTATCACCGTAGTTTCTTATTTAAAGGTGAACCGCGACTTCGCGGAGAAAGCACGCCTGCAAACCGAACTGGAAAAAAAAGACCAGGAAATAACCGGGCGTATCAACCTGATCCAGGTGCTGGCCGCTCAAATTTCAGACGGCAACTACGTGCTGCGTATCAATGACGAAATTAAAGATGGACTGGGAAGCCTGGCCGATTCTCTTGACAGGATGGCTAATTCTTTACAACAGTCGTTCTTAATTCTTCATGCCAAAGAGAAACTGCAGGCCGGTTTGGCGGCGGTAAACCAAAAGCTGGTCGGCGAAAAAACGGTGAAAGAGTTAACCGGGGATATTCTGGAATTTATAGCAGATTATACCAGTAGCCACGTAGGCGCTTTCTACCTGCTAAATGAAAATGGTTTTTTGGATTTTCAAAACGGGTACGCATTTACCGAAAATCCTAACCGGGATCGCATAAAATTAGGATCTGGCGTGGTTGGTCAGGTTGCCTTAGACAGCAAACGCATTGTCATTAAAGACATAGCGGCAGACGACCTGGTTATCAATTTCGCTTCGGGCGAGCTCAAACCGGCCGTTGTGCTTGCAGAACCAATATTTTATAACAATGCGGTTATCGGCGTAATTGAGCTGGCGTCTACCAAAGAATTTACTGAAATTGATCTTAGTTTTCTTTCAGAATGTTCACACAACATTGGTATAGCGGTAAATACTTCCATTATACGGCGGCGCCAGCAAGATTTGCTGGAGGAAACCCAGGCGCAAACCGAAGAACTGCAAACCCAGCACAGCGAAATGGAAAGTCTGAACTTCGAACTGGAAACGCAAACGCAGAAAATTCAGGCATCAGAAGAAGAGCTTCGCGTACAGCAGGAAGAGCTGTTGCAAAGCAATCAGGAACTGGAAGAAAAGGGCCGCATGCTCGAGGAAATGAATCAACTGGTAGTTGAAAGAAACCAGGACATTTCGCAGAAAGCAGAACAATTGGAGCTGAGCACCAAATACAAATCTGAGTTTCTGGCGAACATGTCGCACGAGCTTAGAACACCACTCAATTCCATTCTGTTGCTTTCCCGGCTAATGTCTGAGAACAAAGACCTGGACACCGAGCAGGTAGAATATGCGCAGGTTATACAAAACGCCGGTCAGGGTTTGCTTTCGCTGATTGACGAAATCCTGGATCTTTCGAAGATTGAGGCCGGTAAAATGGAATTAGAATATGAGCCTGTTGATTTGCAAGAAATTGCTAATGATATGCGCTCTCTTTTTGAGCCGGTAGCGAGTCAAAAAGATCTGGATTTTAAGGTAATCATCGCCGAAAGCGCTCCTAAAATAATGGTGAGCGACAAGATGCGGCTACAGCAGGTACTTAAAAATTTGCTTTCAAACGCCATCAAATTTACCAGCCAGGGCAGCGTAGAACTAAAAATTTCGCAGCCGGCTAATTCATCGTTGATCAGCTTTTGCGTAAAAGATACCGGAACCGGGATAGCGCCCGAAAAGCAGCATCTGATATTTGAAGCCTTCCAGCAGGAAGACGGCTCTACCAGACGCAAATTTGGCGGTACCGGTTTAGGCCTTTCCATCAGCCGGGAGCTGGCTAAACTTTTAAAAGGCGAAATAAAGTTAAGTAGCAAACCCGGAACTGGCAGCGAGTTTAATTTCCTGGTACCGGTTGCAAAGCCGGTTGGACTACCCGTTCAAAACCAGGAAATTATCCATGAGCGTTTTGTTCCCCCGGTAATAACTACCAGCCCCCCCGCCGACCTTACAGTATTGAACATACCCCGCGAAATTGCCGATGACCGGCATCATTTACAGGCCGGCGACCGGGTACTACTAATTGTAGAAGATGATACCAATTTCGCAAGGGCCCTGATGGATTTTTCGCGAAAGCAGGGATACAAATGCTTGTCTGCCGTACGCGGCGACCAGGGAATTGCAATGGCCGAACAATACAAGCCGCTGGCAATTTTGTTAGACATTCAGTTACCCGTTAAAGACGGCTGGCAGGTTATGCAGGAATTGAAATCAAATCCGGCAACACGGCACATACCCGTCCACATTATGTCGTCAATGGAGGTTAAAAAAGAAAGCCTGCTTAAGGGAGCGGTAGATTTTATAAATAAACCGGTTGCGTTAGAACAAATGTCGGGTATATTTGCCAGGCTTGAAGATGCGCTGACCCGGCATCCCAAAAAAGTACTCATTATTGAGGAGAACCAGAAGCACGCCAAAGCGCTGAGCTATTTTTTAGGCAATTTCAACATCCATTCAGAAACTAGCGAAAAAGTACAGGAAAGCATAAGCCTTCTTCAGAAAAAAGAAGTTGATTGTGTGATTTTGGATATGGGAGTGCCCGATAAAAACGCCTACGAAACATTAGAGGAAGTTAAAAAAACGCCCGGCCTTGAAAATCTCCCCATCATTATTTTTACCGGAAAAAATTTATCTAAAGCTGAAGAAAATCGCATTAAGCATTACGCAGATTCAATTGTGGTGAAAACCGCTCACTCCTACCAGCGCATTTTAGACGAGGTGGGTTTGTTTCTTCATATTATTGAAGACAACAAAACCAAGCCCGCTGCTATTCCGAGTAAACAAACCCTGGGTCTGAATGATGTGCTTGAAAACAAAACCGTGCTGATTGCGGACGATGATGTTCGGAATATATTTGCGCTAACCAAAGCTCTTGAAAAATACCGGGTCAATATTATTTCGGCCACAGATGGAAAAGAAGCATTGAAACAACTGGAAGAAAACCCGCAGGTTGATGCTGTTTTAATGGATATGATGATGCCCGAAATGGACGGTTACGAATCTACCGCACGCATTCGGGAAAACCCGAAATACAAAAACTTGCCTGTGCTGGCGGTTACCGCTAAGGCGATGACAGGCGACCGCGAAAAATGTATCCGGGCCGGCGCATCTGATTACATTTCAAAACCGGTAGATGCCGACCAACTGATCTCCTTATTACGGGTTTGGTTGTATGATCAGAGAAGTTAGCTGGGCCGTTACCCAGGCATAAACAGTGTGAAAATAATATCAAATTTAAAACATCAGGCTTAGCCGATAACTATTTACAGCGATGAACACTACCTCCAAAAAAATTCTTTTGGTTGATGACGACAGTCGCAACATCTTCGCCTTGAATGCGGTGTTGAAAGCACGCGGCTATCGCTGCGAAACGGCGGGAAGTGCCAGAGATGCGCTAACCCTATTGGCCAGCGATGCAGAAATTGGAATTGTGCTGATGGACATGATGATGCCTTACATGGACGGTTATGAGGCCATTGCCAACATCCGCGGTAACGCAAATATTGCATCTATCCCGGTTATTGCAGTAACCGCCCAGGCAATGGTTGGCGATAAAGAGCGATGTTTAGCCGCCGGGGCAAATGCTTACGTTTCTAAACCGGTGAATGTTGACCTGCTCACTGAATTGCTTACCAATTACCTGACCTGATCTGTGCTGGCAAGTTCAATATCTGATGAAGAAGTAGAATTACTACTTACCGATCTGGTCGAAATATACGGTTACGATTTTACCGAATATTCCAGGGCATCTCTTAAAAGGCGCATCAGCCGTCTTTTTATTCTTGATAAGTTTCCAAGTTTTGCCGAGTTGCGCTATCACTTAAGAACAGAACCTTCCTACCTGAAGCGCTTTGTTGAGCAGGTGACGGTAAACGTTACCGAAATGTTTCGCGACCCCGACTTTTACCATGCTTTGCGTACAGACGTGCTGCCGCAACTGGGCACCTATCCGTTTATACGAATTTGGGTAGCTGGCTGCTCAACAGGGGAAGAGGTGTATTCAATCGCGATTTTGCTGGAGGAAGCTGGTTTGCTGCACAAATCATTGATATATGCCACTGATCTGAACGGTGATGTTTTACAGAAGGCCGGAAAGGGTATTTTTCAGCTCGGCCAGATGAAGCAGTATTCAGAAAATTATATCCTCTCGGGAGGCAAAAAAGACTTCTCTTCCTACTACATCGCCAATTATGATTTGGCCCGCTTCAACCATCAGCTTAAAGCGAAGATGATCTTCAGCATGCACAACCTTGTGTCAGATCGATCTTTCAATGAATTTCAATTAATATTATGCCGCAACGTGTTAATCTATTTCGATAAATCGCTGCAATCTAAAGTTCTTGATCTGTTTGATTCAAGTTTAATGCCTTTAGGGTATCTGGCCTTGGGCAGCAAAGAAACGCTGAGGTTTTCTTCAATTTCTACAACCTACAAACACACTGGAACGCAGAAAATATGGCGCAAGATCTAATCCGGAAACGGAAAATTGAATTGCTGGCCATCGGCGGTTCGGCCGGGAGCCTGGAGGTATTGCTGTCTGTTTTTCCGTTGCTACGCACTAATTTAAGTTTTGGTATCCTCATCGTCCTGCATCGAAAATACTCCAATGATTCGTCGCTTACAGATTTGATTGCGTCCAAAACATCTTTAATGGTTAAGGAAGCAGATGATAAGGACGGGATTTTTCCGGGCTGGATTTACGTAGCTCCGGCAGACTATCATTTACTGGTGGAGAACGATAAATCCCTTTCCCTGGACTTTTCTGAAAAAGTGAATTTTTCCTGGCCGGGCATTGATGTAACTTTTCAGACAGCCAGCGAAGCTTATGGACCAAACCTGGCCTGCCTGCTGCTCTCGGGTGCGAGTTCTGACGGCGCCGATGGGTTAATGCTGGTACGGCAAAACGGCGGGATTACCGCCGTTCAGGATCCGGCTTTCGCCGAAGTATCCTACATGCCGCAAAAGGCAATTGACCGTTGCGAGCCAGATTATATTTTAAACAATAAATCTATTGCCTCGTTTATCAATTCTCTAAATGATGATTCTGATTAGTTCAACCTGGTAAATAAGAAAGTAATGATCAACAATCAAAGTAACAAGCCCGAAAATCGGGAGCCGGCAGATTCAGAACAGAAGAACATAAAACATCCTGAAAATGATGAAGAGGCGGTTTTGAAACCCGAAGACAAAAAGTATAAAAAAGAGGAAGCCAATTTTGACAATCCTGCCAGGCAGCGTGAAGAGGACGAGCAGCCCGTGCATCCGGTAAAAAAGGAGCCGGAAGAGTAAAAAGCTCGGGAGCTATCGCTTTACCCGTCTTCGCCGTTCGGCCCGAAGATAGCTTAGTAGCACTTTCTCATCATGGTCTAGCCCTTTAGCGGTTACCGCACCCTGAGCCTTGGTTATCTTCCTGAGGTAGGGCAACAATTCCCCATTAAGGTAAGCGTCTAATAGCGGCGGAAAAACGTAGGATTTTTTACAGATGGTCCGTGTATTGCCTAAACGGGCAGAAACTTCGTCGAGGGCAATATTCACATTTTTTTTACGGCGGGTTTCGTTTTCCGGATACTCCAGGCTGGCCAATTGTCGCAGCGTTTCCAGCGTACCAGACCAGGTTCTGAAATCTTTTGCAGTGAAATCACAGCAGCTTACCTCCCTAATGTAGCGGTTTATCTTCCCCGAATCAATTGAACGGCGTTCTCCATCAGGAGTATAGAACTGAAAAAGTTCCTGCCCCGGTATGTCGCGGCACTTTTTAACCAGGCGTGCCAGGGTTTTATCATTTAATTTGATGCTATGCTCTACCCCTTTTTTGCCCTTGAAACTAAGCTGCACATTATTTCCGTTTATTTGAACATGCCGGTCTCGTAACGTGGTAAGTCCGTAAGATCCGTAAAGTTGCTTATACGTTTCATTTCCAACCCTAATGAGCGTTTTTTGCATCACGTTAACAGATACGGCCAAAACCTTTCGCTCGTCAAGCTCGCGGCGGCGCAGGTCTTTCAAAATATTTTTGCGAAACTCGGGCAGTTTACTTCCAAATTCAAGTAACCGAAAGTATTTGGTTTCATTCCGATGTTTGCTCCACTCGGCGTGATAGCGATACTGTTTGCGCCCGGCTACATCAAGACCGGTTGCCTGTAAATGGTCGTTTGCTTTTTCCGCGATCCATACATCTGTCCAGGCGGGCGGTAAAACGAGCTTTCTAATCCGTTCCAATATCTTAGAATCGGTTATTTCCTGGCCTTTTTTATCCAGATAACGAAAGCCTTTTCCATTTTTTACCCTGCTGAAACCGGCAGCAGAAGAATCCACATAACGAAGTCCGGTTTCTTCAATACTCTGTTCTATCTCTGTCATGCTAAATCAAAAGCGCTAAAAGCACATAAGCGTTTCAGCGAGGATATTGTTTTACGGATGCAAAATACTCCTTCAAATGGACCAAATCCATATAAAAACATCACGTTCCCCTTGCAATTGAGGCACTCGATGTGAAAGGAAATTGGGCGTGCCCCTGCGGGTCGGGCCATTCGCTTCAATCTTTTGTTCCCGCCAAAGGTGGCGAGACAAAAGGATTTCCGCTTCGGTCCCTCACGCAGCCAGAAGAAAATGACCTTTTTCAGAACATCTGTGCCCGACCGGCGAAGCAATCGCTCCGTTTTATTATTCAGCGTCTAAAGATCGGTCGGCAAGGCGTTAGGGATTGGAACGGAAATCCTTTTGCTTTCCCGCCGCAGGCGAAAGCAAAAGATTGCAGGGTAAAGCCCGGCCCCCTTCAGGGCAACGCCCAAACCCTCTTAATGTAAAACTATGCCTTCAACTTCAGCCTGAATGTTGTTTTACACTCGCATTGAAAATGCCTTTAAGGAAAATCAGAAGATAAGCGAAAAACTGTCCTTCAGGCACTGGATTTGGCAAACCGGGAAGCTACGCCTGAAGATTGAAATACTTCGCGTTCTTTATATCGAAGTACAAGGCTAAGCACAATATTAAAAACGATGCAGCAAATAAACATAGCGCCAATTAACAGCGTGTTTTCAACACCCCGAAAGCCGACCACAAAAACCACCATAAAGTTATTGAAGCTCACCAAAATTACGGCACTTTGTAAATGCGTAAAGCCTGCCCGCAACAACCGGTGGTGAATATGATTGTTATCGGCCACAAATGGCGAACTTTTTTTCCAAAGGCGAAGCAGGAAAACCCGCATCAGGTCGAAAATCGGCCCAATAAGCACCGCCATACAGATGGCCGGCGCAGATTGATAAAATACCTGCGAATGACTGGCAACCGTATTAAACTCTATAAATTTAATAGCGAGAACAGATACAACCAGTCCTATTAGCATAGAACCTGCGTCGCCCATGAATATTCTGGCGGGCCACATATTAAACCGTAGAAAACCCAGACTTGCACCGGCTACAGTAAACGAAATGCAGGCGTAACTGTACTGATCCATGTTTGCGAAAAACAGTCCGAAAATGAGGCTGATGGCCATGGAGGTAAGCCCCACAAGGCCGTCAATCCCATCAATTAGATTAAAAGAGTTAGTGATGAAGATTATCAGCAAGGCAGAGAAAACGACGCTCGCCCAATACGGCAATAAATAAATGTCGAATATGCCGTGCATGCTGGTAATGCGAATATCGGCCAAAACCACGATCGTTAAGGCAGCCAGCAACTGGACGAAAAACTTGGTACTTGCATTAACACCCCAGAGATCGTCTTTTAATCCCACAGAAAAAACGAGGATGAAGGCTGTGATGAGATAGTTTGAGACGCTGCTATTCAAAAAATCTGCAAAAAGCAAAGTTGTTAGAATTAAACTGCAAAAAATGGCGATGCCTCCCAGGCGGGAAATACCGAAACGCTGATTTTTGCGCTCCACAATATTATTATCGAATAACTGATGTTTGGTTGCAACGTGTATAATGGATGGAATTGCCAGGTAAACCAGCAAAAACGAGAACAGAATAATGATGATGTAATTAAAAGGTTCAATACCCCTCAAATCAAAATTCATAGCTGGCAGATAAATGTTTTTTCAAGCGTATACCGTTTTAGTATCTGAATAGTTACAATTATAAATATTGGACAATTTTGCGCAAAGGTTTTACAAAAATTTTTATCCAGGCAAATGTTATCCCGTTTTCCCGCATGGCTTTAAAATCATTCCACAATGCCAGCAGGCGGTTATTCACTGATTTTGTGCTCACTCCGCCCATTCGCATCATCACCATCACCCGGTTAAGAAATTTGGAATTGGCTTTATTAAGATACATAAACCTGAGCATCAATTCATAATCTGCAGAGGAATTTAAATTTAATTTATATACGCCCCAGTTTTTAAAGCAGGACTTTCGGGCGTAGAAGGTAGGATGAGCGGGCATCCAGCCCCACTCCATACCCATGCGGTTGAACGGTTTTGAAACCCATCGTCGCATGATATCTTCGGTGTTCTGCCTGTTCACAAAATATAAGTTCCCATAAACCACATCGGTTTGCTCGTTTTTAAACTCGAGGGCTACCGCGGAAAGCACCCCGGGGTCGGCGAAAAAATCATCCGCATTCAATATCCCGATCACTTCGCCGGTAGCTGCCGCGATGCCTTTATTCATCGCATCGTAAATTCCCTGATCCTTTTCTGAAATTACCCGGGCAATCTTTTGCTGATAACGGCTGATCACTCCCAATGTTCCATCTGTGGATGCGCCGTCAACAATAATATATTCAATATCACCATAGGTTTGCCCGATGACAGACCTGATACAATCTCCGATAAATTCTTCGGCATTCAGGGCAACGGTTATTATGGAGATTTTCATAGGGCGTGCAAAATAATGGATATTTTGTGTAAAAAACCTTTATTTTTGAAATTGAAACTTTTGTTAATTCTACACGTATTTGTGGTTTTTCATAAATGATTAAACGTCTACTCTCCCTGCGCTCTTACCTGATTTTGTTTCCCGTACTGTTTTTTTTAAGCTCTTGCGCCTCCCGCTACAGCGATGCTTTGTTTACCAGCCAGTATGACGGGGCGATAGATTCTTTGAAAACAGTTTACGTTGTAAACAACTCTAACCAGCCCACAGATTTTTACCGCATAAAGCCAAATGATTTGCTCAGCATCCGCAACTTGCAGGATATTTCATTGGTTTCAACAGGCGACAGCAAGGGAAGCGTAAACAGCGCCACCATTTTCCGGGTAGATGCAGACGGCAGTGTTATACTTCCCGGATTGGGGGCGGTTCCGGTCGGCGGGCTCTCGCGACAGCAGGCAACCGGAAAAATTCAATCAGAGTATAAAAGAACCCTGCTCAAAGATCCAATTATTGAACTTTCTATCGTTAACCTTAAAGTAACGCTGCTGGGAGAATTTGCCAGTCAGGGAGAATTTTTATTGGATGACGATGAAGTGAATGTAATTGATATTATCGGTAAAGCCGGAGGTTTAAGCCCGCGGGCCGACCCTAAAAGTTTAAAAATCATCCGCGGCGACCGCCTAAACCCTGAAATTATTTACGTAAACCTCAAAAACATTAACAGTTTAGGTAACCCGAAGCTCATACTTCAGAATAATGATATTTTGTATATTGAACCTTTGGGCTCGTTCAATACTTCAGATCGCTTACAGCGGGCATCGAGTGTGTTGCAACCCATTTTGCTTGTTATAAATTTCGCTTTAATAGTGTACAACTTTACCAAATAAATGAAGAGCGAACTGCTGCAGGAGAATAAACTCGCCAACCAGGATATTGACTATAAAAAAGTATTTAAAATACTTTGGAGCCGCTGGTACTGGATAGCAGGTTGTGTGCTTATCGCGATGGTAATCTCTTATATTTATTTGTGGTATACCCCGCCTATTTACACTACCTCGGCATCAATTAAGTTTGATGAAAAAAAATCGGAGATAACCGAATTGCTGAAGGTGAGCAATTTTTACGACCGCACAAATAAATTGCAGTCAGAAACTTTTGTAATACAATCTGAGCCGGTGCTGATGAATGCCATCTCCAGGATGGACTATAAGATATCCTACTACATCAGAGGGCGGGTGCGCACAACAGAGATGTATCCGGAAATACCTTACCCCATTGAGATTATCAGCCAGGACAGCATCAACTTTAACCGGCAGATGTACGATATCAGAAATTTAACGGCTAATTCTTTTGAACTTTCGCAGAAAAACGGCAAAACGGTAGAAAAGCAGAATTTTAAATATGGCGATACCGTTCGTAAACCCGGGCTGATATTCAGAGTAAAATCCAGTTCGGCCGCCAACGGATCAGAGTACGCATTTAAGTTCAATACCAAACAAGATTTTATCGGACGTGTCGCTTCGGGATTGAGCCTGCGTGAGGCCGGCAAAGGATCAAACGTACTGTTCCTGTCGCAAACAGATGCCAACCCGTTTTTCGCAGCTGATGTTTTAAATGCCATTGTTAGGGAATATGTATATTTTGACGGTTTTCAGCGAAGCCTGGCTGCCTCGCAAACGATCGAGTTTATAGAAAATCAGCTTCAGTTTCTTTCAGATCAGGTCCGTCAGTCGGGCTCGGCATTAGAGCAGTTTAAAAAAGACAACAGGCTCATTAATATCAACACCAATACTTCACTAAACGTTGGCAAATTAACCGAACTGGAAGCGCAAAGCAGTACGCTGAAGCTGGAAGAACTGGCAATTGCACAGTTAGAAAGCCAGATTGCAAATAACAAAGACAATGTAAACCTTAATTTTAATCTTGAAGAAACCGGCGGCGGTACCCTGAGCGGCCTCATTGCGCAACTAAATACCTTAATTGCCGAACGCAATAAGAAGCTTACACAGTTTAATGCAGGTTCGCAACCGGTGCAGGAAAGTGAAAATCAGATCAGTGAAGTAAAGAGTGCAATTGTAAACAATATCAAACTGGCCCGGGAACGTAACCAAAAAACGCAGCGCTACATCGAAAACCAGATTTCTCTTGCCCGGCAAAGCCTCAATTCATTACCCAGCGCAGAACGCGATTTTGTAAACCTGCAGTCGGTTTTTGATATTAATCAGAAAGTGTTTTCTTACTTGTCTGAGAAAAAACTGGAGGCGCAAATCAGTAAAGCTGCGGTAGTGCCGGGCGCTACCAGTGTTAACGAAGCGGCACCAGGTTACATGATCGCTCCGGTCCCGCAAAAGATTTATACGTACGGCATGTTCTTCGGTTTGGCAACCGGCATCGGATTAATATTGCTCATCAGGATTATCAACCCCTACATTTTTGATAAAGAAACAGTAGAAAGCCTCACAAATATTCCCATTATCGGCATTATCAGACGATTTCCCAATTACATTGACAAAGAAAACCGCCAAATATTATCTCTGGAAAAGCCAAAATCTATGTTTGCCGAGTCGGTAAGATCTGTGCGCACAAATTTAAGCTATCTGGCCAGTGAAGAAAAAAGCAAAGTGATTTGTATTACTTCTGAAATTGCAGGCGAAGGAAAATCATTTGTAACGGTGAACCTGGCCAGCACATTGGCTCTAATAGAGAAAAAAGTGGTGTTGGTTGCTGCAGATTTAAGGCGCTCTAAACTGCACAAAACGTTTAACGTGATTAACAATAAGGGTTTGAGCAATTACCTGGCAAACCAGGAAACCCTGGAAGGCATAACCATTAAAACGGAGGTTGAAAACCTGGATTTTATCCCATCGGGACCGGTGCCCCCAAACCCTTCTGAACTGCTGCACAACAAAAAAATGCGGGATTTTATCACTGAACTTAAAAGCAAATATGATTTTATTTTGATAGATACCGCACCTGTGGGCCTGGTTTCTGACGCCATTCCAATTATCCGCCAGGCAGACATCAATTTGTATGTAATCCGGTCGGGGGTTTCTAAATACACCGCAGGCTCCGTTCCCGACAGAATTTCGCGGGAGTACGGGTTAACCAACGTAGTTATTGTGCTAAACGCTTTTACGGACGATGCGCTATATAGCCGTTATTATTCTACCAACTATGCCACCAGTTCCCATTCAACCTACTATTATTATTCAGATTACTCTGGATATTCATCATCTGGCTATTACACCGAAGACGACAAAAAGAGCTGGTGGAAGTTTTGGCAGCGCAGTACTAACCAATAAACTACTGTTTTGAACACTGGCCTGCAATTTAATTGGTATCCTGTATATACCAATCCGAGGGCTGAAAAAAAGGCTGCCGGGTTGTTGGCAAAAAAGGGAATAGAAATCTATTTACCGCTACAAAAAACTTTGAAGCAATGGAGCGACCGCAAAAAATGGGTTGACGAGCCCTTGATAAAATCCTATATTTTTGTATACATCTCTGCGCAGCAACAAATGAACGTGCTTGTAACGCCCGGTATCAGCCGTTTTCTCTATTTTTCGGGCAAAGTAGCTACCATGCCTGCCCGGCAAATTGAACAGCTACGGTTGCTGCTTGCCAGTGAATCCGATATGGAAATAACAAGCTATCGGATGGAGAAAGGTCAGGCGGTGAAAGTGATCGGCGGTCCGCTACAAGGCTTGAGTGGAGAATTAGTAGACTACCAATCGCAAAAAAAAGTGATATTACGGCTCGACCATACCGGCCACGCGGTAATGGTGCAAATACCAACGGTATTTTTAGAGCCGTTGTAATACAGGTTTCTTCTGAAGCCAGAAACCATACGCTTACGGGTTAGCCATATTTTAAAATTAAAATGTGACTGACGCGGCGAAGCCATGCAGGTGCGTGATGAGTTTGCATTAATAATTAACAGCTGTATCTCGAGCCCAGTCATAATTCTTAATTTTTAATTGTCTCATGTGCCGCATAGCCGGAATTATCTCTCCAAATCCTGATGGCCTGTACAGCCGTGTAAAGGCAATGTGCGATGTGATGAAACACGGCGGGCCGGATGACGAGGGGATTTATCTGGATTCAGAACGCGGTATCTGCCTCGGCAACCGCCGGCTTGCCGTACAGGATCTGAGCCGGGCGGGGCACCAGCCAATGCAGGCGGGTGATAATTCGCTTTGGATAACGTTTAACGGAGAAATCTACAATTACAAAGAGCTTCGGTCTGAGTTGAGAGAATTAGGCCACTATTTTAATTCAGATACAGATACTGAAGTAATTTTAAAAGCTTATCAGCACTGGGGAACATCTTCTTTTGCCCGCCTTAACGGGATGTTTGCCTTTGCATTGGTTGATCACAGCACCCAGAAAACTTTTTTACTACGTGATGCGGGCGGAATCAAACCGCTGTATTATTCGCTACACAACGAGGGTCTGGTGTTCGCATCAGAGGTGAAAGCTTTTAAAAAAAGCGGGATTGTATTTTCATCAGATGAACACTGGAAAATCTATCTGCTTGCGCTGGGCCATATCCCCGAACCATACACTACCCTGAAATCGGTTTTGAGCTTGCCAAAAGGCCATCTGTTAACCTTTAACAATAAAACACATACCGGGCACATCCGCAAAATCTTCAGCTATAGCTATTCATCCCGGATAATAGAAAAAGCCGAAGCCGTAGCCAAAGTGCAGGAACAATTAAAACTTGCTGTAAAAAGTCATCTGATTGCCGACGCTGAGATTGGCGTTTTTTTAAGCGGAGGCCTTGATTCGAGCATTGTTACGTTGCTGGCCAATGAGTTTCAGGGAAGGCAACTCAACACGCTATCCATTGATTTGGAAGAGACCGATTATTCTGAAAAAAAATATCAGCAACTAATCAGCCGCCAAACTGAAGGGCATCATTCTGATTACCGGATTAATTATCAGGACTTCAAAGCCAATTTCGGGGAAATACTCACGGCGATGGACCAGCCCAGTACAGATGGTATAAATTCGTGGTTTGTAAGCAAATGCGCTCAGGAAAGCGGCCTTAAAGCCGTACTCTCCGGGCTTGGTGCCGATGAACTTTTTGGCGGTTACCCCTCTTTCAGGCGAACCAGCACTATTAAGGCCCTTAAAAAACTTCCCAAAAACGTATTGCGGTCTGCTGGGAAACATCCTGATTTAAAGTACAAACGTCTGTTTTATCTAAGCTATGATAACCCTTTAGGCGAATACCTTTTTTCCAGAGGGTTTTTTACACCCCAAACGATTGCAGATATTCTGGATGCAGACGTATGGCAAATCGACCAACTGCTTCAGAACTATCCGGTGGATCTTCAGTTTGATTCGCTGAACGGCGGCAACCGAGCAAGCTGGCTGGAGTTAAATCTGTACATGCAAAATCAACTACTTAAAGATGTAGATTATATGAGCATGAGCCATGGTATAGAAGTACGGGTGCCTTTCCTCGACCGCGACTTGGTGCAACTGGTTTTATCCATAGATCCGGCAATAAAATTCAGCGGTTTGCAGCCAAAAAGCCTGCTTATTGACGCATTCAAATACTTGCTTCCCGAAAAAATTTATAAGCGCCCTAAAATGGGCTTTTCCTTCCCGTTCCAGGAATGGATGAGAACGCATCAGGTGGTATCGGATCCGGCGATATATGGAAATAAGACCTCCGCAAAACTGATTAACCGCTTCAACACCGACCGTCTGCATTGGTCATCGGCCTTTGCGCTATACCACGTAGAAACCGGTAAATGGTAGGCCGGCCTGAAACATTCTGATTAAAAAGCCGGTAAACCGGCATTCATCAACTAAAACAAACTGAAACCAAAAGTTCTATTTCTAACTCTCAGAACCTTCAGCCTTACCGGCGGGATAGAGAAAGTTTGCCGCGTTTTTTGCCGGGTGTTGTTTGATATGGGATTTTCACTAACAAGCGTGAATGTATACTCGCTGTATGACCATCCGGGAAACCGCGATTCGAGATATATTCCTAAAATCTCATTCAAGGCATTTTCTGGCGGCCGGGGGAGATTTGTGGCGGCGGCCGTGGCCAAAGGAATACGATCAGACGTAGTGGTGTTAAGTCACATCAACCTGCTGTTCGTGGCCTCCCTGATTAAATCATTATCGCCAGAAACCCGGATTATTGTATACGCACACGGAATTGAAATCTGGAGAGACATCAGCAACTGGAAGCGCAATTTTCTGATAAAGCATTGCGAAATCTGGTCGGTAAGTTCGTTTACTGCTTCGGTTCTAACAGACACACACCAGGTGCCGCCGCAAAATATCAGCATATTGCCCAACTGCCTCGACCCATATCTGGATATCCCGGAAAGGTTTGCCAAGCCTGAAAATTTATTGGCACGTTATGGCTTAAATGCCAGCCAGCCGATATTGTTTACCCTCAGCCGGCTCTCGTCTTACGAGCTTTATAAAGGTTACGATGCCGTTCTGGAAGTCCTGCCAAACCTGATCCAAATTTATCCGGATCTGCATTATTTACTTGCCGGCCAGGCCGACAAGAAGGAACACCAGCGCCTCCAAAACATGATCAGCGATCTTGGCATTGCCGCAAACGTAACCCTTACCGGATTTATACCTGATGATGAACTTAGCGTGCATTTTTTGCTTACCGATGTTTTTGTGCTGCCCAGCAAAAAGGAAGGATTCGGCATTGTATTTATAGAAGCGGCGGCTTGCGGGTGTAAAATTATCGGAGGCAATCAGGACGGAAGCACGCAGGCGCTGTTGGAGGGCAGGCTGGGCACGCTTATTAACCCCGGAGAAAAAGAAACGCTCATTGCCGCTATTTGCGAAAACCTGGACAAACCTAAAAATATAGAATCTTCTAAAGCAATACAAGCGCTTTGTATTGAACATTTTAATTATGAGCTATACCTGAAAAAAGTTGACAATTTATTAACCAGTGAGCCTGCAAAACCCATAAGTCCTTTGCTTAAAACTGAAGCAAACCTGAAAAATGAATCAAATTACTGAAGAGCGTAAAGGATTTTCGGTAACGGATGCGGATGCCTGGGATTTGATTATCCAGCCGAAAAATTCCTGGTTTGACATCCGGTTAACCGAGCTCTGGCACTATAAAGATTTGCTGATGATGGTGGTGAGGCGTGACTTTATTGCAGCCTACAAGCAAACTGTCCTCGGACCGGTATGGCATTTTTTGCAGCCGCTGTTTACAACCATCGTTTTCGTAATTGTATTTGGCAGAATCGCCCGCATTCCAACAGATAACATCCCGCAGCCCCTGTTTTACCTCTGCGGATTGACGCTCTGGAATTACTTTTCAGCCTGCCTGAACGGAACGTCCAATACCTTTATCGCCAATGCCGGTATTTTCGGGAAGGTCTATTTTCCCCGGCTCATCATTCCGCTTTCAGTGGTGATCTCCAACGGCATTAAACTGTGCATTCAGTTCCTTTTGCTTTTGGCTATGATGATTTATTATGCCTTTTCAGGGTATCCGTTTAATATAGGTCTAAATATTTTCTGGCTCCCGGTCGTCATCCTGATCGTTGCCCTTTTAGGCCTGGCTATGGGCATACTCATATCTGCATTAACTACCAAATACCGCGATATGTCGGTACTGATGAGTTTTGGAGTACAATTGCTGATGTATGCCACACCTGTCATTTATCCACTGTCTTTTATACCCCAGAAATACAAAACCATCATCGGTTTAAACCCACTTACCTGGCTTACCGAAGCTTTTAGAAATGGATTGCTGGGAGAAGGCGTTATAAGTGTACCGATGCTGGGCTACTCGGCTACAATCACCCTAATTCTTTTAATAACTTCCATCACGGTATTCAGTAAGGTGGAGAAAACGTTTATGGATACCGTGTAATGTGCAAATGGGCAGATGTGCAAATGAGGAAGAAAACAGACAGAGGAGTTTGGAGGGGTTATCGGTAGATTTCGAGAAAACGTTATCTTTACATGCTGAAACGAAACCGTATGAGTACCGCCGAATTAAAAAAAGAATTAATGACCAGAATTTCTAAGATTGAGGATATTTCTTTTCTCAATACCATAAAATCAATTCTTGATTCCAGAACAAGAGCGCCTTTTATTGACTTAACAATTGCGGAAGAAAAAGAATTACTGAAAGCCAGCGAAGAAGGAAGAGAAGGTA